>CALFEY010000277.1 GCA_937958295.1 uncultured Pseudomonadota bacterium
GTGGGCGGCTACAACATCGACGTGTTCCATCCGCAAAGCGAGCGTCCGTACACGAGCGACGGCAGCGTCAACTTCGCGCACCTGCTCGTGGGCAGCGAAGGCACCCTGGCATGGACGCGGTCGCTCACGCTCGCCGTGGCGCCGTTGCCGCGGCATCGCGTGCTGGGCGTGGCGAACTTCCCGTCGCTGCATCGGGCGATGGAGTGCACGCGCCACATCGTGACGCTCGGCCCCACCGCGGTCGAGCTCGTCGATCGCACGATGATCGATCTCGCGCGTGGCAATCCGGCATTCCGTCCGGTCATCGAAGCGGCGCTCGTGGACGAGCCCGAGGCGATCCTGCTGGTGGAGTTCGCGGGCGACGAGGCGGAGGAGCCGCGCCATCACCTCGACGATCTCGTCACCATGATGGGCGACCTCGGGCACCCGGGCAGCGTCGTGCGCATGCCAGACGCCGCGGCGCAGAAGGCGCTGTGGGACGTGCGCAAGGCGGGGCTCAACATCATGATGAGCATGAAAGGCGATGGCAAGCCCGTATCCTTCATCGAGGATTGCGCGGTGCCGCTCGACCACCTCGCCGACTACGTCGCGCAGTTGACGGAGGTGTTCGCGCGCCACGGCACTCGCGGTACCTGGTACGCGCATGCGTCGGTGGGCACGCTGCACGTGCGGCCCATCCTCGACATGCGGCGCGACGGTGCAGGCAAGATGCGTGCGATCGCGGAAGAGGCGGGGGCCCTCGTGCGCCGGTACAAAGGGGCATTCTCCGGCGAGCACGGCGACGGGCTCGTGCGCAGCGAGTGGGTGTCGTGGCAGTTCGGCCCGCGGCTTGCAAACGCGTTCGGCGAGATCAAGGCGCTGTTCGATCCGCGCGGCCTCATGAATCCGGGCAAGATCGTCGCGCCCACGCCGATGGACGAGCGCACGCTCTTCCGCTTCGCGCCCGATTACCGGATTGCGCCGGTCATGCCCGCGCTCGACTGGTCCGCGTGGAACGTGCACGCCGACGCCGTTACCGAAGCCCTGTCGGCGCCCGGCACGGGCGACGACCCGGCGCACGGCCTGGGCAAGGCCGTGGAGATGTGCAACAACAATGGCCATTGCCGCAAGTTCGACGCGGGAACGATGTGCCCGAGCTATCGCGTCACGCGCGACGAGCAGCACGTCACGCGCGGGCGCGCCAATACGCTCCGCCTGGCGCTGTCGGGACAGGTCGGCGAGGGGCTCGCCGCCGAGTCCGTGCACGATGCGCTCGAGCTGTGCGTGGGATGCAAGGGATGCCGTCGCGAATGCCCCACGGGTATCGACATGGCGCGGATGAAGATCGAGGCGGCTCATCACTGGCGCGCCGCCCATGGCGGAACGCGCAACGGCGATCTCGTGGCCACGCTCCCGCGCTGGGCGCCGTGGGCCGCGCGGGTGCCCTGGCTGTTGGGCTTGCGTGAACGTTCTCCGGCGCTCGCCCGCCTCGGCGAGCGGATGCTGGGCATCGCGGCGGAGCGAACGATGCCGGGGTTCCGTCGCGACGTCTTCGCCCGCCCGGCGACCGCGGGCGAGGTCGCGCTCCCGGCAGCCGACGTGGTGCTGTTCGTCGACACGTTCACCCGTTACTTCGAGCCTGCCCACGCGCATGCGGCACTGGCCGTCCTCCGCGCCGGCGGCCACGGCGTGTCCATCGCACGGCCTGCGCCCGGCGATCCACATTCCGGACGGCCGCTGTGTTGCGGGCGAACCTATCTTGCCGCGGGCCGGGTCGACGAGGCGCGCGCCGAGGCCCGCCGCATGCTCGCTGCGCTCGCCCCGGCCATTGTGCGCGGCACGCCGGTGGTGGGTCTCGAGCCCTCATGCCTGCTCACCCTGCGTGACGAGTTCCTCGTGCTGGGGCTGGGCGAGCTCGCCGTGACCCTAGCGGGGCAGGCGCTGCTGATCGAGGAGTTCCTGGATCGCGAGCACGTTGCAGGCCGATCGCGCTTGCCACTCGCGCCGCTGGCGCAGCGGCGCGCGCTGGTGCACGGGCATTGCCACCAAAAGGCGTTCGATGCGCTGACGCCGGCGTTGCGCATGCTGCGGCAGGTGCCGGACCTCGCCGTCGACGTCGTGGAGTCGAGCTGCTGCGGCATGGCGGGCGCCTTCGGCTACGAAGCCGCGCACTATCCGGTGTCGCTCGCGATGGCCGAGCTGTCGTTGCTTCCGGCGGTGCGTAAGGCGGAGGCCGATACGCTCATCGTGGCCGATGGCACGAGTTGCCGTCACCAGATCGCCGACGGCACCCGTGGCACGGGTAAGCGCACGGCGCTGCATGCAATCGAGGTGCTGGCCCGCTCGGTAGCGGCGGCTCAGCGCAGTGCACAGAACGCCACGGCATCCGGCCCATGGCCTTCGGCCACGTAGCCCTGCGCCACGAGCGTGTCACGTAGAGCGCGATCCGTGACGTACCGGTGATTAGAGTCGGTGCGGGCATTCCAGGCGCGGTAGACGGGGCGAGTCCCGGACGCGCAGCTGCCCGCAACGGCGTCGGCGGGAAACACGGCGAAGGCGGTGGTCGTCTCCAGCGCGAACTGCGGAAAACGCGCTGCCACCTCGCGACACTCTCCGTCGCTCGCGCTGTAGAAGTGCGAGTCTCCCGACGCCGGCGGCAGGTAGAAGCGGCACACGCTCCCGGCAATGGTGCCGGCATCGGCGAGCACGCGCATCTGCAGGCCCGTGCGCGCCCAGCCCGGATGCCGGCCGCGGTCGAGGTCCGCAATCTCCGCCGGGCCTGCGGTCATGAAGTAGTGCGCGAGGGATGCGTTGTAATACTCGACGACGGAGACGGGTGACGGCGCCAGGATGGCATTGCCCCGGTGCTCGAGCGAGAGCACGGTGCCGCTGGTGCAATCCCAAGTGACACGTGAGGTGGCGACGGTCCGGCCCTCTTCGTCGTAGGCGGCCACGCGCAGCGCGAGCTCGGTGTGCTCGGGTACCTCTCCGAAGCCCGCATACCACGAGGCCAGAGGAGGCAGGGGCAGGGCCACCGCTCCCTGCGCTGGCCCCGGATGCGCGTAAGGCGATACGAGGAGCGTCGCGTCCTGGTTCCAGATGAGGTTGAACTCCCCCTCGTCGTCGAAGAAGTAGGGCACCACGAAGGCGGTCGAGAAGCGGTAGCGCGTGGTCGGCGGCAGGTCTACCAGCGCCGTGAAGACGGGAGTCGGCCCGGCGCCCGAGCACGTGGCAGGCGGCTGGTCGGCGGCGACGAGCGCGATATAGGGGGCGCCGGTAGCCGGCAGCGCCGCAAGCGCGAGAACACCTGCCAGGCCGCGGCGGAGTGCCGGGAGGCACGCGCGCAAATGCCTTGCGATCTTTCCCATTAAGCATTTAGTATACATTACACAAACGATCCGAGACGAGATCGTTCCGCGGGCGGCTTCGCCGCACCGCCTCGAACGCAAGGAGGAATCGACATGGCAACGAGACGTTCCCGTTGTGCGATCGCGCTGGCCCTCGCGGCCGGTGCGACCGTGGCCGCCCCAGTGGTGGAGGCACGCATCACCAAGCTGGAGATACAGGGGGTGGAGTCCCCTGCAAATAACGGACAAGCCTACGGCGCCGCAGGCCAGTACGAGCGCGTCTACGGCCGGGCCTACGGCGAACTGAGCCCCAACGATCCGCATAACGAGATCATCACCGACCTCAAGCTCGCCCCGCGCAACGCCCGGGGCATGGTCGAGTACAACATGACGTTCTCGATCCAGAAGCCCATCGACATGGGCAAGAGCAACGGCGTCCTCTTCTACTCCGTGGTCAACCGGGGCAACGGCACCGCCGCGGCCAACGCCGACGGCCGCGTCTCGATCGTGGCGGGCTGGCAGGGTGACGTGACGCCCACGGCGCAGAACCAGACCATGGAACTGCCCGTGGCCAAGAACGCCGACGGCTCGCGCATCAGCGGTCCCTTCACGACCCGCTGGATGAATGCGAGCGGCAATACGCAGCAGATCATCATCCCGCGCAACCAAGTCACACGCTATCCCACGGTGTCGATGGATACGTCGCGCTTCACGCTCAACATGATCTCGGCCGAGTCGATGGAGGGGGTGCAGACCGGCGTCACGGCCGTCGCATCGGCGGACTGGGCCTTTGCCGACTGCCGCACCGTCCCCTTCCCGGGCACGCCCGACGCCACCCGGGTGTGCCTGCGCGAAGGCTTCGACTCCACCAAGCTCTATGAGCTCTTCTACGAGGTGTACGACCCCCTCGTCGCGGGCATCGGCCTCGCCGCCACGCGCGACATCAGCTCGTTCCTGCGCTACGGCACGCAGGACGACTTCGGCAACAAGAACCCGGTGGCCGGCTACATCAAGTGGGGAATCATCGAGGGCACGTCGCAATCCGGCACGTTCGTGAAGCTGCTGATCATGCTCGGCTTCAATCTGGACGAGGGCAACCGCATCGTATGGGAAGGCGCCAATCCCAACATCGCGGCACGGGTCACCGATCTCAACCGCCGCTTCGCGCTGCCCGGCGGCCTGGTGGTGTTCCGGGAGCTGGCCCACGAGGGAGCCGACTGGTACCTGCCGTCACCCGACGGCCCGCGGGGCCGGCCGGAATGGGGGGTCCTGTCCCGCTGCATGGCCACCAACTCCTGTCCGAAGATCATAGAGACCTATGGCTCCACGGAGATCTACGGCCTTCGCCACTCGTTCGTGATGGTCGGCACCGATGCGAAGCAGGACCTTCCCATCGGCGAAAACCATCGCCGCTACTACATGGCGAGCTCCAATCACGGGGGAGGGCCCGGGGGCTTCGCGAGCGTCACCGGACCGGTGGCAGGGTGCCTGCTGCCGTCGAACCCCACCCCCACCAATCCGATGCGGGCGGCGCTCATGGTCGCGCTGGTCGACTGGGTCACGAAGGGCACCACGCCGCCGCCTTCCGTGTATCCGAAGCTCGCCGACCAGACGCTCACGGTGAACACCTCGGGCGCGATGGGAGCGCCGCGCATTCCCGGCACGCCGGCCCCCGACGGCCTCCAGTACCCGCTGCTCGACTATTACGTGGGTGGGGGCTTCAATTACCTCGACCAGTCGGGTGTCGCGAGCCGCATTCCCACCGTATTGCAAGTGCTGCCGCAACGGGTTCCCGCGGTCGACCGCGACGGCAACGAGCTGGTGGGTCTGAAGGCGCCCCTTCTGCAAAATCCGCTCGGCACCTACCTCGGCTACAACACGTTCGCGGCCGGCTTCCAGAAGGGGCAGACCTGCATTCAGGGCTCGCCCGCCGGTGGGTATGTCGCGTTCGCCGAAACGAAGGCCGCCCGTGAGGCGGTGGGCGATCCGCGGCCGTCGCTCGAGGAGCGCTACGGCACGCGCGAAGCCTGGCTTGCCGGCGTGCGCGCTTCGGCGAACACCATGGTGGCGCAGCGGTATCTCCTGCGCGCCGATGCCGACGCGATGATCGCGCAGGCCGAGTCGAGCAGCATCCTCAAGGCGGTCGCCACGGTGCCTTCCACGAGCGTCGTCGAGTACTACCGCGCGGCCAAGGACCAGTACTTCTACACGTCCGACGCGGCCGAGATGGCGGCCCTCGACAGTGGCAATGTATGGATGCGTACCGGCCAGTCGTTCAAGGGCTTCGTACCGGGCAGCGCGCAAGGGCGGGGAACAGCCGTGTGCCGCTACTACGGCACCGGCGGTGCAACCATCGATGCGCACGTGTTCAGCATCAATGCCACGGAATGCTCGGACTACAACGCTGCGCCGCTCAACGCCGCGTGGGTGAGCGAGAACCCCAGCGCCTTCGAAATGGGCCTGCCGTACTCGGTCACGGGCGCCTGTCCTAAGGACACCACGCCAGTCTACCGGCTCGACAACAACCGCGGCGACACGAACGCGCGCCTCACGGCCGACAACGCCACCCGCGTTGCCATGCTGGCCAAAGGGTACAAGGCCGGCGGCTACGGCCCCAACGGCGTGGGGATGTGCGCACCCATCTAAGAGATCGCGTCAACCGCGCTC
>CALFEY010000278.1 GCA_937958295.1 uncultured Pseudomonadota bacterium
TCCAGATAATGCTGCACGAGGAACGCCGGCACGATCTCGGCCGTCCCCTCGACTTCGGCGGCGTCGGCGTGACGCGGGAAGAACGTGCGGTCGCCCACGTGGCGTCCACCGCGCACCATCACCACGTTGACCGCAAAGAGCCCGCGCTCGATGGCGCCGGCCACGACATCGATGTCGCCGGCGGTCGCGCTCTCGACGAACTGGCGCGACTGGAGCGTCTGCAGGCGCGCGATCTTGTCCCGCACTCGCGCCGCGCGCTCGAATTCGAGCTTGCCGGCGGCATCCTCCATCTGCCCTTGCAGGCGGGCGAGCACCTCCGGCCCCTTGCCGCGCAGGAAAAGCGAGGCGCCTTCGACGTCGTCGCGGTATTCCGCCTCGCCGATCCGGCCCACGCAGGGCGCCGTGCACCGCTCGATCTGGTGCAGCATGCAGGGCCGCGAGCGGTTGCTGAACACCGTGTTCTCGCAGGTGCGCAGGAGGAAGACCTTCTGCAGCGTGGCGATGCCGTCGCGCACCGCTCCGGCGCTTGGAAACGGCCCGAAGTAGCGATTTTTGCGATCGAGCGCGCCGCGATGGAAGCGCAGCTGCGGATAGGCGTCGCTCGTGATGCAGACGTACGGATAGCTCTTGTCGTCCCGGAAGAGAATGTTGTAGCGCGGCTCGTATTCCTTGATGTAGTTGTTCTCGAGGAGCAGCGCCTCGCCCTCGGAACGGGTCACGGTCGTCTCGACCCGCACGACATGCGAAACCATGGCCGCGATACGGTATTCGTGTCCACTCTTCTGGAAGTAGTTGGACACCCGCTTCTTGAGGTCGCGCGCCTTACCGACGTAGAGCACATTGCCCTGCGCATCGAACATGCGGTACACGCCGGGCCGGTGCGGGAGGTGCCGGAGCAGCTCGGAGGCGTCGAAGGCGCGCTCCGACGCCGCCGCAGGCGCCGGCGGGGGGCTCGTCACTTTCGACAGGCGGGGCACTTTGCTCATCGTGCGGTTGGGGCGGCAAGGATCGCGGTTCGACAGCGGCGCAGTCTACGCCCGCGGCGGTTCGCACTCGTGGGACAGCATCAAGGATGCAATGCCCCTCGGGGACAGATAGAATAGCGGCCTCGCGATTTCAAGTCCCCCTCCTGCCGCGGCCTCGCGGCGCGCATGTCGCGCCCCTCCCACGCCGCCGCCCCGCTTCGTCGATTCGCCAAGACGGATTTCCCCGAATGCTCGAGCTCCGGTCGCGCAAGCCCGCGCGCGCCACCCGCAAGCCGCCGCTGCTGTTCGTCCACGGCGGTTATTGCGACGCCTGGTGCTGGGAGCCGTATTTCCTCCCGTGGTTCGCGGAGCACGGCTATCCGGCGCACGCGCTGTCGCTGCGGGGCCATGGCACGAGCAGCGGCGCCGAGACGCTCTTCATCGCGGGGCTCGACGATTACGTGGCCGACGTCGAGCGGATCGCGGCCGATCTCGGCGCGCCGCCCGTGCTCATCGGCCACTCGATGGGCGCGGCCGTGCTCGAGCGCATGATGGCCACGCGGCCTATCCGGGGCGCGGCGTTGCTCGCGCCGGTCCCACCCACCGGACTGATGCCGGTGGCCGCCCGTCTGGCGACGTCGCACGTCGCGTTCGGCCCGCACATGCTGGGCCTCGACCCCACGCGGCTGTCCTCCGACGTGCTCACGGCCCTGCGCCCGTTCTACTTCAGCGACCGCGTGGCCCCGGCGATCCTCGCCGAGGCGATGCGGCACCTCAATTCCGAGTCGGCACGCGCGCTCTTCGACCTCTCGATGCGCCTGCACTGGGCCGAGCCCCAGGCCAGCTCGCCGGCGTTCGTGATGGGGGTCACGGGCGATCGCATCGCCACCCCCGACGACGTGCGCGCCACCGCGCGGCATCATCGCGTGGACGCGACGGTGCTGCCCGGCATGGCCCACATGCTCATGCTCGAGCCGGGCTGGAAAGACGCCGCGACGCACCTCGCGGCGTGGATCGCCTCGCTCGACTGACAACCCGCCGCATCCGCTCCGCTGCTCCGCGCCCTCCTCCGCGCCGGTTTCGGCGAGCGCTTCAGCGCACGGTCGCGTCGAGGCGGTCCTTCAGGCGCAGCATGCTCTCCTGCCCCACGGTCACGAGCCCGCCCTGCGGCTGGTCGATGTCGCGGATGAACGTGAGGACGAAGGCGATCAGGATCGCGAAGATCACGGTCGACACGTAGCGCCGCCGTCCCGAGAGCCCGCTCGCGTAGGCGATGAAGCCGATCGCGCCCGCCGAGACCACGAACAGCAGGTTGAGCACCGCCTCGGGGACGTGATTCTCGAGGGCCACCCGCCGCTTCTCGTGGACGTCGATCATGTCGTTGATCGCCTGGATGAACAGCGTGCCGGTGGAGGCGGTGCCGCTGCCCGGCCCCTGCAGCGCCGCGGCCCGCGCCCAGATCTCCTGCTCGAGCTTATCGGTGGCGGCGTCCTGCCCAGCGAGCTCCTCCGGACCCTCGTCGATCTCGTGCAGCGTCACGCGCGCGACCACATAGTCGCGCAGGAATCGGGCGAGCTCGGCGCGCTGCGGCTCGGGCGCGAGCTGCGAGCGCCAATGCACCTTGGCGATGGCGTTGGCCTCCTCGATGACGAGCGACTTGCGCAGGTCGTAGCGGTTGACGGCCATCGCGAAGGTGAAGCCGAGGAGCAGCGCCAGGAGGCCCAGGAGCGCCGACTGCAGCCCGGTGACGTGCGAGCGGCCACCCTCGTCGTCGGGCTGCCGATACCGCAAGCCGAGGCGGAAACCCACCTCGATCACCATCAAGTAGATCGCGACCGCAACGAAGAAGAGCGCAATCTCGTGCGCGCCGAACATGACGTCTCCAGACACGACCGCCGCAACGCGGCGAAGCCCGGAGTTTACCTAGGCGCCCTTGCGGCGAACGTAGTCGTGGAACGCATCGGCCGGCAGCGGCTTGCTCGCCCAGTAGCCCTGGAAGCAGTCGCAGCCGCGTACCTCGAGGAACTCGAGCTGCTCGCGCGTGCCCACGCCTTCGGCCACCACGCGCAGGCCGAGGCCGCGCGCCAGACCGATGATCGCCTCGGTGATCGCGGCATCCTGCGGATCCGACTCGAGGTCGGCAATGAAGGAAATATCGATCTTGAGCGTGTCGATGGGGAAGTGCTTAAGATGCGTGAGCGAAGAATAACCGGTGCCGAAGTCGTCAATGGCCACCGAGAAGCCCTCGTCGCGCAGCTGGTGGAGCACCTTACGGATCGCATCGAGGTCGTGCAGCAGGCTCGTCTCGGTCACCTCGAGCTCGATCCACGACGGCTCGCACTGCTCCTGGCGCACGATGTCGCAGATGCGCTGCGCGAGATCCTCGCGATAGAACTGGCGCGCCGACAGGTTAACCGAGACGGTGAGCGCGAGCCCCCCGCGCCGCCACGCGACGCACTGCCTGGCCGCGGAGCGCAGCACCCACTCGCCCAGCGCGTGGATGAGGCCCGACTCCTCCGCCAGCGGGATGAAGACCTGCGGCGGCACGTTGCCATGCTCGGGATCGCTCCAGCGCAACAACGCCTCGGCGCCCACGATGGCGCGGTCCTCGATGCGCACCACGGGCTGGAAGTGCAAGCGCAGCACCTCGTCGGCGAGCGCGGCGCGCAGCGCCGTCTCGAGCGAGTGCTGGCGCAAGCGATGCTCGGCCAGGTTCTCGTCGATGTACTGGTAGGTGTTGCGGCCCAAGTCCTTGCTGCGGTACATCGCGACGTCGGCGTGCTTGAGGAGCTCCTCGGGATCGTCGGAGTCGTCGGGATACACCGCGATGCCGATGGACGACGTGACGAAGATCTCGTGCTCCTCGATGTCGAAAGGCTGGGCGATGGCGTCGAGGAGCTTCTGCGCGATGCGGCCGAGCACGGCGCGATCGTCGAAGTCTTCCACGATCACCATGAACTCGTCGCCCCCGAGGCGCGCAAGGAGATCGGTCTCGCGCAGCGCGCCCGACAGCGCGGCCGTGACCTTCTTCAGGAGCTCGTCGCCGATGCGATGGCCGAGCGTGTCGTTCACGTTCTTGAAGCGGTCGAGGTCGATGAACATCACGCCCACGCGATGACCGCTGCGCTTGGCCTGCGCGATAGCCTGCGATAGCCGCTCGTGCAGGAGCAGGCGATTCGGCAGGCCGGTGAGCGCGTCACGGGTGGCGAGGTACTGCAGCCGCTCCTCGGCCTGGATCCGCGAGGACACGTCCTGCACGAACGAGAGGATCGACACGATGCGCCCGTCGTCGTCGAGAAGCGCGGAGTGATACCACTCGCACCAGATCGTGTTGCCGTCGTGGCGATGGTTGCGCGTCACGCCCGTGGCGCGCGGCTCCTCGCCATCCATGAGCCGGGCGACCAGCCCCGCGAAGGCCTGCCGGTCGTCATCGTGCACGATGGGGCTGTCGGCGAGCGGGATGCCGAGGACCTCGTCGCTGCGCCAGCCGAAGATGTTCTCCGCCTGCGGCGACCAGCGCACGAGGCGGAAATCGCGGTCCCACTCGAGCACCGCGAGCGGCGTGTTGTTGATGTGGCTCGACAGCATCCAGTTGGCGCGCCGCAGCTCGTCCTGGTTGCGCTTCTGGTCGTGGATGTCCGCATGCATCGCGTAGATGCCCACCACGTTTCCCTCGGCGTCGCGATGCGGGGCGTAGTGCACCGACTCCCAGCGGTGCTGGCCGTCGGGCTGCACCAGGGCCTGCTCCGTGGTCACGGTCTCGCCTTGCAGCACGCGATCGAGAAGCGGGCCGAGCTGCTCCGCCCGCTCGTTGCCCACCACCTCCGCGAACGTGCGGCCGGTGAGCTCCTTGCGGCTCTCGCCCAGCCACTCCTCGTTGTGGCGGTTGAGGAAGCGATAGCGATAGTCGCGATCGATGTAGGACACGCGCGCCGGAACGTTATCCATGATGAGCCGCATCTGCGCCTCGGAATCGCGCAAGGCTTCCTGCGCCTGCTTGAGGCCGTGGATGTCGTTCATCAGCACGAAGGCGCCGTACACCTCGCCCGAAGGGGACGCATCGGGCACGACCCGGATGGTCATCCAGCGTTTCACGCCATTGGCGCCCTGCACCAGGCGATCGAAGGCCGTGGACTCGCCCTCCATCGCGCGCGTGAGCATCGCCTGCGCGCTCTGGTAGATGCCGTGGCCCACGACGTCGCGCAGGCGCATCACCGACACCTGCTCCGGCGTGAGGCCGAAGAACTGCAAGAAAGTACGGTTGACGTAGTGGCAGTGCTCGTCGCGGTCGATATAGGCCACCGGCGCGGGCACGCCGTCCATGATCGCGCGCAGCTGGCCTTCGCGCGCGGCGAGAGCGTCCTGCGCCTGCTTCAAGTCGGTGATGTCGTGACCCACGACATACTCGCCCTTGACGGTGCCGTCGAAGTTCACGTCGGGCACGCAGCGGGCGCGGATCCAGCGCTCGCGTCCGGAGGCATCGGTCACCGCGCGCTCGTAGGTGATGGCCTCACCGGGGAATACGCGGTTGCGTCCCGGCTCCACCAGCCCGTCCACGCCCGGCCCCACGACCTCGTCGGTGGTCTTGCCGAGAACGTCGTCGCGCTCGAGGCCCACGAGGCGCAGGAACGCCTCGTTGACGAACTGGTAGCGCCGATCGGCGGACAGATACACGATCGGCTCGGGGATGTTGTCGTTGAAGAGGCGCAATTGCTCCTCGCGCGCGGCGAGCGCCTGCTCGGTGAGCTTGAGATCGTGGATGTCGTACTCGGTGCAGTACAAGCCGCGCACCGAACCGGTGGAGTCGAGGTCGGGCGCAATGCGGCCGTGCAGCCACCGTCGATTGCCCTGCATCGTGTTGCCCACGCGCTCGTATTCCACGTGCTCGCCCGCCTGCCCGCGCTTGAGGATTGGGCGCAGGAAGGAGGCGACGTCGGAGGCCATCACCTCGAAGGGCGTCTTGCCGTAGATCTCGTCCTGCGGCTTGCACACCGAGTTAGCGAACGCCTGGTTCACGAAGGTGTAGCGCAGGTTGCGGTCGAGATAGGCGATCGGGCCGGGGATGTTGTCCGCGAAGAGGCGCATCTGCGCCTCCTGGGCCTTCAGCGCGTCCCGGATGCGGATGTCCTCCTCGATGTCCGTCATCACTGCGAAGGCGCCGCCCACACGGCCGCCGAGCTCGCGGTCCGGAAAGAGCGTGATGCGCGTCCACCGCGCATCACCTTCGTACTGGCGCTCGCGCCTCTCGTAGGTCACCGTGGCGCCCGCGAACGCGCGGTCGATGTAGCCCTGCATCTGCCCGAAGGCATCGCCGGGAAGCACATCGCGCAGAGCGTGCCCGATCACGTCCTCCGACGGCACGCCGATGAATCCCCCGAACGGCTTGTTCGCGAAGCGGATCTTGAGCTGCCGATCGAAGTAGAGGATGGGCAGGCCCACGCTGTCGGTCACGAGCCGCAGCCGGTGCTCGCGCTGGCCCGCCTCGAGCTCGAGGCGCTTCAGGTGGTCGATGTCGGCATACGTGACGAGGAAGCCGCGGATGTGACCCTGCGCCCCACGGTCGGGGTAGTAGTCCACCCGGATCCACATCGGGGGCCGCCCCGACGTGACGAGTTGCCGCTCGTAGCCCGTGCGCTCGCCCGCCAGCACCGCATCGATATAGGCGCGATAGAGCTGGAACACGTCGCGGCCAACGACCTCGATGATCTCCCGGCCCAGCACCTCGCTCTCCCGCCGCCCGAGCCACTCCAGGAAGGCCTTGTTGACGAAGCGATAGCGCTGGTTGCGGTCGACGTAGGCCACGGGCACGCCGAGCGCATTGAGCTTCCGCTGGGACAGCGCGAGCAGGGAATCGCGCTCGACGGGATCGCCGACCGTGGGCGGGGAGAGGTCGAGCCGGTTGGCGGAGCGCGTGAGGGCCATTGTCGTGAGCTTATGCCGGACGACCGAGGTCAGGTGACCTCGACGCCCCGCGGGAGGTCACCGCTGCCGGGTCGCCCTGTTCAAGCAAGGATCAGGCCCAGGAAGACTGGCAGGCGGACTCGTCCCTCGCGTACGGTCCCGCGAGGCCCGATGCGCTGGGTGGCCGCCGCCGCGCGGCCCGCCCGCGGCGCCGCCGGCGGCAGCGCCGGACACTGGGGGCGTGCACCTTGGCTTACACTGCGCGTCACCCGGGGAACGACCGGTGGCACGACTGAAA
>CALFEY010000279.1 GCA_937958295.1 uncultured Pseudomonadota bacterium
GCATCGCAGCGGGCTGGCCACGGCCGTGCGCAGCGTGGGTCCGCCCGGCATCCTCGCAGGACTGTTCCTCGCGGGCACATTCTTCTTCTTCATCGGCTCGCTCACGCGCACCACGGTGGCCAACACCTTCGTGCTGATGAGCGTCTCACCCTTCCTTGCCGCGCTGGCCGCGCGCGCGTTCCTCGGCGAGCCGGTGCGCGCGCACACGTGGATCGCCATGGCCATCGCCTTCTCCGGTATCGTGCTCATGGTGGGCGGAACGCTCGACGGCGGGCAACTCGCCGGCAACGTCATGGCCCTTTGCGTGTCGGTGTGCTTTGCCGCCCAGCTCACGGTCCTGCGCAAGTTCCACGCCACGGTGGACATGCTGCCCATGGTGATGATCGCCGGCCTCATCACGCTGCTGCCCGCGTTCTTCCTCGCCGGCCCCTTCGCGGCCACGCCGCGCGACCTCGCGATACTCGCCTTCATGGGCTGCGTGCAGCTCGGCGCCGGCTGCCTGCTCGCCACCGCGGCGTCACGCTCGCTGTCAGCGACCGAGCTCGGCCTCCTCGCGCTGCTCGAGCCCATCCTGGGTCCGCTCTGGGTCTGGGTGCTCCTCGGGGAGCACCCCGGCCGGTACGCCCTCATGGGCGGCGCGCTCGTGCTGTCGGCCGTGATCGCGAACCAGCTCTTCGTCGCCTGGCAGGGTCGCCAATCGACGGCGCGCGGGCCCAGCACGGACGCGCCGGCGTCGCCTTCCCGCACGCTGTGATCCTTCCCGCGTGAGCCCGCCGGACTATCCGGCCTTCTTCCTTCCGGCGATGGCGTTCGTCATCGTTATTGCCGGCGTCGGCAAGGGCGCGTTCGGCCAGGGCACGGCCGGGCTGGCGGTGCCGCTCCTCGCGATGTTCGTCGCGCCCGCCGAAGCCGCCGGCATCATGCTGCCGCTGCTCTGCCTCATGGACATCTTCGGCGTGCATGCGTACAAGGCCGCCTGGTCGCGCGAGGCCATCCGGGCACTCCTGCCCGGCGCCATCGTGGGCATCGCGCTCGGCGGCCTCGCCTTCGGCGCCCTTTCGCCCAACACCGTGCGACTCGCCATCGGCGTGATCTCGGTGGTGTTCGCCCTCAATGCGTGGTTCCGCCTCACCGAGCGCATCGCGCGCTTCCTCGTCCGCACGGAAGGTCCACCGGGCAGGGGCGCGGCCGCGGTCTGGGGCGCGCTGTCCGGCTTCACGAGCACGCTCGCGCACGCCGGCGGCCCGCCCTACACCATCTACATGCTGGCGCGCGGCGTGGACAAGACCGTGTTCGTGGCCACGTCGTCGGTGTTCTTCTTCGCGGTCAACTACTTGAAGCTCGTCCCCTATTACTTCCTCGGGCAGCTCAACACCGCCAACCTCACCACGGCCGTGCTCTTCTCCCCGCTCGTGCCGCTCGCCGTGTGGATGGGCGTGTGGCTACACCGGCGGATCTCGCAGGCGGCGTTCATGCAGATCACCTACGCTCTCTTGCTCGCCACGGGCGTGAAGCTCATCCACGACGCGTTCGCCTATTAGGCGGACGCCGCCGTCCCGCGCTATCATGCGCGCCACTTCCGAAGGCCCGATGGCCCGTCCCCCGGCCCCGTCCATGAAACAGACCTTCCTCGATTTCGAGCAGCCCATCGCCGAGCTCCAGCAGAAGATCGATGAGCTGCGCTTCGTGCACGAAGACTCGGCGGTCGACATCTCCGACGAGATCTCGCGGCTGTCCAAGAAGAGCCAGCAGCTCACCAAGGAGATCTACGCCAAGCTCTCCTCGTGGCAAATCGCGCAGGTGGCCCGCCATCCGCAGCGGCCGTACACGCTCGATTACGTCAACGGCATGTTCAGCGATTTCCGCGAGCTGCACGGGGATCGCACCTACGCCGACGACCCCGCCATCGTGGGCGGCCTCGCGCGCTTCAATGGCGTGCCCTGCATGGTGATCGGCCAGCAGAAGGGACGCGACACCAAGGAGAAGATCCACCGCAACTTCGGCATGCCGCGGCCGGAGGGCTATCGCAAGGCCCTGCGCCTCATGAAGCTCGCCGAGAAGTTCCGGCTGCCGCTGTTCACCTTCGTCGACACGCCCGGGGCGTACCCCGGCATCGGCGCGGAAGAGCGCGGGCAGTCGGAGGCTATCGGGCGCAACCTCTACGAGCTCGCGGGCCTGCGCGTGCCGGTGATCGTGACCGTCATCGGCGAGGGTGGCTCTGGTGGGGCTCTCGCCATCGCGGTGGGCGACGTCACGCTCATGCTGCAGTACTCCACCTATTCCGTGATCTCGCCGGAGGGCTGCGCGTCGATCCTGTGGAAATCGGCGGAGCACGCTCCGGAGGCGGCCGAGATCCTCGGCATCACGGCGCCGCGCCTGAAGCAGCTCGGCCTCATCGACAAGGTGGTGACCGAACCCCCCGGCGGCGCGCACCGCGACCACGCCGCGATGATGGTCACGCTCAAGAAGGCGCTCACCGACGCCCTGCGGCCGCTCGCCGACCTCCCGGTGGACACGCTTCTCGAGCAGCGCGAGGACCGGCTCCTCGCCTACGGCAAGTTCAAGGAGATCTCGCCGGGCTAGTTCGCGGCGCGCCGGCAGCCGCGTCCTGCCGCAGGACCCTGCCATGCCTGACGACGCCACGCCCCTGCACGTGCTCCACCGCGCGGTGACCGCCGCGCTCGTCCGCGACGTCCCCGCGGGTGCGGCCATCGCCGTTGGGCTGTCGGGAGGTCGCGATTCGGTGGCCCTGCTCGCAGCCCTCCGCGTGCTCGCTCCCGCGCGCGGCCATGCCGTCCATGCTGTCCACGTGGACCACGGGCTGTCCCCCGCGTCGGGCCAGTGGCGCGAGTTCTGCCGCGACCTGTGCCAGCGGTGGGCGCTCCCCTTCGCTGCCGCGGCCGTAACCGTTCCCCGCGGCGCCGGGACGAGCCTCGAGAACGAAGCACGCCGCGCCCGCTACGCCGCCCTCGCGGGCGCGGCGCGCGAGCATGGCTGCGCTTACGTGGCGCTCGGCCACCACCGCGACGATCAGGCCGAGACGCTCCTCCTGCAACTCCTGCGCGGGGCCGGCCCTCGCGGGCTAGCGGCGATGCCCGCGCAACGCCCCGATGCACGCGGCGTGACCTGGTGGCGTCCGCTGCTCGAGGTTGATCGCGCCACCATCGATGCCTGCCTCGCCGCCGCGGGGCTCACCTATGTCGACGACGAGAGCAACGCCGTCACGCGGCATCGCCGCAACGCCGTGCGCCACGCGGTGATGCCGGCACTTGCTGCGGTGTCGCCGGCGGCGGCGGCCTCCCTCGCGCGCGCCGCGCAGCACCAGGCGGAGGCGGCGGCGCTCGCCGATGATCTCGCCGGCCTCGACGCCGCCACCGCGATCACCGATCGCGCCCTCGCCCGCGATGCGCTGCTGGCCCTCGCGCCGCATCGCCGGCGCAACCTGCTGCGCTGGTTCCTGCGCTTGCACGGACTTGCGGCACCGTCCACCGCGCGCCTTGCGCAGATGCTGGCGCAGATCGAGCAGGCGAAGCCCGACGCCAAGGTGGCCATCGCGCACGGAGGCGTGGTCGTCGCGCTCCACCGCGCCCACGTGCACGTGCACGCGCCCATCCCGGCGCCCTACGCGGCCAGGTGGCAGGGCGAGCGCACGCTCGCGCTACCCCACGGCACGCTCGATGTTGCGCATGCCGTCGGTCGAGGAATCGAGGCGGCGCGGGTTGCGGACGGCCTGCACGTGCGGCCGCGGGCAGGAGGCGAGCGCTTTCGCCTCGCGCCCGACCGGCCGCGCCGCTCGCTGAAGGCGATCCTGCACGATGCCGGCTGGCCGCCATGGCAGCGCCGCAGCGTGCCGCTGCTCTTCGCCGGCGACCGCCTGGTCGCGGTCCCCGGACTCGGCACGGACAGCGACTTCGCCGCCCCGGCAGGCGCGCCGGGGCTCATGGTGAGCTGGCATCCGCGGCCGCCCGCCGACTACGTCGAGCTGGGGCATGCAGGCGCCGGCGGCAGCGACCGCCGGTAGACAACGTCCCAAAGAAAACGGGCCGGAACGTCGCCCGTCCCGTGCCCGCTGTTGGCCTGCCTGCGTGGCCGCGGTGCGCGACCACGCTGACCCGACGCCTGCTCAGTCGGCGTAGACCCCGGCCTTCTTGATGATGGGGTTCCACAGGTCGATCTGCGATTTCAACTGCTTGCCGAGCGCATCCGGCGTGGCTTGCGCCGCGGGGACGGGCTCGGTCCCGAGCTCGGCGAAGCGCGCCTTGACGGTGGGATCCGCCAACGCGATCTGCAGCGCCGCGGAGAGCTTGTCGATCACCGGCTTCGGCGTGCCCTTGGGGGCGTATACGCCGTGCCACACCGCGACGTCGGCGCCCTTGATACCCGACTGCTGCAACGTCGGCACGTCGGGCAGCGACGGCACGCGCGTGGGCGTGGTCACCGCATACACCTTGATCTTGCCGCCCTTGATCTGGCCGGTGGTGTTGGTGGTCTGGTCACACATGAGGTCCACCTGCCCGCCCAGGAGATCGTTCATGGCGGGGGCCGTGCCCTTGTACGGCACGGTGGTGAGCTCCGTCTGCAGCGTGGCCATGAGGAGCATCCCGCACAGGTGCGAGGCCGAGCCCACGCCGGCATTGGCGTAGGTCACCTTGTCCTTGTTGGCCTTGAGATAGGCCGCGAGCTCCTTCATGTCCTTGGGCGGGAAGTCCTTGCGCGCGACGATCGTCATCGGCACATCGGTCACGAGGCCGACAGGCGCGAAGTCGTTCAGCACGTCGTAAGGAAGCTTGCGGTACAACGTGGGGGCAGTGGACTGGCCGATGTGATGCAGGAGCAGCGTGTACCCGTCGTTCTTGGCCTTCGCCACCCGGTCGGCGCCGATGGTGCCGCCGGCGCCGCCGTAGTTCTCGACGACGACGGTCTGCTTCATGGTGTTGCCCATCGATTGCGCGATGAGACGGGCGACCGTATCGGTGGGGCCTCCGGCGGCGAACGGGACGACGAGCGTGATCGGCTTGGTGGGAAAATCCTGCGCGCCTGCGGGCGCGACGAGTGCAGCCAGGGCAACCCCGGCCAGAAGCTTGCGGAACATGAAAGATCCTCCGAAATGAACGACGGTGGCAATACGAGAGCCTCCGCCGGCATGCCTTTGTGCTCCACCTCGGCGGCTGCCGGTCGCAAGCGGGATCGCGTCGCTTAGGGCTCCAATGGTAGCGGAAGCGCCGCCCTTAGGACACGTCCGGGAGGACGGGCGGCGGGGCAGCGCTGGCGGTGTCCCGCGTGCCGGCGGGGGCCTGCGGAGATGCACCGGAGTCGTGCGCATTTCCCGCGCGCGTTTCCCGCGTCCAACCCGGATAGGCCGTACGGGCATCGCGAATCGCCTGCCGCGTCCGCGGGCCCGGACGGCGCTGCCGCGCACGGCGCCGTCCCGGCGTGCATCGCCGCGCAACGGCAGCGCGGCGGCCCTGTCCGTGCTAGAATATTGGGTTTATTTCCGAACTTTTACACTTGGAGCAGCAAATGGCGGTCGAACGCACGCTTTCCATCATCAAGCCCGATGCCGTCGCGAAGAATGCGATTGGTGAAATCCTCGCCCGCTTCGAGAAGGCCGGCCTCAAAATCGCTGCCGCTCGCATGGCGTGGCTGTCCAAGGCGGAAGCTGAAGGATTTTATGCGGTTCACAAGGAACGGCCGTTCTTCCGCGACCTGGTCGATTTCATGATCTCCGGCCCGGTGATGATCCAGGTCCTCGAAGGGGAAGGCGCCATCGCCAAGAACCGCGAGCTCATGGGCGCCACCGATCCCAAGAAGGCCGCCGAAGGCACGATCCGCGCCGACTTCGCCCAGTCGATCGACGCCAACGCCGTCCATGGCTCCGATGCCCCGGAAACGGCGCAGACGGAGATCGCGTACTTTTTCCCCGCGCTCGCCATCTACTCGCGCTAGGCCGACAATGGCCGTGGGGCCGCCCGCTCCCACGGCCGCGCCGCCGCCATGACGAACCTCCTCGACCTCGCACCCGCCGCCCTCACTGACTATTTCGCCGCCCGCGGCGAGAAGCCGTTCCGGGCGCGCCAGGTGTCGCGGTGGGTGCACCAGCGGTTCGTCGACGACATCGGCGCGATGACCGATCTCGCCAAGGCCTCGCGGGCCTGGCTCGCGCTCGACGCCATCATCGCCGGGCCCATGGTGGTGCGCGACAGCACCGCCGCCGACGGCACGCGCAAGTGGCTCCTCGATGCGGGCAACGGCAACGCCGTGGAGTCCGTGTACATCCCCGAGGACGACCGCGGCACCCTGTGCATCTCGTCGCAGGCGGGATGCGCGCTCGACTGCGCCTTCTGCTCCACCGGCAAGCAGGGCTTCAACCGCAACCTCGCCACGGGCGAGATCATCGGGCAACTCTGGCACGCCAATCGCACGCTGCTCGCCGAGGGAGCCACCGGAGCGTGGGTGGAGCAGGGCCGGCCGCCGATCACCAACGTGGTCATGATGGGCATGGGCGAGCCGCTGGCCAACTTCGACAACGTCGTGGGCGCGCTGCGCCTCATGCTCGACGACAACGCCTACGGCCTGTCGCGGCGCCGCGTCACGCTCTCCACATCCGGCCTCGTGCCGCTGATCGACCGCCTGCGCGACGAGTGCCCGGTGGCGCTCGCCGTGTCCCTGCATGCGCCCAACGACGCGCTGCGCGATCGCATCGTGCCCATCAATCGCAAGCATCCGCTGGCAGAGCTCATGGCTGCTTGCCGGCGCTACCTGCCGGCGGCCCCCCGCGACTTCGTCACGTTCGAGTACGTGATGCTCGACGGCGTGAACGACCAGGACACGCACGCACGGGAGCTCGTGGCCCTGGTGCGCGACGTGCCTTGCAAGCTCAATCTCATCCCGTTCAATCCGTTTCCGGGCAGCGAGTTCCGCACCACGCCGCGGCCCCGCATCGTGGCCTTCCAGCGTCGCCTGATGGACGCCGGACTGGTGGCCACGATCCGCAAGACCCGCGGCGATGACATCGATGCCGCCTGTGGCCAGCTCGCGGGCCAGGTGCAAAACCGCGTCAAGCGCCCGCTCGCTTCGCGCATCATGCCGATCAGGGCCGCCTCGTGACCGCCATGAACCCGCTCCTCCGCCGTGCCGCGCTCGCCGCGGTGACCGTTGCCTTCG
>CALFEY010000280.1 GCA_937958295.1 uncultured Pseudomonadota bacterium
CTCGCCGGCTACGCCGACCTGCCGCTCGCGGCGTGTTACACCGCCGCAGCCCTCGCCCTGCTGCGCTGGATCGATCGCCGCGACGCCGGCAACGCGGTGTGCGTGCTGCTCCTCGCCGCCGCCTGCACGCAAATCAAGAACCCCGGCTGGTTCTGGGCCGCCACGCTCGTCCCCGGATTCATCGTGGCGCGCTGGCCGCGCCACGGCCTGCGCATCGCCTTCGCGGGCTTTGCCGCGGCGGCGGTGCTGCTGGTGCTGCTGGCCCGCTTCAAGCTGCGGCTCTTCAACTACGAGCTCAACCTCACGTACACGCCGGCATGGGGAGATCTCGCCGAAAGCTATTTCCTCCTCGGCAACTGGCACCTGCTCTGGTACGGCGCCGTCGCGGTGGCGCTCGTCGCGTGGCGCCACCTCTTCGACCGCGCCCTCGCGCCACTCACCACTATCGTGATCGCGGGACTCATGTTCCTCTTCGTGGTTTTCGGCTTCACCACGGCGAGCTACTACATCACGGACCAGACAACTGTGAATCGCGCCACCCTTCACCTGGCGCCACTCGTGGTCGCGTTCATGATCCTGGCCTGGCAGGTATTCGCGACGCGCTTCGGCGCGCGCCATGCCGAAGCGTCTTCCTCTTTGCCCTCTCCCGCGCCGGCCATGCCCGCCGCCACGAGCTGACCGATGCCCCTATTCGCCGTCACGATCTTCACCAGCGCCTTCCTGCTGTTCCTCGTGCAACCGATCGTGGCGAAACAGATCCTCCCGTGGTTCGGCGGATCGGCCGCGGTATGGGCCACGTGCCTTGTCTTTTTCCAGACGACGCTGCTATTGGGCTACGCCTACGCCGACTACACGGTGCGCAAGCTCGCCCCCCGCTCGGCAGTAAAGCTCCACGTGGCACTGCTGGTGGTGAGCCTCGCCCTGCTGCCGATCGTCCCCGCCTCCTTTTTCAAGCCCGCGGGTGACGAGAATCCCATCCTGCTGATCCTGGGCCTGCTCGCGGCGACGATCGGCCTTCCCTACTTCCTGCTATCCACCACGAGCCCCCTCGTGCAGGTGTGGTTCTCACGGCGTTTCCCGGGCCGCAATCCGTACCGCCTCTTCGCGCTGTCCAACCTCGCCTCCCTCCTCGCGCTGCTCGGGTACCCGCTCCTGCTGGAACCCTGGATCGCCACGCGCGCGCAGGCTTGGACGTGGTCGGCGGGCTATGGCCTTTTCGTGCTGCTCGCCGGCGTGGCGGCCTTCGCGGGGTTGAAGGCACCGGCCGCCCCCGTGGTGGCCTCCAACGACACGCGGGTACCCGCGGACACGGCGAGTGGCGCGGATGCGGCCGCGAGCGAAGGCCCACCCACGGTCGCGCGCCAGCTCCTCTGGTGCACGCTAGCGGCCACCGGCTCGCTGCTGCTCCTCGCGGTCAGCAACCACATCACGCAGAACGTCGCGGCGGTGCCCTTGCTGTGGATCCTCCCGCTGACGATCTATCTCATCACGTTCATCCTCTGCTTCGACAGCAGCGGGTGGTACCGCCGCGATTTCTTCATCCCCACGGTATCGGCGATCCTGGGCGTGATGGGCTACATCCTCGTGCCGTCGTCGGACCTCACCCACGACCTCGCCGTGCAGGTGGGCGTGTTCTGCGCCGGGCTCTTCCTGGCGTGCATGTTCTGCCACGGCGAGCTCGTGCGCCTGAAGCCCGCCGCGACCTATCTCACCCGCTTCTACCTCATGGTGTCGCTGGGTGGCGCCGTGGGCTCCGCGCTCGTGGGCATCCTCGCGCCGATGGTGCTGCCCGCGGACTTCGAGCTTCCGGCCACGCTCGCGCTGTGCGCGCTGCTGCTGCTCTGGCAATCGCGCCGGCTGGCGCTGCTCTATCCGATGCTCGCGGTGTCGGCGCTCGTGTGCACCGTGGGCTTCGCGGTGTGGGGGATTACCGAGTTCTACCAGTCGACCATCGTGGCCACGCGCAACTTCTACGGCGTGCTGCGCGTGCAGGAGGCGGGCGACGACGTCAACGGCCGCCGGCGCCAGCTCATCCACGGCAACATCATGCACGGCAAGCAATACCTGCGCGACGATCTGAAGGCCACGGCCACGAGCTACTACTCGCCGCACTCCGGCGTGGGCCGCGCGATCGAGGCGCTCCACCCCCGCACGGCGCCCGTCAAGGTGGGCGTGATCGGGCTCGGCACCGGCACGCTCGCCACCTATGGTGCCAAGGGCGATATCTACCGCTTCTACGACATCAATCCGGGCGTGATCGACATCGCCAAGCGCGATTTCAGTTACCTCAACGACAGCGATGCCACTATTGAGCTGCCGCTGGGCGACGCGCGCCTGAGCCTCGAGCGCGAGCCCCCGCAAAACTTCGACGTGCTCGCCATCGATGCCTTCAGCAGCGACGCCATTCCGGTGCACCTCATCACCAAAGAGGCGGTGGAGGTGTACCTGCGGCACATGAAGCCCGACGGCGTGATCGCCTTCCACGTGACCAACCGGTACCTCAACCTCGTGCCCGTGGTGGAAGGCATCGCCAACGAGCTCGGGCTGCACGCCCTGTGGATCGACGACGACGGCAATCTGCCGCTTGCCAACTCGTCGAGCTGGGTGCTGCTCGCCCGTGACCCGGCGCGGCTCAATGATCCGAAGCTGGCCGAGGCCGGCAGCAAGATCCAGGCACGCCGCGACTGGCGGGTGTGGACCGACGACTTCAACAACCTCCTGCAGGTGCTTAAGTAGCGATGCCGGCGAGCCCTCATCCCGATCCTGCGCCCTATCGCGCGCTGGTGCGGCCGCCCGGCGCCCGGCACGTGGACGTGATCGACCAGCGCGCCTTGCCCCACACGCTCGTGCGTATCCGCATCGGCGACGCCGCCGCGGCCGCGCTCGCCATCCGCAAGATGTGGGTGCGTGGCGCCCCGCTCATCGGCGCCGTCGGCGCTTACGGCCTCGCGCTCGCCCTCGACAACGACGCGTCCGACGCCGCACTCGCCAAGGCCCACGCCGCCCTCGATGCCACGCGCCCCACCGCCGTGAACCTGCGCTGGGCGCTGGATCGCGTGCGCGACCGTGTGATCCCGCTCGCGGTCTCCGCGCGGCCCGATGCCGCCTGGGCCGAAGCCGATGCCATCGCTGCCGAGGACGTCGAGATCAATCATGCGATCGGCGAGCACAGCATCGCGATCCTGCGCGGCATCGCGCAACGACGGCCGGGGCCGGTGCGCGTGATGACCCACTGCAACGCAGGCGCACTCGCGACGTGCGGGTGGGGCACCGCCACGGCGCCGCTCTTCATGGCGCACGCCGAGGGACTCGCCCTGCACGTGTGGGTGAGCGAGACTCGTCCCCGCATGCAGGGGGCGAGCCTGACGGCGTGGGAGCTTGATCAGCGCGGCATTCCGCACACCTTGTTCGTGGACGGCGCCGCCGGACTCCTGATGCAGCGGGGCGACGTCGATGTGGTGTTCGTGGGCGCCGATCGCGTGGCGCGCAACGGCGACGTCTGCAACAAGATCGGCACCTACGAAAAGGCGCTTGCCGCGCGCGACAACAACGTCCCGTTCTACGTGGCACTGCCCTCACCCACGATCGACTGGCACCTGGCGGCGGGCGATGGCATCCCCATCGAGCAACGCAGCGCCGACGAGGTGCTGCAGATCGCAGGGCGCGACGAGTACGGCCAGACCACGCGCGTGGGGATCGCTCCCCACAACACCAAGGCCGTGAATCACGCGTTCGATGTCACTCCGGCAAGGCTGGTCTCCGGGCTCGTGACCGAGCGGGGCGTGACTCGCGCGTCGCGCGAATGGCTCGCCGCGATGTTCCCCGAGCGCGCCTAACGCCCGCGACGGGACGCAGGCGGCACGACTCCTAGGGCCGGGCGCGCTCGAGAACCGCTGCCAGCAGCAGGTCGACGCAACGCTCCACATCGTCGCGCCCGGTGTCGAGCGTGATGGCAGGATTGCCAGGCGCTTCGTAGGGGGCGTTCACGCCGGTGAATTCCGCGATCTCGCCGCGGCGCGCCTTGGCGTAGAGCCCCTTGGGATCGCGCTGCTCGCAAGCTTCGACGTCCGCGGCGAGATACGTCACGAAGAAGCGCTCCACGCCGATCACGCGCTCGGCCATCGCGCGATCCTCTTCGTAAGGCGAGATCAGCGCCGTGATCACGATGAGCCCGGCGTCGTTCATGAGACGCGCCGTCTCGGCCGTGCGCCGCACGTTCTCCCGTCGGTCCTCGGGCGTGAAGCCCAGGTTGCGATTCAAACCATGGCGCAGGTTGTCGCCGTCGAGCACGAAGCACGCATGCCCGGCATCGATGAGGCGGCGCTCGAGCGCATGCGCGATCGTGGACTTGCCCGAGCCGGACAGACCGGTGAGCCAGACGGTGAGCGGAGCCTGCCGCAGGAGGCTCGCACGCTCTGCGGACTCCACGCGGCTGCGCTGGCGGAAGACGTTGCGACTCAAGTGCGCATCCGCCTCGTCGTCGGCGATCTCCGGCGAAGCCTTGCGCTCGATGATCATTGCCGCGCCGGCCGTCGCATTGGTCACGGGGTCGATGAGGATGAACGCCCCTGTCGCGCGGTTCTTGCGATACTCGTCGACGAAAAGCGGCTGGAAGAGAGTGACGCGTACGCGGCCGATGTCGTTCAGGCCCAGGGTGTCGGCAGGCTCCCGTCGCAGCGTATCGGGATTGACCTTGTAGGCCACGTTCGCACAGGTACCCTTGACCGTGCGCGTGGTGTGCTTGACCAGGTACACCTTGCCTTCCTCGAGCGGCGTGTCGGACATCCACACCACCATCGCCTCCACCGCGCGCTCGATCCGCGGCACGTTGGCCGGATGCGCGATCATGTCGCCGCGGCTGACGTCGACATTGTCAGCCAGGCACAGCGTGACCGATTGCGGAGGAAAGGCGTGGCCGAGGTCGGGGCCGAGCGTCACGATGCGCGTCACCTGCGTGCGCTGCCCGGAAGGCAGTACCACGACCGGATCGCCCGGGCGCACCACCCCCGACACGACCTGCCCCGCATAGCCGCGGAAGTCCTGGTCTGGACGCACCACGCGCTGAACGGGAAAGCGGAAGTCCACGAGATTGGCGTCACCCGCGACGTATACTGACTCGAGGTGAGGCAAGAGCGCCTGCCCCGTGAACCAGGGCATGCGGTCACTCGTCGTGACGACGTTGTCGCCCGCAAGGGCGCTCATCGGAATGAAGGTGAGGTCGGCAAAATTGAGGCGCGCCGCGAAGGTGCCGTACTCCTCGCGGATGCGCTCGTAGACCTCCTGGTCGTAGCCCACGAGATCCATCTTGTTCACGGCCACCACCACCCGGGGCACGCCGAGGAGCGAAACGATGAAGGCGTGCCGTCGCGATTGCGTCTGGATGCCGAGACGGGCGTCGATCAGCACGATCGCAAGGTCGGCCGTCGACGCGCCGGTGGCCATGTTGCGCGTGTACTGCACGTGGCCCGGCGTGTCGGCGATGATGAAGCGCCGCCTCGGCGTAGAGAAATAGCGATAGGCGACGTCGATCGTGATGCCCTGCTCGCGCTCGGCGCGCAGGCCGTCGGTCACGAGTGAGAGGTCGAGCGCCTCGCCTTCGCCGGATCGTTTCGCGCGCAAGGCCGCGAGTTGGTCCTCGTAGATCGCTCCGGCGTCGTGCAGGAGGCGGCCGATGAGGGTGGACTTGCCGTCGTCCACGCTTCCCGCGGTGGAGAAGCGCAACAGATCGGGCTCCCGCCGCACCGGCGATCGCGCGTCGATCGCCATCAGAAGTATCCCTCGCGCTTCTTCTGCTCCATCGAGCCGTCGCGATCGTGGTCGATCACGCGCGTGACGCGCTCGGAGTATCGGGTCTCCTCGAGTTCGGCAATGATGTCCTCCACCGTGGTGGCGGTCGAGTCGACCGCGCCGGTGCAGGGATAGCAGCCGAGCGATCGGTAGCGGATCATCGCCCGCTCGGCGGTCTCTCCGGGGAGAAGGCGGCTCTTGGCGCCTACCGGGAGCAGCTGTCCGCCGCGACGGACGACTTCGCGCTCCGCTGCGAAGTACAGAGGCACCACCGGGATCGACTCTTGCGCGATGTACCGCCAGATGTCGAGCTCGGTCCAGTTCGACAGGGGGAACACGCGGATGCTCTCGCCTGGATGGATGCGCCCGTTGTACAGGTTCCACAGCTCGGGACGCTGGTTCTTGGGATCCCACTGCCCGTGCGCATCGCGGAACGAGTAGATCCGCTCCTTGGCGCGGGAACGCTCCTCTTCGCGGCGGGCACCGCCAATGACGGCGTCGTAGCGACCCGCTTTGAGCGCATCGAGAAGGCCTTGCGTCTTGAGGAAGCCGCAGCACTTCACGGTGCCGAGGTCCCAGGGGTTCGCATTCGCCGCGAGCGCCGTCTCGTTGCGCGCCACGCGCAGGTCAACGCCGGCTTCGGCGCAGACGCGGTCGCGGAAGGCATACATCTCGGGAAACTTGAACGACGTGTCCACGTGCAGGAGCGGAAACGGGATGCGGCCCGGGTGGAACGCCTTCTGCGCGAGGCGCAGCATCACCGATGAGTCTTTGCCGACCGAGTACATCATCACCACGCGCTCGAATTCGGCGGCGGTCTCGCGCAGGATGTGAATGCTCTCGGCTTCCAGCCGGCGCAGCACGGAGAGGGAGTAATTGTCGTGCGACATGGCGGACATGAAGGGACCGGCAACCGGAATGTTAGCAGGCGCACCCAACGCAGCCTGCATGCGGACGAGGGCCTTCGACAAACAAAAAGCCCGATCCATGTTGGACCGGGCTTCTTGAGAATGGGTGCCTGACGATGACCTACTTTCGCACGGGAGCTCCGTACT
Organism: uncultured Pseudomonadota bacterium; assembly: GCA_937958295.1. GTDB lineage: Bacteria > Pseudomonadota > Gammaproteobacteria > Burkholderiales > Casimicrobiaceae > VBCG01. The sequence goes on from CALFEY010000280.1 coordinate 6,843, forward strand.
ATCATCGGCG
>CALFEY010000281.1 GCA_937958295.1 uncultured Pseudomonadota bacterium
GAAGCTCCTGGCCGCGCTGTCGCGAGCGCGGATTGTACCGCAGCGGTTCGTGTATATCTCCACGTCCGGGGTATACGGCGACTGCGCCGGGGCGCGCGTCGACGAGACGCGCCCGCGCCGTGCGCAGACCCCTCGCGGCAAGCGGCGCGTGGCCGCGGAGGATCGCCTGCGCCTGTGGGCCGCGCGCAATGGTGTCACGCTCGCGCTGCTGCGGGCGCCCGGCATCTACTCGGAGGCCCGCCTGCCGCTCGACCGCCTGCGGCAGGGCACGCCAGTGCTCGCGCCCGAGGACGACGTCTTCACCAACCACATCCACGCGGACGACCTCGCTCGCGCTGCGGTGATGGCGATCTTTCACGGGCTGCCCAACCGCGCCTACAATGTCACCGACGACGCGCAGATGCAGATGGGCGCGTGGTTCGATGCCGTGGCCGACGCGTTCCACTTGCCGCGTCCCCCCCGCGTGCCGTGGGACGCGGCCGAGCAGCGCATCGCGCCGATGCTGTTGTCGTTCATGAGCGAGTCGCGCCGGCTCGTCAACGATCGCGCCAAGCGCGAGCTGCGCCTGCGGCTCGCCTGGCCCATGCCCCAGGACCTGCTCGCGAAAGCCGCCCCGCGCTCGCTCACGAAGCAGATTCCCCTCCAGTTGTGAGCGGCGCCCCGTTGCCGCAGGACGGCCCCGCTGCCGGCCCGCGCAAGCTCACCTTCATCCAGCGCCTCGATGCCTACGAGCGGCTGGTGCGCCTCGACCGGCCGATCGGCACGCTGCTGCTCCTGTGGCCCACGCTGTCGGCCCTGTGGATCGCAAGCTACGGGAGGCCGTCGATCGTGCTCGTGCTCGTGTTCGCGCTCGGCACGCTCGTGATGCGTAGCGCGGGCTGTGCGTTCAACGACTGGGCCGACCGCAACTTCGACCCGCACGTGAAACGCACGTCGAACCGGCCGCTGGCGCGCGGGGAGATCGCGCCGTGGGAAGCGCTCGTGGTGGGCGCCGTTTTGTCGCTGGCCGCCTTCGCGCTGGTGGTGCTCGCCACCAACACCACCACCATCCTGCTGTCGGTGGCGGCGCTGGTGATCGCGGTCGCCTATCCGTTTTGCAAGCGCTTCCTCGCCTTGCCGCAGGCGTTCCTCGGCATCGCCTTCTCGTTCGGCATCCCCATGGCGTTCGCGGCCGTGCTGGGCTACGTGTCGCCGTTCGGGTGGTGGCTCTTCGCCTTCAACCTCTTCTGGGTGATCGCCTACGACACGGAGTACGCGATGGTCGACCGCGACGACGACCTGCGCATCGGCATCCGCACTTCGGCCATCACCTTCGGCCGCTTCGACATCCTCGCCATCGGCATCTGTTACGCGATCTTCCTCGGCGGCGTGGCCTGGCTTGCCGCGCGCATCCCGCTGGGGCTCTTGTTCTGGGTCGGGTTCGCCTGTGCCGTGCTGCTCGCGCTCTACCACCTCTGGCTCATCCGCACGCGCGATCGCGACCGCTGTTTCCGGGCGTTCCTCAACAACCACTGGCTGGGTTTCGCCCTCTTTGCCGGCATCGCCGCCGATTTCGCCTGGCGGCTCAAGGCCTGGCCGCGGTTCGTGACCTGACCATGAGCCTGCGCGCCCTGTCCTCGCTCGCCTGCGCGCTCGTCGCGGCCGGCGCCGGCGCGGCGCTGCCCGCGCCCGAGCCGGTGACCTTTCCTTCGCTCGAGGCCGGCGTCACGGTGCCGGCGCTCCTGTATCGCCCCGCGGCCCCCGCCGGCCCGTGGCCGGTGATCGTCGCGCTGCACGGATGCGGCGGCATGTACAGCGCGCGGGCCGATCGCCGCCACGAGTTGAGCGCCCGCCATGCCGCCTGGACCGAGCGCTTCCTCGCCGATGGCTTCGCGGTCCTGTGGCCCG
>CALFEY010000282.1 GCA_937958295.1 uncultured Pseudomonadota bacterium
CCTCGAGATCGCGGATCATGTGCGCGCGCGTGCCGGTCTCGCCCCCGGGTGCGGGCGCACGCTCTTCACGCGCCGGGATGCCCAGCACGGCAACGGAGATTCGCGGGTAGAGCACCGCCAGCCGCGCGCGGATCTGCTCGGCCTGCCACATGGAAGGCGCGAGCTTGCGGGTCGCGATGGTGAGGCGGCGCGGCGCAGGCACGCAAAAACTATAGCACGCGCCCTTGGGCTAGCGCGCCCGCGGACGGCGCCGCATCCAGCCGGTGAGCGAGGCACGCTCTCGCGTGGCCGGCAGCACCTCGTGCTCGAACGCGTCCGCCAGGAAGACCACGAGGGTGCCGCCTTGCGGGACGATGTCCGTGTGCGCGCCCGCGGGCAGGTGGAGGCGCAGCGCGCCGCCGTCCGCGGGCTGCCAGCCGGCATTGAGATAGAGCACGACCGACAGCACGCGCGTGTCGTCGTCGCGGAAGCGGTCGCGGTGGCGCGCATATCCGGCTCCCGGCGGGTAGAGCGCGTAGTGCAGTTCGTCGTCGACGATGCCGAGGTAGAGCTCGCGATTGCAGGCCTCGCGCAGCGCGGCAAGGCCGGCGCGTACGGGGGCCTCGCAAGGCGCCGGCGCGGCGGCGTCGAGCCAGGCGATGCGGTCGCCGCGGGCGCCCTCGTGCGGCGCGCGCCCGGCCGTGAGGGCGCGGCCAGTACGCGCCGGAATGAAGGCCCCGGCGGCGTCCTGCGCGAGGGCATGGCCTCGCAGCGCGGCGATCGCATCGGGCGCGAACGCCTCGGGCACGATCGCGTGGCCGCGCGCGTGCAAAGCGGCGACCATCGCATCCACGGCAGGCCGGGCGAGCATCGCCGCTATCATAGCGGTCGCTTTCCACCACAACCGATACCTTGAGGAGGATCTTTCAATGCGCATCGTGATCACGGGAGGCGCCGGCTTTCTAGGCAGCCGTCTCGTCCGCAAGCTGCTCGCCCGCAACACGCTCACCGACGCCAAGGGCCGCGAGCGCGAGATCTCGGCGATCACGCTCCTCGACGTCGTGCCCGCCGCGCTGCCCGGCGACAAGCGCGTCACCGCCCTCACCGGCGATCTCGGCGATGCCGCGCTGCTCGAGCGTGCGCTGCCCACGGATACCGACACCGTATTCCACCTCGCCGCCGTAGTCAGCGGGCAGGCCGAAGCGGAGTTCGACACCGGCATGCGCGTGAACCTCGACGGCACGCGCGCGCTCCTCGAGCGCTGCCGCAAGCTGACCTCGCCGCCCAAGCTCGTGTTCACGAGCTCGCTCGCCGTCTTCGGCGGACCGCTGCCCGATCCGGTGCCCGACGAGGCGCCGCTCAACCCGCAAGCGTCGTACGGGTTGCAGAAGACGCTCGGCGAATACCTCATCTTCGACATGTCGCGCAAAGGCTTCATCGACGGCCGCTCGCTGCGCCTGCCCACCGTGACGGTGCGTCCCGGCAAGCCCAATAAGGCGGCCTCGTCCTTCGCGAGCGGGATCATCCGTGAGCCCTTGTCGGGGGTGGAGGCGATCTGTCCCGTGGCGCCCACCACGCAGATGTGGGTGCAGTCGCCGCGCGCGGCGATCGACAATCTGGTCATCGGCCACGAGGCACCCGCGTCGGCCTTCACGTACACGCGCTCGGTGAACGTCCCGGGCATCACGGTAGCCGTGGGCGACATGGTCGCCGCGCTGCGCGACGTGGCCGGCGAGGCGGTGGCAGCACGGGTCAAGTGGCAGTTCGATCCCGCCATCGATCGCATCGTGTCCACCTGGCCGGCACGCTTCGCCCCCAGGCTTGGACCGTCGCTGGGGATGAAGGCCGACGGCGACTTCGCGGGGATCGTGCGCGCCTACATGGATGACGACATGCCGCGCAGCTAGCGACGGCAACGCGTGGGGCGGACGCCCCGTGCGGCCTGCCGCCGTTATTGCGGCGCGGCTTCGGCGGCGGCGATGAAGCGCGCGGCGCCGCGCGCGAGGAAGTCGTCGGCGAGCCCCCGGCCGAGCGCGTCGGCGGCGGCGAGGTCGCCAGCGTCGGCGTCGAGGGGGACGGCCCGCTCGCCGCGCAGCACCTCGGTGCCGTCGCGCACGGCGATGAGGCCGCGCAGCCACAGCGCGCCGTCACGGAACGTGGCGTAGCCCGCGATGGGCGTGTGGCAGCTTCCCGACAGCGCGCGCGAAAAGGCCCGCTCCGCCGTGATGGCGAGGAGCGTGGGATGGTGGATGAGCGGCGCAAGCGCCGCGATGATGTCGGGCCGGTCGGTGGCGCACTCGATGCCGAGCGCGCCCTGTCCCACGGCGGGAAGGAAGTCGGCGGGATCGAGGAGCGCGGAAATGCGGTGGTTCTGCTCGAGGCGGTTCAAGCCGGCGGCGGCGAGAATGGCGGCGTCGTAGAGGCCTTCGTCGAGCTTGCGCACCCGCGTGTTCACGTTGCCGCGCAGCAGGCGCACGGTGAGGCGCGGATTGCGCTCCCGCAATTGCGCCTCGCGACGAAGGCTCGACGTGCCCACGATCGCGCTGTCCGGCAGGGATTCGATCGCCGTGTAGCGGTTGGCCACGAGCGCATCGCGCGGGTCCTCGCGCTCGGGTACGGCGGCGATGACGAAGCCTTCCGCCATCTCCATCGGCATGTCCTTCAGCGAATGCACCGCGAAGTCGGCGCGGCCCTCGCGCATCGCGGTCTCGATCTCCTGGATGAACAGCCCCTTGCCGCCGATGTTGGCGAGCGACTGGTCGAGGATACGGTCACCCTGCGTGGTGATTCCGCGCAGTACGATCTCGCACTCCGGATAGAGGGCGAGGAGGCGATCGCGGATGTACTGCGCATGGCACAGCGACAACGCCGACTTGCGCAATGCGATCTGCAGCTGCTTGGGAGGCATGAACGACGGCATCGGGGTCGATGGGGGCGCGTGCGGACCGCCGGATTCTAGCACTGCCCCCGGGGACGGCCGCGCCGCCCCTCCGCCGCTACTCGACCTTCACCGTCCAGCGCGGGGCTTCCCCTTCGCTGTCGCGCGAGAGGTTGACGCGATACTCGTACTTGTCGGCGCGGTACAGGGCATGGATGGCCTCCACCGGACGACCCTTCACGTCGCGCATCACGCGCGTCATGCTGATGAGCGGCGCCCCGACCTCCACCCGCAGGTGCCCCGCCACCTCCACGCCGGCCACGGTCGCCGACAGGCGCTGCTCCGCCGCCACCGTCATCACGCCGGCGGCCTCGAGCGCGTGATTCACGGTGCGGTTGCCGAGCGCTTCCTCGGTGAGCCGGCTTGCCTCGGGCTCGGGCACGTAGCAGGTGGTGTACGAGAACGGCGCCTGGCTGTCGCTGCGTACGCGCACGATGCGCAGGGCCTGCGCGCCCGGCGCGCACTCCAGCAGCCGCGCGGCGTCTTCGGCCAGCGCGATCTTGCCGAAAGCGAGCACGCGCACCTTGGTACGCTGCTCGAAATCGACGATGTTCTCGAGCAGGCCGCTGAAGTTCGCGCGGTCCTGGCGTCGCGGCGGCGGCAGGGCGAAGGTGCCGCGGCCCTGCTGGCGCAGGATGAGCTGCTCCTGTTGCAGCATGTTGAGGGCCTTGCGGATCGTGACCCGCGACACGCCGAACGACACCGCGAAGCTCTCCTCGGTGGGCATGGGCGTGTCGGTGGGCCATTCGCCGTCGCGCACGCGCTGCTGCAGCACCGTGTACACCTGGTAGTACCGGGGCACGAAGTCGGAGACGACGTGCTCGGCCCGGGCCGCGCGCCGCCGGCGTCGCGGGCCCTTGGTGGCGACCGCGGTTACCCGCGGGGCAGGCACGCCGTGGCCTTCACTTCGAGGAGAAATGCAGAATTGGCGAGGGCGGTTGCGCCCACGCACGTCCAGGGGAACAAGGCGACGGGGAAGAGCTCGCGTTTGACCGTCCGGAACGCCTCCCAGTGCTGCGGCATGTCGACGTGATAGGTGGTCATGTCCACGATATCGTCGAACGTGCAGCCGGCCTCGGCGAGCACGTGGCGCAGGTTATCGAAAGCGGCGGCAAACTGGGCGCGCGGATCGGCGATGACGTTGAAGGCGGCATCGCGTCCCACCTGCCCCGCGACGAAGATGAAGTCGCCCACGCGCAGGGCCGGCAGGTAGCCCTTCTCGCGGGCGACGTCCTGCATGGCCGGCGGAACGATGGGCTCGCGCTCGAGTGTCATGGCTAGCGTCGCACGAAGGGGTTGGGAAACTCCACGCCCGTGGAAATCCACACGCTCTTGATCTCCATGTATTCGCGCATGCCGGCGATTCCGCCCTCGCGACCCATGCCGCTCATCTTGAAGCCCCCGAACGGCGACATGGTGCTGGTCATGCGGTAGTTGTTCACCCATATGGTACCAGCGCGGATGCGATCGGCCATCGTCAGCGCCCGCGCCATCGACTGCGTCCACACGCCCGCGGCGAGGCCGAACTGGATGTCGTTGGCGATGCGCACGGCGTCGTCGTCGTCTTCGAAACGGATCACGGACAGCACCGGGCCGAACACCTCCTCCTGCGCGATGCGCATGCGGTTGTGGACATCGGCGAAGATGGTCGGCTCGTAGAAGAGGCCATCGGGCCAGCCGGCCACCTGCGCGGGCTTACCGCCGGCCACGAGGCGCGCGCCCTCGGCAGTGGCGACCTCGACGTACTTCTTCACCTTCTCGTACTGCGGACGGGTGGAGATCGGCGCGATCTGCGTGGCAGGGTCGGCAGGATGGCCGAAGCGGACGTCGCGGATGAAGTCCGCGAGCTTGGCGAGGAACACGTCGTGGATCGAGGCCTGCACGAGGAGGCGGGAGCCCGCCACGCAGCTCTGGCCCGATGCCGCGAAGATGCCCGCGACCACGCCTTTCACCGCCTCGTCGAGGTCGGCGTCGGCAAACACGATGTTGGGCGACTTGCCCCCCAGCTCCATCGTGACCCGCTTCATGTGGCGGGCCGCCTTCTCGTTGATGATGCGACCCGCCTCCGGGCCGCCGGTGAAGGCAATGCGGTCAACGAGGGGATGGCTGACGAGCGCATCGCCGATCTCGGCGCCGTAGCCCGTCACCACGTTGACCACGCCCTTGGGAAAGCCGGCGGCCTCCACGAGCTTCACGAACTCGAGGAGCGAGGCCGAAGTGAACTCGGAGGGCTTCAGCACCACCGTATTGCCGGCGGCGAGCGCCGGTGCGAGCTTGAGGCTCGTCAGCGGCAGCGGCGAGTTCCACGGCATGATGCAGGCGACCACGCCCACCGCCTCGTACTTCGTGTAGTTGAACACGCCCGGCTTGTCGGACGGGATCACCGTGCCTTCCATCTTGTCGGCAAGGCCGCTGTAGTAATAGTAGTAGTTGGCCATGTACTTCATCTGCATGAGGAGCTCGGCCAACAGCTTGCCGTTGTCCTTCATCTCCACGTGCGCGAGCCACTCGGCGTTGTCGGTGATGAGATCGCCGAGCTTGCGCAAGAGCGCGCCGCGCCGCGAGGCCGACATCGCGGGCCACGCCCCGGTGGTGAAGGCGCGATGCGCCGCCTGCACGGCGCGGTCGGCGTCCTCCGCGGTGCCTCGCGGCACTCGCGCCCACACCTGCCCCGCGACCGGGTCCTCGGTGGGCAGCCACTGTCCTGCAACCGGATCCACGAAGGCGCCGTCGATGTAAAGGCCGTACTGCGCCAGGCCGTCGACGCGTGGCGTGCAGGCAATGCCCGCACCGGTGGGATCGAGCCTGGCGGCCGCGGATCGTGCTGCTTCCTGGTTCATCTGCACCCTTTCTGGAACTGGATCGCCCCGCCGTGGGGCGCTGTCGAAACGCATTGTTTGCGTTCCGTCCAAAATTTGTATTGTTATACTATCATTAATACGACTCGCCGCGTATCATGGCGGCGGCGCCACCCGCCGCGGCGCAGTTGGCGAAAGCTCGATTCGCGCGACAATGGCGGCTCGAGCGCGAGGGGCCGCTGCACTGCGTGGATCGCCCCGCGCGCCACTCCATTTTCGTGAGCCCACCAGGAGATTTCCGCATGCAGTCGAAACTCGCATCCACCGTCCTCGCGCTGGCCGCCGCCGCGGCCCTCGCCGCTCCGGGCGCCGCCTCCGCCCGCGATCTCATGATCGTGGGCTTCGGCGGCGGCTTCCAGGACAACGCCCGCAAGCACCTCTTCCAGGCCTACGAAAAGGCCACGGGCGTCAAGGTCAAGGACGACGTCTACAACGGCGAGATGGCCAAGGTCTACTCGATGGTCAAGGCCGGCGACGTGACCTACGACGTGATCATGGTCGAGGCGCCCGAGCTCGTACGCGGCTGCGAGGATGGCATCTTCGAGAAGATGGACTTCTCCGTGGTCAAGAAGGAGAAGTTCATCAACGGCGGCACGTCGCTGTGCGGCGCCGGCTCCGTGCTATGGGGCGTGTCGCTCTTCTACGACCAGACCAAGATCAAGGACGGCCCCACCACGTACGCCCAGCTGTGGGACGTCAACAGGTTCCCCGGCAAGCGCTCGTTCCGCTTCACGCCGAAGACCACGCTCGAGATCGCGCTCCTCGCCGACGGCGTGCCCGCCGCCGACGTGTACAAGGTGCTCGCCACGCCGGCCGGCCAGCAGCGGGCCTTTGCCAAGCTCGACAAGATCAAGCCGCACATCGTGTGGTGGAAGTCGGGGGCGCAGCCGGTGCAGCTCGTGGGCAGCGGCGAGGTCGCCTACGCGGTCGGCTTCACCGGGCGCGTCGTGCGCGCCAACGCCGAAGGCGGCAACAAGTACCCGCTGCTGTGGAAGACGCTCCTCTACTCCGTGGACTACTGGGCGGTGGTCAAGGGCTCGCCCAATGCCAAGGAAGGCTTCAAGATGATCGACTGGATCACCGACAGCAAGCCGCTCCTGGCGCTGGCGGAGGATTGGGCCGTGTCGCCGGCCAACAAGGAAGCCGCGGCCAACCCCAAGATCCGCGAGAAGAACCCGGGGATGCTGTCGAGCCACGTCGATGAGGGGCTGTTCATCAACACCGAGTTCTGGGTGCAGCACGGCGAGGACCTCGAGGCGAAATTCAACGCCTGGGCCGCGAAGTAACGTCGCACAAGACGGCCGCGAGTGGCAATTTCCAGGAACAACCTGCTCGCGGCCGGGCTCATCGCGCCGCTGTTCGTGGTGGTGGTGGCGAGCTTCATCGTGCCGCTGCTCGTCACGCTCTACACGGCCATCGGCAATCCGGAAGTGCGCCAGACGCTCCCGCTCACCACGGGAGCGCTGCGCGACTGGAACGGCGAGGGACTGCCGCCCGAGGCGGCCTTCGCGGCCGTCATCGCCGAGCTCGCGCAGGCCCAGGAAGGCCAGGCCATCGGCCAGCTCTCGCGCCGGCTCAACTTCGAGCAGACCGGCCTGCGCACGCTGCTGCTCAAGACCGCCCGGGCCAAGGAAACGCTCGCGGCCCCGTATCGCGAGTCGCTCGTAGCGCTCGATACGCGCTGGGGCGACACGGAGCTCTGGCAGCTCCTGAAGCGCAACACGGGCACGCTCACTCCGCTGTTCCTGTTGCGCTCGCTCGACCTCACGCTCACGCCCGCAGGTAGCGTCGCCCAGGCGCCCAAGGAGGACGCCGTCTTCCTGCCGCTGTTCGCCCGCACGTTCGTGATCAGCTTCTGGGTGACCGTGCTGTGCGTGGTCATCGGCTATCCCGTGGCGTATACCCTGTCCACGCTCTCGCAGCGCGCCGCCAACATCGGCATGGCCCTGGTGCTGGTGCCGTTCTGGACTTCCATCCTCGTGCGTACCACGGCATGGTTCATCCTGCTCCAGCGCGAAGGCCCGGTGAACGCGCTCCTGCGCGGCCTCTCCATCGTGGATGAGCCCGTCACTATGATCTTCACGCGCTTCGCCGTCTACGTGGCGATGGTGCACGTGCTGCTGCCCTTCGTCGTGCTCCCGCTGTACTCCGTGATGAAGGGCCTCGATCCGGTCTACCTGCGCGCGGCTGCGTCCCTCGGTGCGCCGCCGTGGCAGCGCTTCCTCCGCGTGTACCTGCCCATGACGATGCCTGGCGTGGCGGCGGGCGGCCTCATGGTGTTCATGCTCTCGGTCGGCTTCTACATCACGCCGGCGCTGGTGGGCGGCCCCAACGACCAGATGGTGAGCTACTTCATCGCGTTCTTCACCAACCAGACGATCAACTGGGGCATGGCTGCCGCCCTCGCCTGCCTGCTCCTCCTCATGACAGGCATCCTCGTGGGCGTGGCCCGCCTCGTGGTGCCCGGCTTCCGCCTGGGCAGCGTGTCCCCGTGAATCCTCAGGGCCGCGGCCTTGCGCTCTTCCTGCGCACCTTCACGGCCATCGTGCTCGTGTTCCTCATGGCCCCGATCGTGGTGGTATTCCCCCTGTCCTTCTCCTCGGGCGAGCTTCTCACGCTGCCCACCCCCGGCTACTCGCTGCGCTGGTACGACGACTTCTTCTCGAGCAGCAAGTGGCTCCTCGCCACGCGCAACAGCTTCGTGGTGGGCATCGCCACGGCCATCCTCGCCACGACCCTCGGCACGCTGGCCGCGCTCGGCATCTTCCTCGGCCGCTTCCGCGGCAAGGCCTTCATCGTGGCGCTCATGTCCACGCCAATGGTGGTGCCGGTGGTGGTCACGGCCATCGCCATGTACTTCGCCTTCTCCTTCGTGGGGCTCAACAACACGCTCACCGGGCTCGTCGTGGCGCACACCGTGCTGTCGGTGCCCTACGTGCTCATCACCGTGCTCGCCACGCTGCAGACCTTCGACCGCAACCTGCTCAAGGCCGCCGCCACGCTGGGCGCCCCTCCGCATGTGGCCTTTCGCCGCGTGCTGCTGCCGCTGATCGCGCCGGGGGTGGCCACGGGTGCCCTCTTCGCCTTCGCCACGTCGTTCGACGAGCTCGTGGTGGCGATCTTCGTTGCCGGCCCCCAGCAGTTCACCCTGCCGCGCCAGATGTACGCCGGCCTGCGTGAGTTCTTGAGTCCCACCATCGCCTCCGCCGCAGTGCTTCTCATCGTGTGCTCGCTGGCGCTCCTCGCCGCCAACGAGTACTTCCGCGCACGCGGCAAGGCGCGCACCGCCGCCGCCGATCCGGCGGAGCCCAACTAGTGTCCGGACCCGTCATGCACGATCCGATCGTCACCTTCGAGCAGGTCACCAAGTCCTACGACGGCCGCACGCGCGTCGTGGAGGCGCTCGACCTGCGCCTCGCCCGCGGCGAGTTCCTCACCATGCTCGGGCCCTCGGGCTCCGGCAAGACCACCACGCTCATGATGCTGGCGGGCTTCGAGGACCCCACGTCGGGAACCATCACGCTCGAGGGCAAGAAGCTCAACCACGTGCCGGCGCACCGGCGGGGCATCGGCATGGTGTTCCAGAACTACGCGCTCTTCCCGCACATGACGGTCGCGGAGAACCTCGTGTTCCCGCTGCAGATGCACGGCGTGCCCAAGGCCGAGATCGAGCCCAAGGTGAAGCGCGCGCTGGAGATGGTGCGGCTGCCGCACCTGCGCGACCGCAAGCCCACGCAGCTGTCGGGCGGGCAGCAGCAACGTGTGGCGGTGGCGCGCGCGCTCGTGTACGGCCCCAAGCTCGTGCTGATGGACGAGCCGCTCGGCGCGCTCGACAAGCAGCTGCGCGAGGAGCTGCAGCTCGAGATCAAGCACCTGCACGAAGAGTTGGGCGTCACCATCGTGTACGTGACGCACGACCAGTCCGAGGCGCTCACGATGTCCGACCGCATCGCCGTGTTCCACCACGGCCGCGTGCAGCAGCTCGCCACCCCCGCCGAGCTTTACGAGCGGCCGGCGAACGCCTTCGTGGCCTCGTTCATCGGCGAGAACAACCGCTTCAACGGCACGCTCGCCGCGCGCGACGGCACGGCCTGCCGCGTGCGGCTTTCCGGCGGCGAGGAGGTGGCGGCCGCCATCGAAGCCGATCTCGCCGTGGGGGCGCCGGTGGTACTGTCAGTGCGTCCGGAGCGCGTGGCCATCGGGGCGCACGTGTCCGCGGACAATTGCTTCGCCGCCGAGCTCCTCGAGGTGATCTATCTCGGCGACCACTGCAAGCTGCGCTTGCGCGTCGCAGGCAGCGAGGCCTTCATCGCCAAGGTGCCGGCGGGCGACCCGGCCACCATCGCACCGCGCGGCACGCCCCTGACGGTCGCGTGGCCCGCGCAGGCCTGCCGGGCGATCCCGCCGCTCGACTAGCGCCTGCTGACAGGCCCCAGTCCCGCGCCGCGACGCGCGCGGCGGCATCGTCCTACGAATGCACCGGCGGAAGGCCCATGAGAACGCGGCCGGCGTCCTCGAGCGCCCACGCGCTCTCGCGGTAGATGGACTCGTGCGTGAAGGCGGCCACGTGGGGCGTGGCGAGCACGCGCGGGTGTGAAAGCAGCGGATGGGGCTGGGGTGGCGGCTCCACCGCGAAGACGTCCAGGGCCGCGCCGCGCAAGGCGCCGCGCTCCAGCGCCTCGAGCAGCGCGGACTCGTCGACGAGCCCGCCGCGAGCGGTGTTGACGAGCAGCGCGTCCGCCTTCATCGCGCTCAGCGCGGCACGTCCCATGATGCCGGCCGTGGCCGGATTCATCTCGCAGTGCAGCGACACGATGTCCGCCGCGCGCAGGAGCTCGTCGAAGCCGCACGGCCGCACGCCGAGCTCCGCCGCCGCTTGTGCATCCATGCGCGGATCGAAGGCGAGCATGGTGCCGCCGAAGGCGCGATAGCGCTTCGCGACCTCGCGCCCCACCGCGCCGAAACCCACGAGCCCGAGCGTACGCCCCGCGAGCTCGGTGCCCAGCAGCTCGAAGTCGCGCCACCCGCCCGCATCGAGCCGCCGCGTGAGTGACGGGAAGCGCCGCAGCATCACCAGGATCAGCGCGAGCGTCATCTCCGCCACACTCACTGCATTGGCGCCGGGCGTCCAGAGCACCCGCACGCCGCGCTGCTCCGCGGCGTCGATGTCCACGTTCGAGCTGGGCCGGGAACCGCCCTTGGCGATGACACGCAGATCCGGCGCGGCCTCGAGCACGCGCCGCGTGACCGGATCGCGTGAGTACACGGCGAGCGCATCCGCGCCGCGGATGAACTCGATGAGTTCGTCCTCGGTGAAGCGCGGGCCGGGGCGCCCCTGGCGGATCTCGAAGCGATCGTCGAGCACGGCAAGCGCGGCGTCCGGGAACGGCTCCGGAACGGCAACGACGAAGCGGTCAGCCACGGGCAGAGCGCGCCGCGTCTTCCGCGCGCAGGATCGGCGGAACGAGCCGCTCGAGGCCGGCGATCGTATCCGCCGACACGGGATAGATCGGTTGGCGCGTGGCACCCGCGGAGCGCCGCGCCATCGCGAGCGCCACCTTGAGCGGGCCCGGGTTCGGCTCGCCATAGATCACGCCACACAGCGGCAGCAGGCTCAACTGGATCTCTTGCGCCTCGGCGAGCCGGCCCGCAGCGTAGGCGGTCTCGAGCTTGCGCAGCAGCGCGGGAATGAGGCAGCCGAGCGAGAGCACGGCCCCGTGACCGCCGAGGGCGAGCGTGGGCAGCACGTACTCGTCGAAGCCCTGCAGGACGCGGAACCCCTTGGGGCCCGCGCGCAGGAGCTCGGCGCTGATCGCGAGGTCACCCGACGTCTCCTTGATGGCCACGAACCGGGGCACCGCGGCCAGGAGCTGCAGGATGCCCTCGGCGGTGAGGCGCACGCCGCTGCGCCCAGGTCCGTGGAAGAGCACCATCGGCATGTCGACCCGCTCGGCGATCGTTGCGAAGTGGGCCTGCGTGTGCGCGGGCTTGGTGTTGATGAAGTACGGCGGGATGACCATGATCGCGTCGGCGCCGGCCGCCTTGGCGTGGCGTCCGCACGCGATGATGTCCTCCTGCCGCCCGAGCAGCGTGCCGATCACGACGGGCACCCGGCCCGCGGTCTCCGTGACCACCGCATCGATGACCTGCTTGTGCTCCTCGACCGTGAGCGAGAGCGGCTCGCCGGTGCCGCCCAGAGGACACAGGCCGCCGGCCCCACTGTCGATCAGGTGCCGCACGCTCGCCTTCATGGCCGGCAGGTCGAGCGCGCCGTCGCTTCCAAAGCACGTGACCATTGCCGTGATGATGCCTTCGACCGCCTTCATCGCATGACCTTTCAGTTTGTGGAATTTCGTTGCACACCGGCGTCGCACGGCGGTGCATACTCGTTGCTCCCGCCTCTTTCCGCCACGCCGTGACCGACTTCCCTCTTCCCGCCACCGCCCGCCCCGCCTGGTCGGTGATCGATCTCGATGCCCTGGCGCACAACGTCAGGACCATTCGCTCCATGCTCCGACCCACCGATCGCTTGTACGCCGTGTGCAAGAACAACGCCTACGGCTGCGGCGCGCGCGAGAGTGCCACCACCATGCTGGCCGCCGGCGCCGACGCCTTCGCCGTATCCGATCCGGAGGATGCGGAGCGCATCCGCTCCGCCGGCGTCACGGCGCCGATCCTGCTGTACGCGAGCACGGGCCCGGATGCCGCGGAGGCCGTGGCCGAGCTCGGCCTCATCGCGACCGTGCACGATCTCGACGGGCTCGAGGCCTTCGCGCGGGTGAAGCGCGCGGTGGATGTGCACGTGGAGGTCGATTGCGGCTACGGCCGCCTGGGCTTCACGCCGGGAGAATGGCAGGAGGCCTTCGCGCGTCTTTCCCGCGCGCGCAATCTCAATGTGATCGGTCTGTACACCCACCTCACGAGCGTCGAGGATGCCGCCGCCGTGGGCAAGCAGGCCGGACTCTTCCGCGAGGCTGCGCAGAGCGCCCATGCCGCTGGCTTCCGCGACATCGAGCGCATGGCGGCGAGCAGCCGGGTGATGCTGGGCTACCCCGAGCTCAATCTCAATGCCGTCAATCCGGGGCGCATGCTGTACGGCATGATCGAGGACCCGTGGCAGGGCAAGGCCGACCTCGTGCCGGTGATCCGCTCCATTCATTCGCGCGTGCTGCAGGTGAAGACAATCCCGGCGTCGTTCGACTTCGACTGGCCACGGCATCGCGAGGCCCCGGGCGCGCTGCGCACGGCCATCATCGCGTTCGGCTTCAAGGACGGCCTGCCGCGGCAGCCGGCCGGCGGCACGGTGCTGATCCGCGGCAAGCGCGCACGCATCATCGGCATGCGCGCGACCGAGCACACGGTGGTCGACGTGACCGACATTCCGGACGCCGCCGCCGGCGACGAGGTGACGATCGTGGGCACGCAAGGCCACGAGATGATCAGCGGTCATGAGGCCGTGGCCACCTACCAGATGCCCATGATCGAGCTCCTGCCCCGGATGACGCTCAACACGGTCCGCGTCTATCGCAGCAGCGCCGCCTGAGGCGACATCACAGGTAGTTGGCCTCAGAGAACCGGCGGAGGAAGGTCTTCAGACGGTCGCTCTCAGGATGGTCGAGGACATCGCGCGGCACCCCCTGCTGGAGGATGCGGCCGCTGTCGAAGAAGAGGAGCTGGTCCGCCACGTCGCGCGCGAAGTGCATCTCGTGCGTGACGAGAATCATGGTCATGCCGTCCTGCGCAAGGTCGCGGATCACGCGCAGCACCTCGCCCACGAGCTCGGGGTCGAGCGCCGAGGTGACCTCGTCGAATAGCATCACCTTGGGCTGCATCGCGAGCGCGCGGGCGATGGCCACCCGCTGCTGCTGTCCGCCCGACAGGTTGGCCGGCAGCGCATCGAGCTTCTCCGACAGCCCCACCTTGGCGAGCAGGGCCTCGGCAATCGTGCGCGCCTCCTTCTTCGGCATGCCCTTGGCGAGCACCGGCCCGGACATCACGTTCTCGACCACGGTCTTGTGCGGGAACAGGTTGAAGCTCTGGAACACCATCCCGACTTCCTGCCGGTGGCGGGCAATCGTCTTGTCGCTCTGGTGCTTGCGACTGCCGTCGGGCTGCGTGTCGTAGCCCACGCTCTCGCCGCTCACGTGAATGGTCCCGCCCTGGAAATCCTCCAGGAAGTTGATGCAGCGCAGGATCGTAGACTTGCCCGAGCCGCTGGCGCCGATGATCGCGGCCACCTCGCCCTGAGCAACGTCGAACGACACGCCCTTCAGCACTTCGAGCGAGCCGTAGCTCTTCACCACGTTGCGCACTTCGATCATCGCGGACATGAGGGAACCTAGTGAACCACCGCCGCGCGCTTTTCGAGGCGGCGCGACAGCAGTGACATGGGATAACAGATGATGAAGTACACGGCCATGACCGCGCCGAAGATCTCGAACGTGGCCAGCGTGCGCTCCACGATCTCCTTCGCGGCGTAAGTGAGCTCCCACGCGCCGACGATGGCGGCGTAGGAGGTGCTCTTCACCATCACGATCGACGTGTTGAGCCACGGCGGGATCGACGACTTCATGGCCTGTGGCAGGAGGATGTGGAACACCGTGGGCAGGCGCGCGATGCCCAGGCTGCGCGCCGCTTCCAACTGGCCGCGGGGGACGGCCGCCAGGGCACCGCGCATCACATCCGTGTAGAAGGCCGCGGCGTAGAGCGTGAGCGCCACCGTGACGGCCGTGAAGCTCGACACCCGGTAGCCGACGGCCGGGAAGGCGTAGTAGGTGATGAACATCAGCACGAGCACGGGAATACCGCGCGTGACGAAGATGAAGGTATCGATGGACCCGCGGACGAGCTTGCTTCGGGAGCCGGCGGCGAGGCCCAGCACGACGCCCAGAAGCGACCCGATGGCGATCGCGAGGATCGCCATCCAGAGCGTCTGCACGGCCCCCTTGGCGAGGTACGGGAGGCTCTGCAGCAGGACGTTCATGTTCATCGTCAGCCTGCCATCGTGCGGGTCTTGTTCTCGATCCAGCGCACCAGGAGCCCGAGGACCACGGTGAGCGCGAGGTAGAACGAGGCCACCACCAGGAAAACCTCGAAGGACGCCGCGTTGCGTTCGAGGATGATCTTGCCGGTCAACGTGAGGTCGAGCACGGCGATGCCGGAGACGACCGACGTATCCTTGACGAGAATGATGAGCTGGTTGCCGATGGGCGCGGCCACCTTCACCGCAGCCTGCGGCAGGATCAAGTGCCACATGGCCGTGCGGTCGGCGATGCCCAGGGCCCGCGCCGCTTCCCATTGGCGCCGGCTGATCGTCTCGATCGCGCCGCGGAACGTCTCGGCCAGGAACGCCGAGTGCTGCAGCGCGATGGCGAGGATCCCGCAATAGACCCCATCCAGGCGCCAGCCCAGCATCGGCAGCGCAAAATAAAGCAGGAACATCTGCA
Organism: uncultured Pseudomonadota bacterium; assembly: GCA_937958295.1. Classification (GTDB taxonomy): domain Bacteria; phylum Pseudomonadota; class Gammaproteobacteria; order Burkholderiales; family Casimicrobiaceae; genus VBCG01. Next base: position 15,222 of record CALFEY010000282.1, read on the forward strand.
GCAGCAGCGGCGTGTTGCGCATGACCTCGATCCAGCCGCCGAGCAGGGCGCTCACCGGCTTCGGCGCGAACATGCGCAACATCGCAATAACCGCCCCCAGCGCCACGGCCAGCGGCAGCGACGCCGCAGCGATGGTGACCGTGACGCCCAAGGCGTCCAGCATCTGCGGGTAGATGCTGGCGATCAGCCGCAGCTTGATCATCCACCAGTCCATCGCTGCGTGTCCCCTCTAGACCCGCGGCCTACTTGCCGTAGTAGTACTTGCCGTGGTGCGGCTTCTCGCCGAACCACTTCTCGTAAATCGCCGAATAGTCGTTGTACAGGCTGCCGCCGGTCATCTCGCCGACAAGCGTATCGATGGCGAGCCACATCTTGAAGTCGCCCATCTTCATGAACACCGCGTTGTTGGTCGGCGGCACGAGCGGCTCCTCGACGATGCGCATGTCGGGATTCTGCTTCACGTACCAGCGCGCGACGGGCGTGTCGAGCTGCGCGGCATCGGCGCGGTTGGACTTCACCGCCGTGAACTGCGCCGCGATGGAATCGAAGATCTGCGTCTTGGCCTTGGGGAAGAACTTCTTGGCGCGCTCGGCCTGCTGCGGGTTGGTCAGGAGGGCGGTGGTGTACTTGGCGTCGTCGAGGTCCTTCAGGCGCTTGAACGCAGAGTCCTTGCGCACGATGAGCACGATGCCGCTGTCGATGTACGGCCGGGTGAACGCCACGCGCAGCACGCGATCCGGCAGGATGGTGGTGACCTGGATACCGATGTCTACCGCGCCCGATTCGACGTTGGGCCACCGTGCGGCGAAGCCCTGCTTGACGAGCTCCAGGCGCTTGGGCGAGTCGTCGCCGTTGAAGATCGTCTTGGCAAGGAGCTTGGCGATGTCGATGTCGAAGCCCACGAGCTCGCCCTTGTCGTCGATGAAGCCGAAGGGCGGAGCCTCGGAGGTCACCCCCACGATGAGCTTGCCGCGCGCGAGGATCTCGTCTAGGCGCGATTTCTCCTGCGCCTGCGCGGCGCCGGTCCCGACCAGCCCTACCAGCGCAAGTGTTCCAAAGAATTTCTTCAGCATGACCCGATCTCCCGGTTGAACAGACGATTGAAGGACTACTGCCCCTTGAGCGCGACCCGCAAAGCCTGCCGACGCTAGGTTTGCTGGACCTCGAGGCTGCCGTCGCGCACGTACAGATCGCGCGTGGTGAGCCCCTTGCGCTTCCCGTTCGGGACGTCGATCCAATAGCGCACGAGGTGCCGCTTCTGCGTGGCGCTATCGCGGTACTCGGTGCGCGCGTGCATGACGGTGAAGTTGTTGACGTACTGGATGTCGCCCTTCCGCATCTCCATGTGCAGCTGGTACTCGGGCAGTGCCATAAGAGCGTCGAGGTAGTCCATCGCCTCGATCTGCGCAGGCGAGAACACGACCCCCTCCTCGGCGGACCACAGCGACTGGTTGCGGTCGTAGGTGCAGTGGAGCAGTCCGTCGTAGAACGCGAACACGGGAATGGGCGCGGGCGACACGGGATTGTCGCCGGGCGCGTGCTCGCCGCGGCGGTGATGATGGAAGCCCTTGGCCAGGATCGCGTAGAGGTCCGGGTGCTCCTCGAGAATCCGGTTGCTCAAGGCACCGGAGCTCGTGAGCACGGACAGTCCGCCCTCCACCGCGCTCTGCAGGCACAGCAGGCCGGTGAGCACCGCGCCGTCGGTGTGGAAGCGCAGGCTCGCGCTGCTCTGGTAGCCGCGGACGTCCTTGCCGTAGGCGAGGCCCAGGTCCTTGACGTCGGCCTTCATCGCGCCGGCGTAGCTCTGGTCGACGAGTCTGCCAAGGTGCGCGGAGATGCCGGCGTAGCCGATGAGGTTCTCCTCGTAGGTGAAGCGATCCACGGGAAAGTCGCCCACGACCGAGAAGCCCGCGCCGTCCTCGAGATCGGCGAACACCTCGCGTAGGAGCGAGCGGGTCTTTGGTAGAGGGAAGTCCGCTATCGCGATGTCCGTATAGCTCTTGCCCGCCGCCACGGCCCGGCGCACGCCGGCTTCGATCTCGTCCTGACACTCCGGGGTGAGGGGCCGCACCCAGGAGCGCGTCGGGCCGAGATCGGCGGCCCGCCACACGCTGGGATCGTGGACCTTCTTGGGTGGCGTCGCTTTCATCCTTGCTCCTTGCGGCGGGAACGGCAGGGCGCGTCCACGCTCATTCGTCGTCGGCGATAACGGCCGCGATCTCGGCGGCGGCGGACTGCATCAGGGGTCGGAACTTCTTGAGCTGCTCGGGTGACGCGCGCGCGCCCGGCGCAGACACGCCGAGGCCCGCGATGAGCCGTCCGCTGGCCGCGCGGATGGGGACGGCACAGCCCACCACGCCCACCACGAGCTCGCCCACGGTGGTGGCCCAGCCCTCGTGGCGCACCTTGCGCACAGCGGTGCGCAACGCCTGCGCCGACACGATCGTCGACGGCGTCATGCGCTTCAGGTCGGCGTGCGCGATCCAGAAATCGAGATCGGCATCGCTCATCTCCGCGAGGAAGAGCTTGCCGGTGGACGTGCAGTCCATGGGCGCGCGTCCGCCCTGCTCGAAGTACAGGCCGTCGGTGCGCTGCACCGTGGCCGAATCGATGTACACGATGCCGTCGTCGAACCGCCGGCCGATCTGGCAGTGCTCGCCCAGCCGGTTGGCAAGCGTGGCGAGGATGTGATGCGGACGGTCGGTGCGCAACGCCCCCTCGAGCGAGGCCATGCCGAGGCGCACGAGCTCGCGTCCCACCACGAGCTTCTTGGAGCCGAGCGCGCGGTTGAGCAGCCCGCGCCGCTCGAGCTGGGCCACCAGACGATGCACCGTAGGCACAGGAAGGCCGCACTCGGCGGCGATCTCGGTGACCGAGATCGCGCGAGCGGAGTCGGCCACCGCGCTCAGCACCGCGAGCGCGCGATCGAGGGGCTGGTCGCTCGCCGTTTCGGGCGACTCCGAGGGCGACCGCCAAAGAAGTTCTTGACCGCTGTTCATGTGTTGAAAAACAATAACCGAAAACAAGAAGAAAAACTTCCATTTTTTGGAAGTGAATGAAAATCAGATTCTTATCCCCCAATCGAAGCCACCGACCCTGAGCCCCAGAAGGAGAAGGTCATTCAAACTTCCGATCAACAAACGCGTACGTCGAGCACGTCGTCCACGCCGCGGCGTGGACCCGTCGCGGGACTGCGCGTGCTCGATGCGGGCAACATGATCGCGGGTCCGCTCGCCGCGACCCAGCTCGCCGATTTCGGCGCCGACGTCATCAAGATCGAGCTGCCGGGCGTGGGCGACTCGATGCGCCATTGGGCGCCGATGAAGGAAGGGCGCTCCCTCTGGTGGAAGGTGATTGGGCGCAACAAGCGCCTCATCACGCTCGCGCTGTCGAAGCCGCGCGGCCAGACGCTGTTCAAGGAGCTCGTCCGCGACACGGACATCCTCATCGAGAATTTCCGGCCGGGCACGTTCGAGCGCTGGGGCCTGAGCTTCGCCGAGCTCGCCAAGATCAACCCGCGCCTCGTGATGGTGCGCGTGTCCGGATTCGGGCAGACGGGGCCTTACGCGCAGCGCGGCGGCTACGGCACCATCGCCGAGGCGT
>CALFEY010000283.1 GCA_937958295.1 uncultured Pseudomonadota bacterium
GCGGGTTGTCCACGCCGGCGTAGCCCGAAGCCATGCTGCGCTTCATCACGATGGAGTTCTTGGCCTTCCACACCTCGAGCACCGGCATGCCGGCGATGGGACTCGCGGGATCCTCCTGCGCGGCCGGATTCACGATGTCGTTGGCCCCGATCACCATGGCCACGTCGGCACCCGGGAAGTCGTCGTTGAGCTCGTCCATCTCGAACACGATGTCGTAGGGCACCTTGGCCTCGGCGAGCAGCACGTTCATGTGGCCCGGCATGCGGCCCGCCACCGGGTGGATGCCGAAGCGCACGTTCACGCCGCGCTCGCGCAGCGCCTTGGTGATCTCGAACACGGTGTGCTGCGCCTGCGCCACCGCCATGCCGTAGCCCGGCACGATGATCACGTCCTTCGCGTCCTTGAGCAGCTCCGCGGTCTCGGTGGCCGAGATCGGCGTGACCTCGCCGGCCGGCTGGGCGGCATCGCCCGCCGGCTTGGCCGCCGCACCGCTCTCCGTGCCGAAGCCCCCCGCGATCACGCTGATGAAGTTGCGGTTCATGGCGTTGCACATGATGTAGGAAAGAATAGCGCCGCTCGAGCCCACCAGGGCGCCGGTCACGATCAGCAGGTCGTTGTTGAGCATGAAGCCGGTGGCGGCCGCCGCCCAGCCCGAGTAGCTGTTCAGCATCGACACCACGACCGGCATATCGGCCCCGCCGATCGCCATCACCATGTGCACGCCGAAGAGCAGCGCGATGACGGTCATCACGATCATCGGCAGCATCGCTTCCGACACGCCGTGGGCGGCGACGAAGCGATAGCCGAACCAGATCACGATCAGGAGACCGATCAGGTTGATCCAGTGCCGCCCGGGCAGCAGCAGCGGCTTGCCGCTGATCTTGCCGGAGAGCTTGCAGAAGGCGATGATCGAACCAGAGAACGTCACCGCACCGATGAGCACGCCGAGGTACATCTCGATCTCGTGGATCGTGTTCTCGGCGGGCGTGAGTCCCACCGACACCGCCGGGTCGACGAAGTTGGCGTAGCCCACCAGCACCGCGGCAAGGCCCACGAGGCTGTGCATCAGCGCCACGAGCTCGGGCATCTGCGTCATCTGCACGCGCTTCGCGGCATACAGCCCGACGACGGCGCCCACCAGCATCGCGCCGATGATGTATGGCAGCCCGGCCGCGGTGACCTGCGGCCCGAGGATCGTGGCTAGCACGGCGATCGCCATGCCGACGATGCCGTAGAGATTGCCGCGGCGGGCGGTCTCCTGGTTGGACAGTCCGCCGAGGCAGAGGATGAAAAGGATGGTCGCGCCGATGTAGGCGACCGTGGCGAGGCTCGAGGTCATGTTCGTCTTCGTCCTTACCTGCGGAACATGTCGAGCATGCGGCGGGTCACGGCAAAGCCGCCGAACATGTTGATGGTGGCCAGAGCGATGGCGCCGACCGACAGCCAGCGAATCCATTCGTGCGGGCGAGACAGGTCGGTCGATATCTTCGTCAGGTCCGGGGCGATCTGCACGAGCGCGCCGATCGCGATGATCGACGATACCGCGTTGGTCACGCTCATGAGCGGCGTGTGCAAGGCGGGCTTCACGTTCCATACCACCATGTAGCCCACGAAGCAGGCGAGAATGAACACGGTGAAGTGGCCGAGGAACGACGGCGGCGCGTAACGTCCGACCAGCAGGAAGAGGAGCGCGCCGACCCCGAAGAGCACTGCCGTCTTCGGTCCCGACATCGGGCCGCTCGGCTCGCCGTGGCCATGGCCCTTCGGCTTGGCCGGCATCGCCGCGGCGGCCTTGGGTGCGGGCGGAGCCGGCAGCTTGAGCGGCGGCGCGGGCCACGTGATGGCGCCATCCTTGACCACGGTGAGGCCGCGGATCGCGTCGTCCTCCATGTTCACGTTCACCACGCCGTCCTTGGTCTTGCACAACTCCTCGGTGAGGCGCAGCAGGTTGTTGGAGTAGAGCGTGGACGACTGCGTGGCGAGCCGGCTTGCAAGATCCGTGTAGCCGACGATGGTCACGCCGTGCTTCACCACCGCCTGGCCGGGCTCGGTGAGCTCGCAGTTGCCGCCCTGCTCGGCCGCCATGTCGACGATCACGCTCCCGGGCTTCATCGTCTGCACCATCTCGGCGGTGATGAGCTTGGGCGCGGGCTTGCCGGGGATGAGCGCCGTGGTGATGATGATGTCGACCTCGCGCGCCTGCTTCGCGTACATCTCGCGCTGGGCCTTCTGGAAGCCCTCGCTCATGACCTTGGCGTAGCCGCCGCCGCCCGAGCCTTCCTCCTCGTAGTCGACCTTGACGAATTCGCCGCCCAGCGACACCACCTGGTCCGCCACTTCGGCCCGCGTGTCGTTGGCGCGGACGATCGCCCCGAGGTTGGCCGCCGTACCGACCGCCGAGAGTCCGGCGACACCGGCGCCCGCGATGAACACCTTCGCCGGCGGGATCTTGCCGGCGGCCGTGATCTGCCCGTTGAAGAAGCGGCCGAAGGCATTGGCGGCTTCGACGACGGCGCGATAGCCGCTGACGCCCGCCATCGATGTGAGCGCATCCATCTTCTGGGCGCGCGAGAGCTGGCGCGGCAGGGCGTCGATGGCGAGCACCGTGGCCTTCTTCGCCGACAGCTGCTGCATGAGCTCGGGGTGCTGCGCCGGCCAGACGAAGCCCACCACCATCCCGCCTTCGCGCATCAGCCCCACTTCCGTGGCGGTGGGAGGGCGCACTTTGAAGACGATGTCGGAGGCGGCCCAAAGCTCCGCGGCAGTGGGCAACACGTCCGCCCCCGCCGCGCGGTAGGTGTCGTCCGCGAAGTTGGCGGCGGCTCCGGCCCCCGTCTCGATCGCGACGCGAAAGCCGAGCTTGATCAACTTGGCGACGACGTCCGGCACCGTGGCCACCCGCTTCTCGCCCGGGAACACTTCCCGGGGCACCCCGATCTGCAATGCCATTGCCTCTGTCTCCCTGACGCGATGCGCTCGCGCGTTGGTGTTCGTCACTCGCCTCTCGCCCGCGCCGCAGCGCGGGGTTGCCGTCAAAGCGCGGCCGCGATCGCCTTGCCCAAGTCCGTGGTCGTGGCCTTGCCGCCAAGGTCGGGCGTGCGCGGCGAATCCTTGGCCGAGAGCACCCGCTCGATGGCATTCACGATCGCCGCCCCGGCCTGCGGGTAGCCCAGGAAGTCGAGCATGAGCGCGCCGGACCAGATCTGCCCGATCGGGTTGGCGATCCCCTTGCCCGCGATGTCGGGGGCGGACCCGTGTACCGGCTCGAACAGCGACGGAAACGCGCGCTCCGGATTGAGATTGGCCGATGGCGCAATGCCGATGGTGCCGCACACCGCGGGACCCAAGTCGGAGAGGATGTCGCCGAACAGGTTGGAAGCCACCACCACGTCGAAGAATTGCGGCCGCTGCACGAAGTGCGCGGAGAGGATGTCGATGTGGAACTGGTCGGTGCGAATATCCGGGTATGCCGCGGACATCGCCTTGAATCGCTCGTCCCAGTACGGCATGGTGATCGAGATGCCGTTCGACTTCGTGGCGGAGGTCACGTGCTTGTCGGCCCGCGTGCGCGCGAGCTCGAAGGCGAACTTCATCACACGGTCGGTGCCTTTGCGGGAGAAGCACGACTGCTGGAACACGATCTCGCGGTCGGTATCGCCGTACATGCGCCCACCCACCGACGAGTACTCGCCTTCGGTATTCTCGCGCACCACCACGAAATCGATGTCGCCCGGCTGGCGTCCGGCCAGCGGTGAAGGAATGCCGGGCATGAGCTTGCACGGCCGCATGTTCACGTACTGGTCGAAATCGCGGCGGAACTTGATGAGCGATCCCCACAGCGACACGTGGTCGGGGATGAGCGCGGGCCAGCCCACCGCGCCGTAGAAAATGCACTCGAAGGGCCTGAGCTGGTCCTGCCAGTCGTCAGGCATCATCTTGCCGTGCTTGACGTAGTAGTCGCAGCTCCAATCGAACGACGTGCAGGCAAGGTCCACGCCGTATTTGCGCGCCGCGGCTTCCACCACGCGCAACCCCTCGGGGACCACTTCCTTGCCGATGCCGTCACCCGGCATGACGGCTATCCTGTGTGCAGCCATGTCCTTCCGCTCCTCCACCGTTAAGGCTCGATCGCGACCGATAGTCTACGCATACTCGGCCAAGCGGCCGATGGCCCGCGCATGCCGCGCCCGCTAGCCTCGTCCCTCGTCCCTCGCCTGAACAGGAATCGCGCCATGACCTCCCGTCCCGCCAACGCCGCCGCGCCCGCCGCCTCCAGGCCGTCGGATGCCACGTCACCCCTGTCCGCCGAGGCCGGGCCGGACGTTCCCGCGGCCACCGCCAGCGTGCGCCGCCGCGCGCGGCCGCAACCCGCGGCGGAGCGTCCACGCTGCTACTGGATAGGCGTGGTCTCCGGCGAGCACGCGGCCCGGGCCGTCGCCGGCGGCTTCGCCCAGGTGAGCCACGGCAAGGCGGGCCCGCTCGCGCGCATGGAGCGCGGGGACGGCCTGCTGTATTACTCGCCCCGCGAGCACGAGGGCAGTGGACCGCCGCTCATGGCCTTTACCGCGCTCGCCCGCATCGGGCAAGGCGCCATCGAGTCCATCGACGTGCAGGGCCAGCGCTCATTCCGCCGTCCCGCGCACTTCCTGCCGGTGCAACCCGCACCGGTCAAGCCGCTCATCGAGCACCTCACCTTCATCCGCAGCAAAACGCACTGGGGCGCGGCGTTCCGCTTCGGCTTCCTGCGCATTCCGGAAGAAGACTTCGCGCGCATCGCCGCGGCGCTCGGCCGCGATTTCGGGAGCGATTTCCCGCCCGCGCCCGTCGCGCCCATCCGCTCGACCTGACGCCCGCGCCGCGGTATCGTCCCCCAGCGGCGCCATGCGGGCGCGGCGGTGCGAGCGGGAGACGACGATGGGGGTGATGGTAATGGCCTTGTTCCGGCCCAAGCCGGGCGGCGAAGCCGAGCTTCTCGCGTGCATGCGCGACCACCTCCCCGTGCTGCGCGCGCAGGGCCTCGCCACCGACCGCGACAGCCTCGTGCTGCGCGCCGCCGATGGCACCCTGGTCGAGATCTTCGAGTGGCGCTCGCCGGCCGCCATCGAGGCGGCCCACGACAATCCGGCGGTCGCACAGCTGTGGGCCCGCTACGCCGCCTGCTGCGACTACGTCACGCTGGGCGATCTCCCCGAGGCCACGCAGATGTTCCCCGCGTTCGCGCCGGTCGTGCTCTAGGCCCCGCGCTGCGGGTGACGTGCCGCCGCGAGCAGACCTCGCGCGCGCAGCCTCATCGTGCGTCCCCGGGCGGCGCGCGCACCGCCGCGTGTTACCTTTGCGGCCCACAAGAACAACGTCTTGCCGGCCGCCTCGAGAGCGCCGCCGTCCCGCAGTGCCATGACCTCGTCCTCTCCCGCCGCGGATCCCGCGCGCCACCGCCGTGCCGTCGTGATGATGGTCGTCGGGGCCATCTGCTGGTCCACCGGCGGCCTTTTGGTGCGCGAGCTATCGATCACCAACGCCTGGGAGATCGTGTTCTGGCGCTCGCTGTTCATGGCCCTGTTCGTGGCGGGGGTGCTGGGCGTGATGCATCGCAG
>CALFEY010000284.1 GCA_937958295.1 uncultured Pseudomonadota bacterium
GTTGGCCGCCGCCTTGCGGGCCGGCCGCCTCTGCGCGCTCGACGTGGTGGAGTCGACGCTGGTGCGCATCCGCGCCCTCGACGGATCCACCAACGCGTTTGCGTATTTTTTTGAGGTGGGCGCGCGCGCGGCGGCCCGCGAGGCCGATCGCGCGCGCGAAGCAGGCGCGCCGCTCGGTCCGCTCCACGGCGTGCCCTTCACCGTCAAGGACGTGATCGCTACCCGCGGCGTGCGCACGGCCTATGGCTCGCGCCTGTTTGCGGACCACGTGCCCGACGTGGAGCCGGAGGCCGTCGCGCGCCTGCGCCGCGCCGGCGCCATCCTCATCGGCAAGACGACCTCACCGGAGTTCGCCCACAAGATCCTCACCGACAGCCCGCTGCACGGGATCACGCGCAATCCGTGGAATCTCGCGCATTCGCCCGGCGGCTCGAGCGGCGGCGCCGGTGCGGCAGCAGCGATGGGCTTCGGGGCCTTGCACCTCACCACCGACGGCGGCGGCTCTTCGCGCGTGCCCGCTGCCTGCTGCGGCGTGGTCGGGCTCAAGCCCACGATGGGCGCCGTCCCCAACGAAGCCACGCAGGATCTCTTCGGCCTGCAGGTGCTGGGTGCCATCGGCCGCACGGTGAGCGACGTGCGCCTGCTCTACGCCACCACCTCCGGCGCGTTCGCGGCGGATCCGTTCGCCGCAGGACTCGAGCGGCAGGACCTGACGCCGCTGGCCGAGCCCGAGAGCGCGCTGCGCGGGCTGCGCGTGCGCTGGTTCCCGCGCATGGGCAATCCCCGCGTTCACCCGGCGGTGGCCGCGCTGACGCTGGCCATGGTGGAGGCGATGTCCGCCGCCGGCGCGCAGGTGGCCGAAGGCGGCGACATCGACTGGGCCACCGACGACTGGCGCGTCTTCATGCGCACGCAGCAGGCGCATCGCTTCGGCGCCGACCTGCCGCGGGTGCGCGATCGCCTCGATCCGTCGATGGTGGCCTGCATCGAGGAAGGCCTCGCGCTGGACGCCGCGGCCGTCCGCCGCGCGTTCATGGAGCGCTCCGCCCTCCTGCGCCGGGTCAATGCGATCTTTCGCGACGCAGACGTCTTCGTGTCGCCGGTCGTGGCCGCCCCGCCGCTCTTGGCCACGCATCGCGCTGCCGACCCGCTACGCATCGATGGCGAGACCGTCGGACCACTGCGCGACTGCTGGTACAACTATACGATCGCCCTCAACGCCTCCGGGCACCCGGCGATGGCCGTTCCCTGCGGCCGCACCTCCGACGGCCTGCCGGTGGGCCTGCAGGTCGTGGCACCATGGCGTGGCGAGCCGCGGCTCCTTCAGGTGGCCGCGGCACTCGAGCGCCTGCGGCCCTGGGCGCACGACTGGCCCGCCCTCGCATTGCCCACCTGATCGTTCACGGCGGCAACAAGCCGCCCGGGTGCATCGCATGGTCTCGTGGTGGCGGCGCGTCAAGGCGCGGGTGGCCGGCTGGTTCTCCCGCGCGCCCGTCCCGGGCCGCTTCGAGCACGGGCGACGCTTCGCGTGGCGCGGCTTCGTGGCCACCGCCCCGCTCGTGTGGCCCGCGCGCGACTATCTCGTGTACGTACCGCGGGGACGCCCGCGCTGGCGACGCGTGCCGCTCCTCGTGCTGTGCCACGGCTGCAAGCAGACGGCCGAATCCTTCGCCCAGAGCACGCGCATTGCCGAGCTCGCCGATCGCGAGGGCTTCGTGGTGCTGCTGCCGCAGCAGAAGGACACGGCCAATCCGTGGCGCTGCTGGAACTGGTTCGAGCGGCGCACGGCCGAAGGCCACGGCGAGGCGGCCATCGTGGCGGCCCAGATCCGCGCGGTGCGGCGCGCGTATCGCATCGATCGCCGGCGCGTGGTCGCGGCCGGCCTGTCGGCGGGCGGCGCGCTCGCCGCGATCCTTGGCATGCGCCATCCGGACCTCGTGCGCGCAGTCGCCGTTCACTCCGGCCTCGCCTGCGGCGCCGCGACATCGCCCGTCACCGCGTTGCGCGTGATGGCACAGGGACCCGACGCCGACGTGGTCGCCATCGGCGCCGCCGCGCGGCGCACGCACGCCGCGCGCGACCTGCGCATTCCCCTGCTCGCCATCCACGGCGCCGACGACGACGTCGTGCGTCCCCGCAACGCCGCCGCGCTCGTGCGGCAGTACCTCGCCGTCAACGGCGTGACCGTGGCACCAGCGGGCGCCGGAGACGACCTGCCGCCCGCCGACCACGAGGAGACCTTGGCCCTGCCCGACGGCCGCAGGCAGATAGTGCGCGAGTGGCGGTGCGACGGTCGCCTCGCCGTTCGCTATGTCGAGGTGCAGGGACTGGGCCACGCGTGGGTGGGCGGCGACCCGGCGCACCGCTTCACGACGGCGGGGCCGCCTGACGCGGCGGCGCTGGCGGCGGGACTGTTCGCCGATGCGGCGTCCTGACGTCCACGGTCCCCGGCAGGGGCGTCGCGGGCCGGCCAAGCGTGCACCGCGGCGCCTATATGCGCTACGCGTCGTCGTCCGGGATGCCGCGTCGCGCCGCGTGAAAGATGCGCCGATGCACGCGGCGCAAGAGCCACCACACCGCCGCCGCCACCAGCGGAATGGCCACGCCCACGGCCATCTCGGGATTCACGCCCACGCCCGCGGCGTGCAGGGCCTTGGCGAGATACCCGATCAGGCCGGCCACGTAGTACACGATCGCCGCGACGGACAATGCCTCCACCGTCTGCTGCAGCCGCAGTTGCTGGCGTGCGCGGCGGTTCATCGATTCAAGCAGCTGCTGGTTCTGCCGCTCGCGGGCGATGTTCACGCGCGTGGACAGCAAGGCAGAGGCCTGGGCCACGCGCTCGGAGAGCTGGTGGAGGCGCGCCGCGGTGCTCTCGCACGTGGCCACCGCGGGCGTGAAGCGACGCGCCATGAATTCGTGGATGGTCTGGATGCCGGGCAGGCGGCGCTCGCGCAGCTCGTCGATGCGACGCGCCACGAGCTCTGCATAGGCACGACACGCACCGAAGCGGAACTGGCTGCTCGCGAGGCTCTGCTCGACCTCGTCGGCGAGGCGGGTGAGCTGCTGCAGCAGCGTCTCGTCGTTGACGCTGTGGCGCGCGATATCGTCGGTGAGGGTCACGAGCGCCCCTTCGATGGCCGCGATGCGCGTGCCCACGGTGCGCGCGAGCGGGAGGGCCAGCATCGCGAGCATGCGGTAGGCCTCGATCTCGAAGAGGCGCTGCACCATGCGGCCCGCCTGCTGCGTGGTGAAGTCGCGATCGAGAAGGAGGAAGCGCTCGAAGCCGTCCGGGTGCACGCGGAAGTCGGTGAACGCAAGGCCGCGCCCCCCGCCGATCTCGGCGCCCACCACGATGTTGCTGCCGAAGGACGCCTCCATGAGCGCGGGCTCGGCCTCGCTGGCGGCCGCGAGGAGCGTGGCGTGCGCAGCGAAGAGCGTGGTGCCCGGCACTGCCGCGAGCCATCCCGCTGGAAGCAAACCGATGGGCGTCTCGCCGAACGGCAGCCGGCCGGCACCTTCCGCAAAGAACGTGTAGCCCGAGAACTCGCCGTGCCGTTCCCACTTGCAGCGGAGAGCGGGCAGGTCGGCGCTGAAGTGGCGCGCGTCGGCAGGCGGCGGGGGCAACCCGTAGTGCTCGCACAACCGCCCGAGATGTTCGAGCTCCTCATGCCGGCGCTCGGGCGGCACCACGATGGCGAGGTACGTGGCCCCCGCCGGGGTGGCGAGCGCCACCGGCGGCCGCGCGTGCACTTCCTCCGCGAGCAACAGGCGTTGCGGGTGGTCGGGCGGGATCATGTCGGGCCTTTTCGGCGGGCACGCACCACGAGCGGCGGGCACGGTTACGGATCATCCCATGCCGGTGGCCTTTTCGCGGATAGCTTATCCTCACGCCGACAAGGAGGAGACGCACCATGGCCGCATCCGGCATGAACCACTTCACGATCCTCACCGACGACGTCCCGCACACGGTGGATTTCTATGCCAAGTTCCTGGGCCTGCGCGACGGCCCGCGGCCCTCGCTGGGCTTTCCCGGTGCCTGGCTGTACGCGGGTGACGTGGCGGTGCTGCACGTGATCGGCGGTCGGCCGCGCGAGGAGCTCAAGGCCGGCGTGATCGATCACATGGCCTTCACGGCGAGCGGCCTGCCGGACACGCTCGCCCTCCTCGCCGCCAACGACATCAAGCACGTGTGCCGCCAGCAGGTGGGCACGCTCCTGTGGCAGGTGTTCTTCTTCGATCCGAACGGCGCGCGCGTGGAGCTCGACTTCGCGCCGCACGAGGGGCCCGCGCATGCGTAGCCGGGGACGCCGATGAATCCCCTGGCAGTGGAGCCCGACCACCTCGTCGTGGCGGCAGCCACGCTCGGGCAGGGCTGCGACTGGATCGAGGAGCGCCTGGGCATCCGGCCGGCGCCCGGCGGACAGCATGTCTCCATGGGCACGCACAATGCCGTGCTCTCGCTCGGGCCGCGACTCTATCTCGAGGTCATCGCGGTCGACCCGTCGCTGCCGGCTCCCGGGCGAGCACGCTGGTTCGACCTCGACGAGCCGCGCATGAGGGCCGCGCTCGCGGAAGGTCCCGTGCTTGCAACCTGGGTCGCCCGCACGCGCGACCTCGACCGTGCCGTGCAGCGCCTACCGCACCTCGGCGCCGTACTGTCCATGTCGCGCGGCGAGTGGTCCTGGCGCATCACGGTGCCGGAGGACGGCCATCGCCCCGGACGCGGCCTCGTGCCCACGCTCCTGCAGTGGAGCG
>CALFEY010000285.1 GCA_937958295.1 uncultured Pseudomonadota bacterium
GCAAGTCGGTGTCCCTGCATTGGGAGCTCATGTTCACGCGCGCCCTGTTCGAGACGGCTGACATGGCCGGCCAGCATCGCCTGCTCGACGAGGTGGCGGAACTCGTCGACGCGGGCCTCATCCGCACCACGCTCGCGGAGCGCTACGGCACCATCAACGCCGCGAACCTGCGACGTGCCCATGCGCTCGTGGAAACGGGCAAGGCCCGCGGCAAGGTGGTGCTGGAAGGCTGGGACTGAACTTGCCGGGCCCCCGATGCGAACGCGGGTGCGCCTCGAGCACGCGTGCACGCCTTACGGATGCAGCCAACCGGGGAACAACCGGCCCAGCGCACCGGTGATCATCTCGGCCGCGATCGCCGCGAGCACGAGGCCCATCAGCCGCTTCGTCACGCTCAAGGCGGTGGGCGATACCCAGGCGCTGGCGTAAGGTGCCACCAGCAGGAAGGCGGAGAAAAACACGAGGTAGCCCGCCAGACCGGCGTAGTACGACACCAGGTGGCCGGCCTGCTGGGACGATTGCGCGAACACGATGATCGTGGCGATGGTCCCGGGGCCAAGCGCGATCGGGATCGCGAGAGGATAGATGCCAACGCCCGTCGATGCGGACACCCGCAAGGCGGCGTTCTCCTTCTCCGTGCCGTTGTGCGCGGTGTTGTCCGCGCCGTTCAGCATCGACAGCGCGATCAGCAGCACGATGAGGCCGCCCGCCAGCCGGAAGTGCTCGACATCGATGCCGAAGAGCGCGAGCAGCCGCTGCCCGATCAAGGCGCACACGATCGATCCCACAATCACGGACGCCATCATCACGAATGCCGTCGAGCGGCGCTCGGCGATCGACTGATCGGCCGTCATCGCGAGGAAAATCGGCAGCACGCTCAGCGGATTCATGATCGCGAAGAGCGCAGCGAAGAGCTTGGCGGTGACGGCCCACTCCATGCGTCCGCCTCGTCTACGCCAGACCGAAGAAGCGCTCGAAATGGCGTCTTCCGGCAGTGTCGCGATGGATGGGTAGCGTGCGCATGGGAGGAGAGAGCAACAATGGCCGAGTCCACGAACGACTTGCGACGTGACCCGTCATCGAGCGCAGATGATAGCAAGCGCAACGGGTCGGGTCGACGCACGCCGCGCGTGGATGCCGCTAGAACACTGCGTGGTCCCCGCGCTCCGCGACCGCCTCCCCGCGCACCAGGCGGCCGTAGAAATCGAACAGGGTGTCCCGGCCCGTCGATGGCGTGGCCGCGGCATCGTAGCGGCCTGCGGCGGCGTCCCAGGCGAGCATCGACTCGGTCGCATAATAGCGGCCGATGCGCGCGAGCTCGGCCTTGCCGGCCAGCGGGGGCAGCACGCGACCGGCCGCGGCAAGCCCGGCGATGATCGTGTCGAGCAGCGCCACCGGGACCTGCCGGAAGCGCGGTGGCCTCCCCAGCAGCGCGAACAGATGCTCGCCTTGCTGGCGCGGCGTGATCGGATCCCCCGGACCGCCAATGGGCAGCACGCGATCACGGCGCGACGGGTCGTCGATGCAGCCCGCAAGGTAGTTGCCGAGGTCGTCGTCGCCGATGGGCTTGCAGGCGGTGAGCGTGCCGTCGCCAAAGACCAGGAAGGGCTTCCCGGCCCTGACCCGCTCCACCTGGCCGGACAGCGACTTGAAGAAGGCCGTCGCCCGCACGATGGAGTAGCCGAGGCCGGACTCGACGAGCGCCTTCTCGAAGGCGAGCTTGGCGTGCTGGAACGCGAGCTGGGGCTTCTGCACGCAGATCGCCGACAGCAGCACCATCTGCGTGACGCCCGCCGCCCTCGCCGTATCCAGGGCGAGCACGTGCGCACGATGATCGATCGCCCAGGCATCCGCGGGCACGCCGGTGCGCGACGCGAGGCAGGACACCAGCACGTCGAAGCGCTCGTCGCGGAAGCCGTCGCGGGCGAGCGATGCGGCCTCGCATACGTCGCCGACGCGCACCGAGGCCCCCGGAAAGCGCGTCGCGACCTCCTCCGGGGACCAGCGGCCGCCCACCCCGGCGCGCGGCCGCACGAAGCACACCACCTCGTGGCCGTGGCGCACCAGGGCCCGGGCCGTGGCCTGGCCGATGGTGCCCGTGGCTCCCAGCAAGAGCACTCGGCGCGACATCAATGGCCGCCCGTCATCGCCGCGGGCCCGCGGCGTGGCACAGGCACCGCATCGGCACACGCTTTGCATGCCACCGGGACGCAACCCGACGCGTGATTCATACCGGCTCTAGGCAGCCGTACCAGCCAATGATCTCGCCGTTGTCCCCGCGGCGCGCGGCCCCGCGCGAGCGCAGCGGCGTCCAAGGTTCGGTTTCGGATCGCCGAACGCGGTACACGACGTCGATCGGATCGCCGGTCAGGAATGACCTCTGCATCGCAGCCCGGGTAGGCTCTACGTCGTCCGGATGGAGCGCCGTCAACCAGCCGAAGCCCCGCCACGAGTCGCCCTTCATACCCGTGATTTCCAACCAGCGCTGACTGACATCGAGCGCGCCGCCCTTGGCATCGATGATCCACGGGATCTGCGGCAACAGCTCCATCATCTGCCGGAAGTGCCCTTCGAGTTCGCGCCGTTCGCGCTCGGCGTGTCTGACCGGCGACAGGTCGGCGATCGCCACCGACACGCCGACCACCTCACCCGCTTCGTCGCGTACCGGTTCGTAAGACAGAAGGATGGTCCTGCTGTCCTCGGGTCGCGCCGAAGGCTTCGTGACCTCGACGCCGGCAATGGCCTCGCCGCCGAGGGCGCGGCGGATGTAGCCCTCGACGATCGGATACAGCTCAGGGATCATCTGCGAGACTGTCTTGCCGATATGCTCTTCCATCGGTCGCCCATTCATCTGGGCAAGCCGCCGGTTGAGAACCTTGTAGCGAAGATCGCGGTCCAGAAACGCCAGTCCAACGGGCGCGCCGTCGTATACCGCCTGCAGTTGCGCCAAACGTACCGTTGGGAGCAGGTCGAAGCTGCCGCCGGACAAGCGTCCCACGACATCGATGGACATCACCGCGAGATCCTGCCGCCGGAGGATCGACAACGCCTCAGGGAGCTCTTCGCCGGGGAGCGCCCTGCCGTAGAACCAGCCCTGCGCCAGGTTGCAGCCGAGCCACTGCAGCATGTGAACCTGCTCGAGGGTCTCGACACCTTCCGCCGCGGTCTGGAGGCCGAGACTCTGACCGAGACCCACCACCGCCGCGACGATCTTCCGACTGTCCCTGCGCTCGATCATCGACCCGACGAAACTGCCATCGATCTTGATCTCGTCGAACGGGAACGATTGGAGTTGGGTGAGGCTCGAGTAGCCCGTGCCAAAATCGTCGAGGGCCAACCGGCATCCCATTGACTTCAACGACGTCAGGATCCCTCGCGCGTGGGCAACGTCCTCGGCCAACGCGCCTTCCGTGATCTCGATGACCAGGCGACTTGCAGGAAGCCCGGTGCTTGCGGCGATCGACTCGATAGCGGTGGGGAGATCGAAGCCTCGAAGTTGGACCGCGGAGACATTGATGGACAGGCTGAGCTCACCCGGCAGCCGCGCGATCGTCGAGAAGGCCCGCCGAAACAGATTGCTGCTCAGCCGGTCGATCCACCCGCCTTCCTCGGCGCTGCGGATGAACTCGGCAGGAGGGATCCAGCCACGCTGCGGATGGCGCCATCTCGCCAGGAGCTCGAACCCTTGCAGATCGCCCGTGCGCAGGTCGACCAGCGGCTGGAAATGGGGCTCGAACTCGTTCCCCTCGAAGGCCCTCGCAACGTCCTCTGCCTCGATGCCCATCGCCCCTCCATCACCTCGAGCACAGCTTGGCATTCCTTGAGCCGATCCGGTCTGCGCAGGGAAGACCCCGGCGCATTATCCTCCCGGCCGGACGCGGGCCACGACCGGCCATCGGCCCACCCGCGGCGCCTCGTGGAAGCACGCGAAGCGATCACGCCCGGCGCGCCGACGACGACGTTCCCCGCTTCCTCCCGCCGAACACGTCGCGCGTCGCGGCCTGGCTGACCGCGAGAGCCGCGGGATGGTGCATGCGCCGCTCCGCCGTGATGGCGTACAGCTGCTCGACGACTGCGTCGATGCGCGCGACGGCTCGCACGCCGTACTGCTGGCAGACGAAGTCGGCGATGGCGGTCGGCGCCACGAAGAGGCCAGCGCCCCCTTGCCCAAAGGCCTTCAGGAGCGCGCTGTCGTCGAACTCCCCAACGACCCAGGGATGCACGCCATGGTCGTCGAACCACTGCTCGAGCGCCGGGCGGATGGCCACCTCCACCCCGGGCAAGAGGAAAGGCGCGCCGTCCAGGAGCGCCGGAAACGGCCCCTTCAACCGGCGCACCAGCGCGGGCGTGCCGAAGACCGTGACCGTGCTCGAGCCGAGAAGGTGGTTGTAGGCGCGCACCTTCACGTCGGTGGGCATCACGCGATCTGCGATCACCATGTCCAGGCGATGCACGGCGAGGTCTGCGAGCAGCGATACGAGGCGGCCCTCCCTGCACGAGAGACGCACCGGCTCGGCCATGCGCAGGGCCGGCTCCACCACCCGATAGGTCAGCGACTTCGGCACCGAATCGGCGATGCCGATGCGGAACGCAAGCGCGGCCTTGGCGTCCGCATTGCGCACGAGCGCGAGCAGCTCGTCCTCGAGGGCGAAGATCTGCTCGGCGTAGCCGGCAACGCGACGCGCGATGTCCGTCGGCTCGAGGCCACGGCCCACGCGCCGGAAGAGCGACGTGCCGAGCGAGGTCTCGAGCTCCGCGAGCTGGCTGCTGATCGACTGCGGCGTGACGTGCAGCATCGCGCTGGCCCGCGCGATACTGCCGAACCGCGCCACGGCCCAGAAGTAGCGAAGGTGCTTGAAGTTGACGGTGGGCACGTCTAATCATCAATATTTAGCTGATGGATAGTGAATCATAATCGACTTGTTAGATGTATTACCACGACCGACAATCGCCACCCGTTGCGGCAGGATTCAGGCCACTAGGGGTCATGGAAACGATCGGCAGCACCTGGATGTGGGTCGGCTTCGCGGTGACCGTCCTCGCGATGATCGCGATCGACCTCTTCGTGGTCGGCGGCGGCAAGGCCCATCGCGTGACGATGCGCGAGGCAGCCGCGTGGTCGGTGGTCTGGATCACCGTGGCGTTCGCCTTCGCCGGCGTGCTGTGGTGGTACGTCGAAGCCTCGGCCGGCCGCGCCGTGGCCAACGCGACCACGCTCGAGTTCGTGACCGGCTATCTCATCGAGAAGTCGCTCGCGATCGACAACGTGTTCGTGTGGCTGACGCTGTTCTCGTTCTTCGCGATACCGCTGGAGCTGCAGAAACGCGTGCTCGTCTACGGCGTGCTTGGCGCCATCGTGATGCGCACGGCGATGATCTTCGCCGGTGCCTGGCTCATCGTGAAATTCCACTGGCTACTGTACGTATTCGGCGCGTTCCTGCTCTTCACGGGCGTGAAGATGTGGTGGTTCGCGGGAGCGAAGGCCGACCTCGGTAGCCATCGGCTCATTGCCTGGCTGCGCGGCCGGCTCAACGTAACGCCGGACCTGCATGGCGAGCGCTTCTTCGTGGTCCAGGAACGGTCCGGCACGCTCGTGCGCTGCGCCACGCCGCTCTTCCTCGTACTGGTCCTCGTCGAGGTCACCGACCTCATCTTCGCGGTCGACTCGATCCCGGCGATCTTCGCGATCACGACCGACCCGTTCATCGTGCTGACCTCGAATGTTTTCGCGATCCTCGGCCTGCGTGCGATGTACTTCCTCCTCGCGGACATGGCGGACCGCTTCTCGCTCCTGAAATACGGCTTGGCCTTGGTGCTCATGTTCGTCGGCGCCAAGATGATCCTCGTCGACATGGTGAAGATCCCCGTGTGGATCTCGCTCGGCGTGGTGGCCACGATCATCGCGACATCGGTGGTCCTGTCGTGGCGCCGGGACGCACGCGCGCGGGGCGCCGTGGCATAGGTGCCGCGCCATGACGCGCCGTCGCCATCGGACCTCCAGCTGCGCTGCGTGGTTCGAGCATGCGCGCGATCATCTGCCGGCTACGATGGGGACAGGGCCGAGCGCCAAAACGAACAGGAAGCCGGGTGCAGTCTTTAAGGAAGTGCGCGCCCGCCGAGACCCATAGATTGCGCGTCACGGCGTGGCAAGCGCATCCAAAGCGTTCGTGCGCGTGTTCGGCACGCCCGCTCTCGGAATCGCCGGATTCTTCGCCATCGTGGCGGTGGTGGCGCTGACGATCATTGAGCGCTGAAGGCCCACCGGCCGTAGCGCGCCGAGACTTGCTCCGTCAAGAGGACGAGCCGCCAAACAGGCGGGCTGAACGGATGTCGTCCGCCAGACCGACGCAGGGGGGGCATCGACGTCACATCCGCGAAGCGGGAGGCGCTCCGCCTCACTCCCACTCGATCGTCGCCGGCGGCTTGCTCGAGATGTCGTACACCACGCGATTGA
>CALFEY010000286.1 GCA_937958295.1 uncultured Pseudomonadota bacterium
GGCGGATCCGACCATCCTCCGTTCGAGGACACGATGTTCGGCGCCTCCTTCTTCTACGACTCGCACGCCCCGGACGTGGCCCGGCGACTGGTCGAGGCGTCGGGGTTCACGATCGTCCACAGCGAGTTCGTCGACCTCCCGACCGCCGGGAGGGACAAGGGTCGCTACGCGATCGTGGCCTTGGCCGCTTGAGCGGGGTCGTCCGCAAGTCCGCCGCGGCCGATCACCGTTGCGGCAGCACGAGATACTTCGCGCCCGTCGACCGCGTCGCATAGCGCGCGATCGCTGCGGGGTCGAGCATCTGCGCGAGCGACAGCTCGCCGGCGTAGTGGCTCTTGAAGGTGGTATGCAGGCCCGCCACCACGCGCGCCTTGAGCGCCTCCGTACGCTGCGGTCCCACACGGTGGAGGAACGGCCACAGCAGCCATCCCCCGATGCCCCACGCAAGGCCGAACGAGCGATGGATCGTCGTGGGCGCGTTGTCGAGCGAGCCATAGATGTACACCTGCTTGTGCACCGCCGATCCGTAACGGCTGTAGGACGAGTCGCTGCGCGCCGCAATGGCGGCTTCCATCGCCGACAGGATCTCGCTGGCGAGCGTGCCGCCGCCGATCGCGTCGAAAGCGAGCGTGGCGCCCGTGGCGGCGATGGCCTCCCGCAGCGATGCCGCGAACTGCGGCGCGCTCGTGTCGCATACGTGCGTCACGCCCATCGAGCGCAACAAGGCTTGCTGCCCGGCAGAGCGCACGACCGCCACGAGGGGGATGCCGTCCTCCTCGCAGATGCGCGCGAGCATCTGGCCCAGGTTGGACGCCGCCGCCGTGTGCACGAGTGCCTTGTGGCCTTCGAGCCGCATCGTCTCCACCATGCCGAGCGCCGTGAGCGGGTTGACGAAGCAGGACGCGGCCGCGGCGAAGGGCGTGTCGTCGGGCAGCACCATGCATTGCGCGGCTTTCACGTTGCGATACTGGGCATACAGGCCGCCGCCAAAGACGGCGACCCGCCGTCCGAGCAGGGCTTGCGCAGCGGGCGCATCCCCCGCGGCCACCACGGTGCCGGCACCCTCGTTGCCCACGGCCATGGGTCGGTCCACGCGACCGCGCATGGCGCCCATCCGCGGCGCAGGCACCTGCGCGACGAAGGCGGCGCGGGGAGACGCCGCCTCCACACGCCCCGTGGCGAGGTCGGCAGCGCCGAACAGCAGGCCCTGGTCGGAAGGATTGAGCGGGCTCGCCTCCACGCGAACGAGCACTTCGTCGCCCGCCGGCGGCACGATCGGGGCCTCGACGAGCTGGAGCCGCAGCTCGCCGGATGGGGTGATCAGCGATTGCAGCTCGATGCCGTGGGTAGGGAGCGGGGCACTCATGGGGGCGGGGTAGGGGAGATGAAGAGGCCTCCACCATACAACGGCGGCGGCGAATGCCCCCGATGCGCACATCACTCGCGCCACGTGCTCCAGCCCTAACGTCCCGCCCCCTGTGCGCGGGCGCTAGAATCGGTCGCACCGGCGTCACCACGCGTGACTCACCGAGCGAGACGCGCCGTCCCCCGCTCCAGGATCGACATGGCACACCTTCCGCCCTTCGCGCACGTCGCGCGCCGCCCGCTTCGCGCAAGCCTCGTGGCGGCCGCCCTCCTCGCCGGCGGGACCGCATGGGCGCAGCCCTTGCCCGTGGGTCTCTGGCAAGTCTTCGACGACACGACCAAGCAGCCCGAATCGCTCGTGCGCATCTCGGAGGCGGGCGGCGTGCTGACAGGGCAGGTCGACAAGCTCCTCGACCCGGCGGCGCAGGCCGCGAAGTGCGACAAGTGCAGCGACGAGCGCAAGGGCCAGCCCGTGCTGGGCATGACGATCCTGCGCAACGTGAAGGCCAAGGGCGACGGCACCTGGGATGGCGGCGAGATCCTCGACCCCGACGACGGCAAGACCTATCGCGTCCGCCTGCGGCCGTTCGACGGCGGCAAGAAGCTCGAGGTGCGCGGCTTCATCGGCGTGTTCTATCGCAACCAGCAGTGGCAGCGCGTCGAATGAGCGCGCGCACCGGTCGCGCCCGCGTCGTGGGCATCGCCGCCTGGGCACTGGCGGTCAGCACCGCCATCGCCGCAGCGACCGTCGCCGCGGAGCCCGGCGCCGGCCATTGGCGCACCAACGGCCACCGCATCGAGGACAGCACAGGCACCCCGCTCCGCCTCGCCGGCGTGAACTGGTTCGGCTTCGAGACGAGCACCTTTGCCCCACACGGCCTGTGGACGCGCGGCTATCGCTCGATGCTCGACCAGATCAAGGCGCAGGGCTACAACACGATCCGCCTGCCCTACAGCAACCAGCTCTTCGACGCCGGCAGCATCCCCAACGGCATCGACTTCAATCTCAACGCGGACTTGGCCGGCCTCACCGGCCTCCAGATCATGGACCGGATCGTGGCGTATGCCGGCGAGATCGGCCTGCGCATCCTCCTCGACCGGCACCGTCCCGATGCCAACGGGCAGTCCGCGCTCTGGTACACCGCCGCGTACGACGAAGCGCGCTGGATCCGCGACTGGACGATGCTCGCGGCACGCTACCTCGGTAACGCCACCGTGATCGGCGCCGACCTGCACAACGAGCCGCACGGCGCGGCATGCTGGGGTTGCGGCGACCTCGCGCGCGACTGGCGCCTGGCCGCCGAGCGCGCCGGCAACGCGATCCTCGCGGTCAATCCCGACTGGCTCATCGTAGTGGAAGGCGTGGAAAGCCACGACGGCAAGAACTACTGGTGGGGCGGCAACCTCGCGGGCGCCGGCGCCGCCCCCGTGCGGCTCGCGGTGCCGCACCGCCTCGTGTACTCGACGCACGACTATCCGGCCAGCGTGTACGCGCAACCCTGGTTCTCGGCGCCCGACTATCCGGCGAACCTCCCCGCGCTGTGGGACGCCACGTGGGGCTACCTGCACCGCAACGGCATCGCGCCGGTGCTGGTGGGCGAGTTCGGCACCCGCCTCGCCACCGCGTCGGACAAGCAGTGGCTCGACGCGCTGGCGGCCTATCTCGGAACCGGTATCGACGGCCTGCATTGGACGTTCTGGTCGTGGAATCCCAACTCCGGCGACACCGGCGGACTTCTCAACGACGACTGGCGCACCATCGACGCGGCGAAGCAGGCGATCCTGCAGCCGTTGCAGTTCCGCCCGGGCGGCGTCGCGGCCGTGCCGCCGCCGGCCAAGGTCACGGTGGTGGAGTACTACAACGCGAGCCTCGATCACTACTTCATCACGTCGCTCGCCGCGGAGCAGTCGCACCTCGACGCCGGTGCCACGCCCACGCGGTGGACGCGCACCGGCCAGACATTCGCCATGTACGCCGCGGCGGGCACCGCGACCTCGCCGGTGTGCCGCCTCTACATTCCGCCGGCGCTCGGCGATTCGCACTTCTTCGGCCGCGGCACGGCCGAGTGCAACGCCACCATTGCGGAGCATCCGGCCTTCGTGCTCGAGGCCGCGACGTTCTTTCACGCCGTGCTGCCCACGGCGGGCGCCTGCCCTGCGGGCACCACCGCCTTGTATCGCGTGTTCAGCAACCGCCCCGACGCCAACCATCGCTACACGACCGACCGCGCGACGCGCGACCGCATGGTCGGCGAGGGCTGGCTCGCCGAAGGCGACGGCCCCGACCGCGTGGCGATGTGCGCGCCAACGTAGCGAGCGGCTGCACTCGACGTCGATCGGCTCGTCCACGTCTGCGCCGGCACCCATGCGCGCGACTCGCGGCGCACAAGGACGCGCACCGTGCAGTCTCTGCTACCCTGCCCCGCATGCGCAGAGTGTGCCAAGACATGCGACGAGCTCGCCGGGGTGAGCGGATCGCGCTCGCGACGGCAAGCGCGCCGGTGGATGTCCGCGTGCCGTGCCGCGCCGACGCGTGGGTCGCACCGCCCCCAGCGGGGCGTGCGTGAGCCGAGGCGCCGACAACCCGAACACCGAAGCTCGATTCGCGCTGCGCGTCAGCATCGCGCTGGCGATCGCCACCCTGTTCGCCGCAGCATGGTGGTTGTCGAGCGTCTTCATCCTGCTGTTCGGCAGCGTCATCCTCGCCGTCGCGCTCGACGCAGGTGCGTCGCGACTCGCCCAGGTCACGCCGTTGTCGGAGCGGTGGTCGCTGGTGGCGGTCGTCGTACTCATCGTGGCCACGCTCGCGCTCCTGTTCTGGCTATTGGGAGCGCAGGTTGCGACTCAGTTCGCAACGCTTCGAACGACGCTCCCGCAGGCCGCCGCCACCGCGCGCGAATGGTTGAACGGCTCGTCGGTCGGATTGACGCTGCTCGACCTGTACGAGACGGCCAAGGACGGCGACGTGCCATGGTCGCGCGTCGCCTTGTTCACCACGGCTGCGGTGGGCGGCATCGTCAACGCGGTGCTGATCCTGGTGCTGGGCCTTTATCTCGCGGCAGCGCCGCGTATGTACTACCGCGGATTCCTGAAGCTCGTTCCAGACGGCTTTCGTCCGCAGGTCGACGCGGCGATGCTCGCTGCCGGGCGCGGCCTGCGGCGATGGCTGTTCGGCCAGCTCCTCTCGATGCTGGCCGTCGGCGCGCTCACCGCGCTGGGACTGTTCGCGCTCGGGATGCCGCTTGCACTGTCGTTGGGA
>CALFEY010000287.1 GCA_937958295.1 uncultured Pseudomonadota bacterium
ATGCCTGACGCCATGACGTCCTCGCAGCCGGTCGACTTCGCGACCATTCCGCACGACCGGCTGCCGGCGCTGCTGCGGGCCATGCCCAAGGCCGAGCTGCACGTGCACATCGAAGGCACGCTCGAGCCCGAGCTCATCTTCGCGCTCGCGCGGCGCAACGGCGTCACGCTGCCTTACGCCAACGTGGCGGCGCTCAAGGCCGCATATGCCTTCACCGACCTGCAGAGCTTCCTCGACATCTACTACGCCGGGGCGAGCGTCCTCCTGCGCGAGGACGACTTCTACGACATGGCCATGGCCTACTTCGACCGAGCCGCCGCCGACAACGTGGTGCACGCCGAGCTCTTCTTCGATCCGCAGACGCACACCGAGCGCGGCGTGCCGATCGGCTGCGTGATCAACGGGCTCGAGCGCGCGTGCCGGCGAGCGGCCGTCGTGCACGGCATCGAGGCCTCCCTTATCCTCTGCTTCCTGCGTCACCTTTCCGAGGAATCCGCGTTCGCAACGCTCGAGCAGGCGCTGCCATTGCGGGGGCATTTCATCGGCGTGGGCCTCGACAGCGGTGAGCGCGGCAATCCGCCGGAGAAGTTCGCGCGCGTCTTCGCCCGCTGCGGCGAGCTCGGTCTGCATCGCGTGGCGCATGCCGGTGAGGAGGGGCCGCCGGCGTACATCGAGGCCGCGCTGGACGTGCTGCATGCCGAGCGCATTGACCACGGCGTCCGCTGTCTCGAGGATCCCGCGCTCGCGGGGCGCTTGGCGCGTGCGGGCATCCCGCTCACGGTGTGTCCGCTGTCCAACGTGAAGCTTTGCGTGTATCCCGACCTGGCGCGGCATCCGCTCAAGGCATTGCTGGATGCCGGCATCCGGGCCACCGTGAACTCCGACGATCCGGCCTACTTCGGCGGCTACGTCAACGCCAACTACGTGGAGGCCTTTCGCGCGCTGCCGCTCGGAGTAGGCGATGCCTACACGCTCGCGCGCAACAGTTTC
This sequence comes from uncultured Pseudomonadota bacterium, assembly GCA_937958295.1. Taxonomy (GTDB): domain Bacteria; phylum Pseudomonadota; class Gammaproteobacteria; order Burkholderiales; family Casimicrobiaceae; genus VBCG01. The sequence continues at coordinate 991 of CALFEY010000287.1, forward strand.
GCCGCGAGCTTTGCTGGTGACGATGCCAAGAGGCGCTGGATCGACGCGCTCGACGACGTGTTCGCCAGGCCCTAGCTCCGTAGGCGCGGCGGTCCGCTCACGTACCGGTTGCCCCGCTCGTAGAAGCGCAGCAGACGCTCTGTCTCCCGGCTGATCCCGATCCGCACCGACGCGACGATCTCCCCGAGGGGGCGCGGCGCGTCGGCAAGCCAAAGGGGGCTGCCGCGGCTACAAAGGTCCACGCCGTCGAGGTTCCGGTCTATCGCCATCGCTTGGGCGAGCCGGCCCGGACCGCGTGCGAGATCGGCGCGGCGGGACGTGCGGCGTCGCGACTCCATGAGGGCGATCCCCTCGCTCGGCTCCAGGGCGCGCAGCAGCACCCCCGCGCCGACTCCGGCGCGCTCGCCGGACACGTTCACGCAATAGTGCATGCCGTAGATGAAGTACACGTAGGCGTGCCCGCGGCGGAGGAACAGCGAGTCGTTGCGGGCAGTGCGGCCCACGTAGGCGTGTCCGCTCGCATCGCCGGGCACGTAGGCTTCCGTTTCCACGATGATCCCCGCGGTGCGGCCCTGGGGCGTGTCGCGCACGAGCGCCTTGCCCAGAAGCCAGCGGGCGAGCGTCTCGGTGTCCGCGGGAAGCTCGCGGCGGGCAAGCCGGCGCAATGGGCTCAGAGCTCCTGCTCCGGCACGAAGGGACCGAGCAGCCAGTTCTGTAGCCGGAAGAGGAACGTGGTGTCGGGCTCCGTGACGAGCACCACCTCGGCATCGTCGTCCATGGTCAGCCATTCCAGGCTGCGCCCATCGCCTCCGAGCTGGAGGCGATAGGCGCTTTGCAGCTTACTGATGTGGATCACGCGAAGCACTTCCTTGGCGAGGTCGGGACTGTCCACGAGCATGCCGAGCTCCGTGTTGCGGCTGGCCGAGCGGGGATCGAGGTTCATGGAGCCGATGAACACCCACTGGCGGTCGATCACCGCGGTCTTGGCGTGCAGCCTCCCGCGCGAGGCCCCAGGGAGCATGAGCCGCTTGTTCTTCTGGCTGCGGGTGGGGCTGAGCTCGTAGAGGTCCACGCCATGGCGCAGGAGGTCGGAACGATAGCGCGCATAGCCCGTGTGCACCAGCGGCTCGTCGTTGGAGGCGAGGGAGTTGGTGAGCACGGTGACCTTCACGTCACGCGCGCGGAGCTTAGCGAACTCCGTCACGCCCATGACGCCCGGCACGAAGTAGGGCGACGACAGCACCACTTCCGAACGCGCCGCGGCCACGCGATCCATCACATTCATGGTCACGCTCATGCTGCGGGCCTCCTCGTCGGTGGCGGCGGTGACCTTGTCCGGGGAATCGGCGAAAGCGCGGGCCTGCCCGAAAACGAGGGACAGGCGGGGGCTGTCGAAGTCCTCGCTCACGGGGCCGTAACCGAGGACGTCGATCGGCGGTAGCGGAACCGCCATCATCTGCTCGCCCTCGTCGACCAGCTCGTCGAAACGGCGCCGCAGTGCCTCTGGCGACAGCGACGTGGCGATGACGTCGCTCGCCGGATACACATGGCGACTATTCCAGTACACATCGAAGATATCCACGAACTGCGGCACCACGGCGCCCACGACCAGCGCATCCATGTCCACGAAGTTGTCGGTCGTGCTGCGCATGAAATACTCGTCGGCGATGTTGCGGCCGCCGGTCACCACGATCGCGCTGTCGGCGATGAAGAGCTTGTTGTGCATGCGCCGGTTGAGGCGGCGGAAATCGCCGAGCGAGCTCAAATACTTGTTCAGCAGGCCATCGCGGCCGCAGCAGAACGCATTGAAGAGGCGCACTTCCACGTTTGGAAAGGCCGCGAGACCCACGAAGAGCTCATCGCCGCCGCTCGTGTACAGGTCGTCGAGAAGGAGCCGCACGCGCACGCCGCGTAGCGCGGCGTCGCGCACGTTGCGCAGGAGGAGATGCCCCGTACGGTCGTTGCTGATCTGGTAGTACTGGATATCGAGCGAGCGCGTCGCGCGTTGTGCCAGCTCGACACGCGCGTCGAGCGAGAAGAGGCCGGTGGGCATCAGCCGGAAGCCGGAGAGGTCGGGTTCCGGCGGCACGGAGGCGCGCGCGAGTACAACGAGCGGGCTCGCCGGATCGGGCGCCGACGCCGCGGCGGGTGGCGGATCGCCGCGGATCGGCGCCGTACCGCAGGCTCCGAGCGCGAGCGCGAGCATGAGCGCGGCGATTCCTCGTAAGCTCCTGCCACGGCTGCCGACCAATGCCAAAGGACTTCCCGAACACGCGCCCGACATGATCCGCTCCGCTGCTTCGATGTTCGCCTTGGTCGCGGCCCTGGTCGCAAGCCTTACGTTCGGGACCGTCGCCCATGCGGCCCTGGACGTGGGGGAGCGGGCGCCCCCCTTCAGCACCAAAGCCGCCCACAACGGCAGTGTGTACGAGTACGAGCTCGCTGCTGGCCTGCGCCAGGGGCCTGTGGTGCTGTATTTCTTCCCCGCGGCCTATTCGGAGGGGTGCTCGGCCGAGGCGCATCTGTTCGCCGAGGCGATGCCCGAGTTCGAGAAGCTGGGTGCCACCGTCGTTGGGGTGTCGGGCGACGACATCGATACCCTAGCGAAGTTTTCCGTGCAGGCGTGCCAGGGACGCTTTCCGGTGGCCTCCGACGCGCGGCAGTCGGTCATGCGCGCCTACGACGCGGTGCTGAAGACGCGGCCCGAGTACGCGAACCGCATCTCCTATGTGATCGCACCCGACGGCCGCATCGCGTTCCACTACATGAGCCTCAATCCCGCACGGCATGTCGAGAAGATGCTGGAGGCCCTGCGTGCCATGCGCGGTGGCAAGCCCTGAAGGGTGACAGGCCCGCCGTGCGAGAGCCGTTTCGATGTTGCGCGCCGAGGGGCGCGCTCAGGCGCGCAGCGGCTTCTGCGGTCCGCGCACGGCGCTTGCCAGGCGGCCGATGAGCGGCCAGAACAGCAGCACGAGGGCCAGCGTGGTGAGCGTGCCCACGAGGCCGTTCGACCAGAACACGCGCATGTCCCCGCCGGCGCCGATCATGGACAGCCGGAAGGCATCCTCGCTGCGGTTGCCCAGCACGAGCGCAAGCGTGAACGGCGCAAGCGGAATGCCGATCTTCTTGAAGACATAGCCCACTACGCCGAAGCCGAGCATGAGCCACACGTCGAACATCGCGTTCTGGATCGCGTAGGCGCCGATCGCGCACGACACCAGGATCATCGGCGCCACCGCGGCGAAAGGGACCCGCAGGATCGAGGCGAACAGCGGCACCGTTGTCAGCACGATCACGAGCCCCACCACGTTGCCCAGGTACATCGACGCGATGAGCCCCCATACGAAGTCCTTGTGCTCGACGAAGAGCAGCGGGCCGGGATTGAGCCCCCACACCATGAGGCCACCGAGCAGGATGGCCGCGGTACCTGACCCCGGGATGCCCAGGGCGAGCATCGGCAGCAGCGCCGACGTTCCCGACGCGTGCGCGGCGGTCTCCGGGGCGAACACGCCTTCGATGCGTCCCTTGCCAAAGCTCGAGGGATCCTTGCTGAAGCGCTTGGCCATGTTGTATCCCATGAACGACGCGGCGATCGCGCCCCCGGGCGTGATGCCGAGCCAGCAGCCAATCACGGACGAGCGCAAGAGTGTGGCCCAATACTTGGGCAGGTCGCGCCATACCTTGAGCACGGTGGACAGTCCGATCCGCGCGGAGTGCCCGCGCAGCGCGAGCCGTTCCTCCATCGTGAGCAGGATCTCGGAGATGCCGAAGAGGCCGATGACCGCCACCAGGAAGTTGACGCCGCGCATCAGGACCTCGGTGCCGAAAGTCATGCGCAGGCTTCCCGAGACGGTATCCATGCCGACCGCAGCGAGCAGGAGTCCGAGGGCCATCGAGATGAGTGTCTTGTGCTTGTCCTCCCGACCGAGGCCCACGAACGAGCAGAACGTGAGCAGATAGACGGCGAAGAACTCGGGCGGGCCGAACTTGAGCGCGAACGACGAGATCATCGGGGCGAGGAACGTGATCAGCACCACCGCCACGAGCGAGCCGATGAACGACGACGTGAAGGCGGCGGTGAGGGCCTCTGCCGCCTTGCCCTGCTGCGCCATCGGATAGCCGTCGAAGGTGGTGGCCACCGACCAGGCCTCCCCCGGAATATTGAAGAGAATCGACGTGATAGCGCCGCCGAATAGCGCGCCCCAGTAGATGCACGAGAGCATCACGATCGCCGAGGTCGGATCCATGGTGAAGGTGAGCGGCAACAGGATCGCCACGCCGTTGGGCCCCCCCAGGCCTGGCAGCACGCCCACGAACACCCCCAGCAGCAGGCCCACGAGCATGAGGGCCATGATCTTCCACGTCATCAGCACGGAGAAGCCCTGCATCAGCAGATTGAGCGCTTCCATGAGGCCCCGTCAGACGCCGAGCAGGGCTTCGATCGGCCCCTTCGGCATGATCACGTCGAACGCGACGTCGAACACCACGAACATCACGCCTGCGAACACGAGGCTTGTCACCAGGCACTTCCACCAAGCGATGCGACCGATGAAGCGCATGAAGAGCGCCACGAGCAGGAGGCTCGCCACGTAGATGCCGAGCCACTGCGTGGCGGCCACGAACAGCAGGGTGGGCAGGAACACCTGCAGCACGCGCCGGAGCTGCGCGCGCGTGATGAAGGTGCGGTCCAGGCTGCGCGCGGCGGCGGGGCGGCGCGCCACGAACGTGCCGGCGAGGCCCCAGAGCGCCGCGCCGCCCAGGATCAACGAGAGGTAGAACGGAAGGTAGCCGCGCTGCGGGCCGTCGCTGGCCCAGCCCATTCCGCTCTTCCAGTTGTCGTACCCCAGCAGGAGCGCGAGCGCGACGAGTGCGACATACGCCACGCGCTCCACGCTGCGATTGGTCGCCAGGGCAGGGGAGTCCTCGGCGGGCTCGCCGGGATCCTCCACGACGATTTCGCTATCGCTGGGGGACATCGCGCGTGCTCGCCTACTTCTCGACGAAGCCGGCCTCGTGCATGAGCCCGCTATTCACCTTGTCGTCGGCCTCGAGGAAGTTGAGCATCTCCTTCCCGGTCATGAAGACGGGCTTCAGCGCCTGCTTCTCCATGTACTCCTTGTACTCGGTGGTCTGCGTGATCTTCTTGAAGAGGTCCACGTAGTAGGCCGTGACATCGGGGGCGACCTTGCCGGGCAGGAACATGGCCCGCAACATGAGGTAGTCCATGTCGAGGCCCTCCTCCTTGCATGTGGGGATGTCGCTCCACGACATGGTGTCGGTCACCTTGCCCTTGTAGCTGATTCGCTCCTTGTCGAACACGCACAGTGGCCGCACTTGCCCCGCGCGCCACACCTCGAGGTTCTCGGACGGGTTGTTCACGTTGGCCGCCGTGTGGTTGCCCACGAGCTGCGTGGCGGCCTCCCCGCCGGACTTGTAGGGAAGGTAGGCGAACTTGGCGCCCGTCTTCTTCTCCATGAACACGGTCAGCACGTGGTCTTCGCGCTTGCTGCCCGTGCCCCCCATCTTGAACGGCGTGGCCGAGCCCTTGGCGGCGGCGATGAACTCCTCTCCGGAGAAGGCAAGCGCGATGCCGACGCAGACGGTGGTCAGCGCGATGGCGAGCGCGCCACCGATCGCCCCCCAGATCGCCGCGACCTGTGGCGACGATCCGATGATGCCGGGCCGGCAGAGATA
>CALFEY010000288.1 GCA_937958295.1 uncultured Pseudomonadota bacterium
ACCGCGTGATCGGCGCCCACGGTGAGCTCACGGGCTACGGCGGCGGCCTCGCCCGCAAGCAGAAGCTCCTCGACCTCGAGCACGCAGCCGTGCGGCCGCAGTAGCGCATGCCTGCGTCTTCGCTGGCGCTGCTGGTGGTCCTCGCGGCGCTGTGGGGCGGATCGTTCGTGTTCATGCGCGTGGCGGTTCCCGCGCTCGGCCCGATTCCGCTCGCGTTCGCACGAGTGGCGCTCGCGGCCATGGCGCTGCTGGTACTCGCCTTGGCGTGGCGACGCATCCCTCCGCTACGCACGCGGTGGCGCGACTTCGCCGTGGTGGGCGTGGTGAACTCCGCGCTGCCGTTCTCGCTTTTTTGCTATGCGGAGCAATACGTCACCGCGTCCACAGGCGCGATCCTCAATGCGACGAGCCCCTTCTTCGGCGCGGTCGCCGCGGCGTGGTGGCTCGGCGAGGCCCTGACGGCGCGCAAGATCGCCGGCATGGCACTGGGCTTCGCGGGCGTGGTCACGCTCGTGGGCTGGCATCCGGACGAGGTCACCCCGCCGGTCGCGCTCGCGCTCGCCGCCTGCCTCGCGGCGGCGATGTGCTATGCGCTCGGAAGCGTGTTCGCCAAGAAGCGGCTGTCCGACGTACCGAGCTTCGCCGTTGCATGCGCGAGCCAGATCACCGCAGCGCTCGCGCTCATGCCGCTGTTGCCACTCACCACGATCCCGGGGCCTGTCACGACGGCAGTGGCGGCAAGCGTGCTGGCGCTCGCCCTCGGCTCCACCGCGCTCGCGTATCTCATCTATTTCAAGCTGGTCGCGGAGGCGGGCCCACAGAAGGCGCTGACCGTGACCTTCCTGGTCCCGCTCTTCGGCGTGCTCTGGGGCTACCTGTTCCTGGGCGAGCCGCTCACCCCAGGGATGGCGGCAGGGGGCGGGCTGATCGTCGCGGGAACGGCCCTCGCCCTGCGCAGGTAACGCGGCGCACCCCCGCGCCGATCACGCTACTGGACGATGTCCGCGGCCGGACCGAGGATCTGCTCGCGCAGCTCGCGATAGCGCGGCAGTTGCGGCGGATACACGCAGATGTACTTGACCTGTGCGGCCTGCAGGCAGCGCTGCTTGATCACCTCGAGCTTCTGGTCGCGCGGATTGACGACCTGGTCGGGTTCCTTCGAATCGACGATGGCGAGGATGGTCATGTCGCGATCGCAGATCACGAAGCCCACGTGCTGGTTGGCGATCTTGCGAAAGGCGCGCAGGCGCTCCATGCCCTGCGGACCGATCTTCACCTGCAGCACGTCGGACAGGCGCACGCGCGCGAAGATCTCGTTGCGCGGAAACGCAGCCTTGAGCAGGAGGTAAACGACGCTCTCCGCCTTGGTGAGGAAGCGCGGGCGCAGAAGGTACAGGCCCGGCAACTCCGCCGACGACAGGAGACGGGTCGTTTCGCCTTCCGTCCACTGCGCGACCGTGTGCGGGGAATCGATGCCACCTTGCGCGCTGCCGCGCGTGGCGCGACTGCGCCGCACGAAGCCGATGACCACGACCACCACGAGGATGGTGATCATCAGCGCGAACAGGACTCCCTGTGTAAGCAAACGCGTCCCCGGCGGGCATCGACTAAGCCCCGCTCGATTGGTTGTTCTAGTTTCGGTATTGCCGACTACTACCTTGTAGTCTAAAGCATGTCGGCAACGAAGCGCCAACGCGGCAAGCCTACGCCGGCCCGACCGGGTCGCCGGGACGCGTTTCGCCACAGGGTCCCCCCCGACAGTCCGCGCGAGGACGCTGGGCCCGGCGCGCGCAAGAAACCGCCCGACGCGCCCGGATCTTGCGGCAAGAAGCGCAAAGCCCGGCACGAAGCCGGGCTTTGCATTCCAGCGGGAGGCCCGGGACCACGAGCCGCGTGCGGCTCCCCGTGCTTCCGGTCGGGCAGTTACATGTCCATGTCGCCCATGCCACCCATGCCGCCGCCGGGGCCACCCATCGGCTTGTCGTCCTTAGGCAGTTCCGCGACCATGGCATCGGTCGTGAGCATCAGGGATGCCACCGAGGCGGCGTTCTGCAGCGCGAAGCGCGTGACCTTGGTGGGATCCAGCACGCCCATCTCGACCATGTCGCCGTACACGCCCGAGGCCGCGTTGAAGCCGTAGTTGCCCTTGCCTTCGACGACCTTGTTGACGACCACCGACGGCTCGTCACCGGCGTTCTGCACGATCATGCGCAGCGGCTCCTCGATCGCACGGAGCACGATCTTGATGCCGGCGTCCTGGTCGGGGTTGCTGCCCTTCAGGCCCTTGAGGTTGGCACGTGCACGGATGTACGCGACGCCACCGCCCGGCACGATGCCTTCTTCCACCGCCGCACGCGTGGCGTGCAGGGCGTCTTCGACACGCGCCTTCTTTTCCTTCATCTCGACTTCGGTTGCGGCGCCGACCTTGATCACCGCAACGCCGCCGGCCAGCTTGGCCACGCGCTCTTGCAGCTTTTCCTTGTCGTAGTCGCTCGTCGCATCCTCGACCTGCTTGCGGATGTTCTTGACGCGCGCCTCGATGGCCGCCTTTTCGCCGGCACCGTCGATGATCGTGGTGTCTTCCTTGCCCACTTCGATCTTCTTCGCGCGGCCCAAGTCCTTCAGCGTGGCGTTCTCGAGCTTCAAGCCCAGCTCTTCGGCGATGACCGTGCCGCCCGTGAGGATGGCGATGTCTTCGAGCATGGCCTTGCGACGATCGCCGAAGCCCGGCGCCTTGACGGCGGTGGTCTTCAGGATGCCGCGGATGTTGTTGACGACCAGCGTGGCGAGCGCCTCGCCATCGACATCTTCGGCGATGATGAGCAGCGGCTTGCCGGCCTTGGCGACCTGCTCAAGCAGCGGCAGGAGATCGCGGATGTTGCTGATCTTCTTGTCGTGCAGGAGGATGTACGGGTCTTCGAGCCCGGCGGCTTGCTTATCCGGGTTGTTGATGAAGTACGGCGAGATGTAGCCACGGTCGAACTGCATGCCTTCGACGAGGTCGAGCTCGTTCTCGAGGCCCTTGCCGTCTTCGACCGTGATGACGCCTTCCTTGCCGACCTTGTCCATCGCTTCGGCGATCGTCTTGCCGATCGATTCGTCGGCGTTGGCCGAGATCGAGCCGACTTGCGCGATTTCCTTGCTGGTGGAGCAGGGCTTGCTGATCTTCTTGAGCTCTTCGACGATGGCGATGACCGCCTTGTCGATGCCGCGCTTCAGGTCCATCGGGTTCATGCCGGCGGCAACGAACTTCATGCCTTCGGCCACGATCGACTGCGCCAGCACCGTGGCGGTGGTGGTGCCGTCACCGGCGACGTCGGAGGTCTTGGACGCGACTTCCTTGACCATCTGCGCGCCCATGTTCTCGAACTTGTCCTTCAGCTCGATTTCCTTGGCGACGGACACGCCGTCCTTGGTGATCGTGGGGGCGCCGAAGCTGCGCTCCAGCACGACATTGCGGCCCTTGGGGCCGAGGGTGACCTTCACGGCGTTGGCGAGAACGTTCACGCCATTCACCATGCGGTTGCGGGCGGTCTCGCCGAAGCGGACGTCTTTGGCTGCCATATTCGTTTCTCCTGATGCCTGATCTTGGAAAGTAAGCGGTCGCGTGAAGCCGGTCAGCCGACGATGCCGATGATGTCGTCTTCGCGCATGTGCAGGTAGTCGCCGCCGTCCATCTTGAATTCCTGGCCCGAGTACTTGCCGAAGAGGATCTTGTCGCCGGCCTTGACGCCGACGGCGATGAGCTTGCCGTTGTCATCGGTCTTGCCCGGGCCCACGGCGATGACTTCGCCCATGGACGGCTTCTCCGCCGCGGTGTCGGGGATGACGATCCCGCCGGCCGATTTACGCTCTTCCTCGAGCCGCTTGACGATTACGCGGTCGTGCAGGGGACGCAGTTTCATGTTAGTGCTCACTCCTAAGGGCTGGGTTGATTGACGCGCGATCTGCGCGCTTGCCCCTGCCGATACCGCACTGGCGGGGGCGCGCTTCTCACGGCGCGATGGGCGACTTTTCAGGGGCGCCCGATCAGAGCCGGCAGACCGCGCAGCAAGGATTGGGGAGTGCTGTTAGCACTCAATTCATACGAGTGCTAATAGTATGCCGTCTGCAGGGGGATTTCAAGGTCCGTCGCCACAATTTCCGTTAGGCTGGACCGCCGTCGGGACGAGGGACAATGGAAGCTGTCGAGTGCAAACCCCAGGGATCCCGGCGGCTCTCCTGCCGCAGGGGGCCCCTGCAGATCGGAGCGCGCATGCCGGCGTCCCCCTCCATGGCAGCTGCCCCTGTTGCTTCCACCGCCCGCCGTGGCCGGTGCCGTGCGTGACGGCAGGCACGATGCTCGTCCCCGCCACGCCCGACCATCTCCCCTGGATCCGCGACGTCCTGAGCGACGGCGCCCGCAGCGGTGCGTTCGAGACTGAGCTCGCCCACCCGGGCCTCGCGAGCGACCTCTTCTTCGCCAATCTCACCCGCGCCCTCCATGCTGGCGTGCTGATGGCCGAAGACGCGTCTGGGCGAATCGGCGACGTGCAGTGCGTGGGCTATGTGGATCTCGACACAGAGGCGCCGCACGCCGGGCTTGGCTTCGTCTTCTTCAAGGCACTGCCGGGAGACTTCTTCGAGCTCTGGCTCGCGGCCACCCGGCCGGCCGCGCGCGGGCGCGGGGTGGCGCGGGCCATGCTGCGTGCCGCCCTGGACACGCCCACGGGACGGCTCGCCCACGTGGCCCGGGTGAACACCGCGGGCGCGTGGGCGGCATCGATGGGACGCGTGCTGGTCGACGTGGGGTACCGTTGCGAGCGAACCGGGCACGAGCTCGACTGGTACGTGCACGAGCGCGCGCCGGACGACCTCGCGACATTCGTGCGACACGGGCCCGCGATCGGCAGCTGACCGCGCCGGCCGGCGGCACGCCGGCCAC
>CALFEY010000289.1 GCA_937958295.1 uncultured Pseudomonadota bacterium
GTGGTGCCGGGGCGCCGGTGGTGACGCTCTCCGCGAGCAGGTGCTCGCGGCGTGCGCCCCCACCGGCGCCTTGCCACTGGAGCGGCCCGCCGGCGCGTCACCACCGGCGCGTTGCCACGCCGGCGTGCGTGCCCGGCGTGAGCGACCGCAGGCGTCCTAGTGCCGCGTCTTGCCGCGTGCCGCGCCGGGGGCGCGGGCGCCGCCTGGCTTGTGCGCCTGCCCGTGACGACGCGCCGTCTCGCCGGCGTGCGGCGAGGCGTGGCGCGGATCCGGCGTGCGCCGCTGCGTACGTGCACCGCCCGGCGCGGCGGCCGCGCCATGCGGACGCCGTCCGCGCTGCTGCGTGAACACCGGCTGCGCGACGGCATGCGGATCGGGCTCGAAGCCGGGGATGACATCCTGCGGCAGCGTGCGCTTGATGAGACGCTCGATATCGCGCAGGAAGCCGCGCTCGTCCACGCACACGAGCGAGATCGCCTCGCCCGTCGCGCCCGCCCGGCCGGTGCGGCCGATGCGATGGACGTAGTCCTCGGGGACGTTGGGCAGGTCGAAGTTCACCACGTGCGGGAGCTGGTCGATGTCGATCCCCCGCGCCGCGATGTCGGTGGCCACGAGGGCACGCACGCGACCGGCCTTGAAATCGGCGAGCGCCTTGGTGCGGGCGCTCTGCGTCTTGTTGCCGTGGAGGGCTACCGCGCGGATGCCGTCGCTCTCGAGCGAGCGCACGAGCTTGTCGGCGCCGTGCTTCGTGCGCGTGAACACGAGCACTTGGTCCCAGCGATGGTGGCCCATCAGCCAGGCGAGGAGGCGGCTCTTGTCCTCGCGGTTGACCGGGTGCACGCGCTGCTCGATCAGGTCCACCGTGGAGTTGGGCGCGGCGACCTGGATGGTGCGCGGATTGTCGAGAAGCTCGGCGGCGAGGGCCTTGATCTCGCGCGAGAACGTCGCCGAGAAGAGCAGATTTTGCCGCTCGCGCGGGAGCGCCGCGAGCACGCGCCGCACATCCACGATGAAGCCCATGTCGAGCATGCGGTCGGCCTCGTCGAGAACGAAGAAGCTCACGTTGCGGAAGTCGAGGTTGCGCTGGCCGTAATGGTCGAGCAGGCGACCCGGCGTGGCGACGAGGATGTCCACGCCGCGGCGCAGCTGCGTGACCTGCGGGCCGAAGCCCACGCCGCCGAAGAGCGCCATCGACGTGAGCTTGAGGTGCTTGCCGTAGGCCTTGATCGAAGCGTCGACCTGCGCGGCGAGCTCGCGCGTAGGCACGAGAATCAGGCCGCGGATGGGCTTGCGCGCGCCGGACCGGGGGGCGGCTTCCGACGACAGGCGTTGCAGCATCGGCAGCACGAAGCCGGCCGTCTTGCCGGTGCCCGTCTGGGCGCCGGCCAAAAGGTCACCGCCCGCGAGAACGGCGGGGATGGCTTCCAGCTGGATAGGGGTGGGGATGCTGTAGCCCTGGTCGGACACAGCACGCATCAAAGGCTCGGACAGGCCGAGCGTTGCGAAGGACATGTAAAGCTCTCATTGGTGTGCTCGGCCATTCGCCTGCAAGAGCAAGGCGGCCAGTCACAGCCAAACGGAGGAAACTGCGAGGGTCGTTATCGACTGCGGCAAGGGGACTGGAACAAGCGCCGCAACGACGATTATAGCGCAAATCATTGCGGCACGCCAGCGCGTGCGACTCCGCGCGCGGCAGACGCTGGCGTTGCGGCGCCGGCGATGCTGCCCCGCGCCCGGAGCGAGCGCACGGCGCGGGCCGTCGTCCCCCGGCCTTACTCTTGCTTGATCCCCGCCGCCTTGATGGCCTTGGCGTAGCGCTCGTTCTCGGCGTCGATCGCCTTGGCGTAGTCCTGGGGACCGCCCGCAACCACGTCGATGCCTGCGGCGGCAAAGGCCGCGACGGCGTCCGGTTGCCTGGACGCTTCCATGGCGGCGTTGGCGACCTTCTGGATGATCGCGGAGGGCGTGCCCGCCGGCGCGAGGATGCCCACGATGGGCGCGAAGTCGAAGCCGGGGATCACCTCGGCGATCGCGGGCACGTTGGGGGCAAGCGCGGAGCGCTGCGCACTGTTGGTGGCCACGAGCTTGACCCGGCCGTCCTTCACGAACCCGACCAGCGACGGATATGCGGAGAAGAGCATTTCCACCTGGCCGCTCACGAGCGCCGGCACCGACTGGCCCGTGCCCTTGTACGGCACGTGCGTGACGTCGAGGCCGAGCGACGTCTTGAGCGACTCCATCGTGAGGTGATGGGTGCTGCCGATGCCCGACGAGCCGTAATTGAGCGCGCCCGGCTTCGCCTTCACGTAGTCCACGAACTCGGCCAGCGTGTTGGGCGGCATCTTCCCGGGATTGAGCGCCAGGAACAGTGGGGCGCGGGCGATGAGCGCCACCGGCACGAAGTCGTTCTTGGGGTTGTAGGTCAGCTTGCTGTAAATGAGCGGGTTGATGGACAGCATGGAGCCATCGGTCACCAGGAACTGGTAGCCGTCCGCCGGACCCGATGCCAGTACGCCCGCCGCGACGCCGCCGTTGGCACCGGGGCGATTGTCCACGACCACCGACTGGCCGAGCTTGTCGCCCAGCCGCTGCGCCACGATGCGCGCCACCGTGTCGGGCAGGCCGCCCGCGGCGTAGGGCACGATGAACTTGATGGGCTTGTTGGGATAATCGGCCTGGGCGTAAACCGGAAGCGCGAGCGCGGCGGCGCAGGCGGCGCCTGCGATGAGGAGGCTGCGGCGGGCAAGGCGATGCATGACTTCCTCCATGATTTTCTTGTTGGATGCACTTCAGGCGGGCCGAGCCGGATGCAACCGGCGCGGCCCGGTACTGCAACTTCCTAGGGCCCGGCCGGCACCGGGTGGAACGCGCGCATCCCGCGCACGCCGAGGCCGACGAAGAGAGCGAGCACGACGAGCTGCGTGATGCCGAAGGCCGGGGACGACTGCGTGGGCGCGATCTCGTGCATGGCCGGCACCTTCACGAAGAGCTGCGCCACGAGCACGAACGCATTGAGGTACGCCGCGAGCATGGCGCTCGTCACGTATGCCGCGCGCCAGCCGCCGGCCAGCTTGCGCGGGTAGTACGCGAAGGCCGCCACCAGGACTGCGACCAGCGACACCCCGCCTACCACGTGCGACGGCAGGATGCGGTCGGCGGGCAGGAAGAAGCCTGTCACGTCGGTGACGAGCGTGGTCAGCAGGAACAGCGCGGTCCACCCCGGCAGCGCACGCGCGCCGAGCATGCCGCCCGCGACCACGAGCCCCGCAAGGAGCGCGACGACACTAATGACGGTATGCAGCGTGACGGATGCGGCAATCGACATGCCCAGAATCATGGACGAGGCTCCCCTGTGAGCGATCCCGCGGCGCGGTGTGCGAACGCGGTCGTGGCGCGCGATACGCCCGCGAGTGTAAATCAGGACGGCCCGGGGTAGGCCGCGGCGAGGCAGGCGACGAAGCGGTCGAAGTCGTCGCGGCCCAGGCGGCCGATGCCCGCCGCGGCGAGGCGGCCGCCGCCGGTGGGGAACTGGCGGCATAGCGCATCCGCGCCCATGGGCCGCGCCCGCGGAGCGCGCACGCTCACCACGAAGTCGCCGTGGTCGCCGGGCGTGAGCACGGCATGCGCGAGCGCGGGCTCGGCGCGGGCGATCTCGTTGCCGAAGATGCCGCGCGTGCGCCGCGTCCATGGCTCGTCGGGCAGGATGTACACGCGCGCGCCCGGCAGGCGGCGCGCCGGCGCCACGGCACGCACGAGCGCCATGTCGTGGCGCCGCGCTTGGTCGATGCGAGCGAACGCCGGATCCTCCCGCACGAAGCGCAGCGGATCGCGCGCGGCGAGCAGCGCGCGGAAGAGCGCGTCGGGCGCGACGATCGCATCGTCCGGGCGGTCGCCATAAGTGTTGTAGGTGAGGCCGTCGGCGAGCGCCTGGAGGTCGGCCAGGTCGGCCTCGCGCAGCGCGAGCGGCGCCGCGAGCGCGTGCGCGGCGTCGCGCAGGTTGTCGCCGTAGGCGGCCACCACCGCCCAGATGCGCTGCGTGCCGCGGACGTGGCGGTCCACGAGGATGCCGGTGCAGACCCCCGGCGAGGGATCGAGATGGGCCACGAGCCCGGCCGGCGGCGGGGAATCGCCCGCGAAGTGATGATCGAAGTACTCCACCGCCACGCCGCGGGTGAGCAGCGTCTCCACCGCTTGGCGATTGACGTCGAGCGAGACGTCGAGCACGGTGACGCGGTCGCCAGCCACTGCAGGCACGCGCGCGACGAGCTCGATGTCCCGCTTGCAACCCGTGACGAGCACGGTATCGCAAGGCTGCGCGAGGCGAAGCTCGAGGAGAGACGCGATGCCGTCGGCGTCGCCGTTGAAGACGTCGTAGCGGGTCATGAGCAAAGTGCGGCCGGTGCGGGCGCTGCGCGAAGGTTAGCAGACGCGGCCCCTGCATTGCCCTGCCCCAGCGCCCGGAGTATCGTCGCGCGCCATGACGCAACGCGAAGCCCTGGCGATCGTGGCGAACGGCCTGCCTGTGGTGCCGGGCAGGCGCAAGCGGGTGCTCGTGCTCGGTGCGGGCATGGCGGGCCTCGTGGCGGCGTCGGAGCTCTTGCGCGCCGGTCA
The DNA here is from genome assembly GCA_937958295.1 of uncultured Pseudomonadota bacterium. Classification (GTDB taxonomy): domain Bacteria; phylum Pseudomonadota; class Gammaproteobacteria; order Burkholderiales; family Casimicrobiaceae; genus VBCG01. The sequence continues at coordinate 4,612 of CALFEY010000289.1, forward strand.
CGATCCGCTCGTCCTCGAAGCGCGGCAGCGGGTGGGCGGGCGCGTCCATACGATGCGCGAGCCGTTCACGCACGGCCTGTACGCCGAGGCGGGCGCCATGCGCATCCCGCGCGCACACCGGCTCACGATGGCGTACGTCGAGAAGTTCGGCCTCGTCACGCGCGACTTCACGATGAACAATCCGCACGGGTGGTGTCACCTGTTCGGGCGCAAGCATCGCTTCCGCGAGGTGGACGCCGATCCTGCCCTCATCGGCGGCCACTTGCCGGAGGCCGAGCGCAACGCGACCTGCACGGCCATGTGGGAGCGTGCCCTGCGTCCGTTCATCGACCAGCTCGCGGCGGCGGGAGAGGACGCGTGGCCGGAGATCGTGCGCGCGTTCGATGGCTATTCCACGCGCGAATTCCTGGAGGAGAAGGGGTGGTCGGAAGCGGCCATCGAGCTCTTCGGTCTTCTCATGAACCAGGAATCGCTGATGAACATGTCGTTCCTCGAGCTCCTGCGCGAGGAGACGGGCCACTTCTACACGGACATGGCGCACATCCAGGGCGGCCTCGACCAGTTGCCGCAGGGCTTCCTGCCCGAGCTCGGCTCGCGCATCCGCTTTGGCGCGCGCGTGGTCGCGCTCGACCAATCGGAGCGCGAGGTGTGCGTGCACTACCAGGGCCCAGCGGGGCGCCGGCGCGTGCACGCCGACTACGCCATCGTCACGTTGCCCTTCGCGGTACTGCGCCACGTGGAGATGATGAAGCCGCTGTCGCAGGCCAAGCGCCGAGCCATCCGGCAGCTGCACTACGACGCCTCCGCCAAGATCCTCTTCCAGTGCCGGCGCCGCTTCTGGGAGGAGGACGAGGGCATCGTGGGCGGCGGCAGCGTCACCGACCTCGCGATCCGCAACATCTTCTATCCGGAAGCCGGCCGCGAGACCGGCCGCGGCGTGCTCCTTGCGAGCTACACCTGGTCGGAGGACGCGCAGCGCTGGGGGTCGCTCGAGCCGGAGGAGCGCATCGTGCAAGCGCTCGAGGACGTGGCGGCCATCCATCCGCAGATCCGCGACGAGTTCGAGGTGGGGGCCTCCAAGATGTGGCACGACGACCCTTTCGCGGGTGGGGCCTTTGCGCTGTTCGAGCCGAGCCAGCAATCGCTGCTGCACGCGCACATCGTGGCGCCGGAAGGGCGCTTTCACTTCGCCGGAGAGCACGCCTCGCTCCACCACGCCTGGATCCAGGGCGCCATCGAGTCGGGCGTACGGGCGGCAGCGGAGATCAACGAGCTCGCGTAGCCCGCCGCGGCGCTTGACCTCGATCAACGGTCCCGCGACACAGGACTGGCCCTTCGCCTCCATCAGGTCCAGAATGCCCCAAAAGGGGGCGAGACATGGACAAAGACGAAGCGCCGATGACGGAGGTCGAGCCCGGGGTGCGCGCCGCAGAGTGGCGCAGCTTCCTCTTCCTCACCGCGGTGATGGTGCCGGTGCTGACGGTGCTGATCATCGCCGGGTACGGCTTCGCGGTGTGGATGTTCCAGGTCGTGGCGGGCCCTCCGACCGGTGCCTGACGCCGCCATGATCGAGGCGCACATCGCGAGCCTCGTCGTGCATGCGTATCCACGCGCGGTGCAGCGCGTGGCGGCGCGCGTGCGGCGCCTGCCGGGCGCGCACGTGCATGTCGTCACCCCCGACGGGCGTCTCGTGGTCACGCTCGAGGCGGACTGCGCCGAGGCCATCGCCAGCCAGGTCGGCCACATCCAGCTGCTGCCCGACGTGCTCGCGGCAGCCCTCGTCTACCAGCAGATCGAGCCGGCTGCCGCGCTCGAAGAGGAGATCCACGTTGAAGG
>CALFEY010000290.1 GCA_937958295.1 uncultured Pseudomonadota bacterium
AGCTTGCTGTGCGTGAGCACCTTGGTGGTTTCGCTGCCGAGCAGCAGCGACGCAAGGCCGCGCCGGCCGTGCGAGGCCATCACGATGGTGTCGGCCTTCACCTTCTTGGCGCCCGCGAGGATGGCTTCCCACGGCGAGTTGTCCATCGATTGCAGCGTGGCCACGCTCACGCCCTTGATCTTGGCTGCGGCGCGATCGAGGAGCTTGGTGGCTTCGTCCTTCATCGCCTTCGCATACTCGCGGCGCGACACGAGCCCCACCGACACGCCCTCGGCATAGACTTGCACCGGATAGTCGGGCACCACATGCAGGAGCGTGATGCGCCCGCCCGTGGCCTTGGCGAGCTCGACCGCGCGTGCGACGGCCTTTTCGGAGAGCTTGGATCCGTCGATCGGGACCAGCAGGTGCTTGTACATCGGGTGCCTCCTTGGCTTGGCTCGAGGGAGTATTTCACGGATGATACGCGCCCGGCGCCTGGCCATGCTTGACGGTCATCAAGCTCGTGCATGAGACAATCGGCCCGTGAGATGTCGCGCGATCGCGCGCGCACCGACCATCGCCGATGACCGCCGTGCCGCATTCACCTCCACCTGCCGATGTGGTCCATGCGATCGCCCGCGAGAGTCTTGCCGCGGTGACGGGCGCACAGGCCGATGCGTGCGATGCGCGTCTCGCCACTTTCCTGCAAGCGCTCCTCGCCGCTGGTGATGGCACCGGCCTCGCGCATGTGCTCGACTCCGCCCCGAGTCCCGAACTGCATCGGCACCTGTGGCGGATTCTCGCCAGGCTCGAGCGCGATGGTCGCGCTGGTCCGCCCGGCTCGCCGGTGCGCCTGTTCGCCATGCCGGTAGTAGTGGTAGCCGCCTTGGCCGGGCCCGACGCTGCCGCCTGCGAGCTGCCGGGCGTGCTCGCCGACCCCCGCGAGCTGGCGCAGCTCCTCACGCAGCACGGCGCGCTCGCCGGCAACACCACGATCGCCCTGGCGCCGGCGCTGGTCGATGCGAACGCGCTCGCGCTCGCGCGGCTGCCGTGGTTGCTCGCGGCGGCCTGTAACGAGCCGGTGGCCGGCGCCTTCGATCTCGTGCCCGTCCCGCTCGCGGTGGCCGGTACCACGGAGTCGGTCCACCTGCGCTTCATCGTGGGCACGGCGCTCGCCGCGCCCACGGCCGACCTCTTCCGCGAGCGCGACGCCGGCAAGTGGGCCATGCCCTTCGCGCAGCGCTTGTCGGCGCAACTCGCGGTTGCGGATACCTCGGTGCTCGCGCTGGCCCGCCCGCCACAGCCGCTCGTCGAAGCGCTGTGGACCGGCCGCATGGCCCAGCGGGAGGTCGCAGCGCAGCTCTTCGTGAGCAACGCCTTGCGCGATCTGCGCGCGCGCGTGGGCGAGCCCGTGGCGGTGATCAGCGTCCATCGCGGTCCCGAAGGCGCGGCCACGGGGGAGGCGCCGGTGGAGGTGCGCCTGTCGTTGTCGTCGCCGTTCGAGCCGCGCGATGCACAGGGGCTGCGTTGCCCGCTATGGCCGCTCGATCGTCCCGAGGACGTCGCGGCGATGCTTGCCACCCTGCTCGCGGATTGCCGTGTGCGCGACGTGCGGCGCGAGCCCGGGGTGCATGCTGATCGCGATCCGCTATCGGGCGGACCGCTGCTGTTCAAGGGGGGGCAGGACAGCGTGGCCGAGGTGCGCCACTAGGACGCCGTCGCGGGCGTGGCGGCCCGAGGAACGGGCGGCGGCCCACCGTGGGCCGTGGCCGGCCGCGCGCCGGCACTGGAAGCGCCCCGCTGCTTGACGCGACCGATGCCGCTCACGCGTTCGGTCACCTCGGGATTGCCCAGGTACTCGACCTGGCCGGCACCGGAGATGGTCGCATTGAGCGTGCGGGTGGCGTGCACCACCACTTGCCCGGCGCCGGCCACCGTCACGGTTGCATCGCGGCTCACGAGGTCCGCGGCGAGGTACTCCCCCGCCCCGGAGATCGTGACGGTCTGGTCGCCAACGGTGCCGGACAGCACGGCCTTGAGCGCCCCCGCCCCGGACACGCTGAGCGAGTCGGCGGTGAGGCCCGCGACATAGAGGGAGGTGCCCCCGGCCCCTGAGATGCGCAGCGACGACGCGCGCAGCGCACCCACGGTGACCTTGACCGTGCCTGCCGCGGCGATGGCCTCGAGGTCCTTCACGGTGACCGTCACGCGCGACGAGCCCGGGGCCCGCCGGTCGAGGAGGAAGTCCCACCACCGCGCCTGGTCGCCGGTGCGCAGGTGGAGCGTTCCCTCGCGTACCGTGGCCGTGACGTAGGCGCCGCCTGCCGGCGGCGTGTAGGTCACGGTCTCGGCGCCGGTTTGCGCGATCACCACCTCCGCGGTGCCGGACACGTCGATACGGCGAAAGGCCGGCAGCGCCTGGGTGACGGGGCGCTCGGCTGTGGCGGTGTCGCGGGCGTCCGGGCGCCGGTTGAACGTGGCGTTGGACAAGGCCGCCCACGAGAGCAGGGCCGCGAGGGCCACGCAGGCGACGAGCAGGAGCGGAAGGGCGAAGCGGCGCATGTCGTGACGGGGCGAGGGTGGGCGGGCGAGTCCCCGCAACGCTTGGACGCGGCGAGAGGCCTCGGCGGATTCAGACTCCCGCTACGGGGCCGTGAAGCGGATGTCGCCGTAGCGTCCCTCCACCGACGCGCCCGTGATGTCGATAGCGGTGAGGATGCCCACGTCGGTGAGCGGCCCCGGCGCCTCGCCGAAGGCCGCCGGGAGCCGCGCTTTCATTACCAGGGAAGTCGTGCGCATGAAGCCTCCCGCGAGGGGCCTGCGGCGTGGGCGGGTATAGTAATGCAATCCCCGCAGGCACCCCCGCAACGCCATCCCCCGTTCCCATGAGCCTCGACCGCGTTCCCGCCGGCCGTGATCTGCCCCACGACTGCAACGTCGTGATCGAGATCCCGATGCGTGCCGATCCCATCAAGTACGAGGTCGACAAGGAAACGGGCGCCGTCTTCGTCGACCGCTTCA
>CALFEY010000291.1 GCA_937958295.1 uncultured Pseudomonadota bacterium
CGCGGGCAGGTGCCCGCTGCGTGCGCCCCCACCGTCGGCTCGACGCGGCGGTGGTGTGCGCGGCTAACGACGCGGCGAACTGTTGCGGTCATCGCGTGCTCTTGGTCTGCCTCACCCCTTGTGCCGGGTGGGCCGCCGGTGGTGACGCTCTCCGCGGGCGGGTGCCCGCTGCGTGCGTCCCCACCGTCGGCTCGACGTGGCTCTGGTGCGCGCGGCAAGAAGCGAGGCGGCGAATTGTTGCGGTCCTCGCGTGCTCTTGGTCGGGCACTACCGCTGGCTTAGTGGGCCGCCGGTTCGACCTGAGTGTGACGTGCTCGGCAGGCGCCGCCGCGGGGGCGATCGCTTTGGCCTTCGCATGAGCCACGCCGATGTGACGAAGCGATGGTGGGGGCGCACGCAGCGGGCACCTGCCCGCGGAGAGCGTCACCACCAGCGCTTTCCCCAGCACGGTGTAGCCCGACAAAGTGCCACCAGCGCGTTCCCCAGCACGGTGTGCAGGCGCGATCCCAAGCGCCGAACAACCGACCGAGGCTTAAGGCGTCACGTCCACCGTGGCGAACGACAGGGGGCTGCTCGCTGCCGGGAACGTGAGCTCGCCGGGCAGCGGCTGCGGGGAGGCCATCGCCGGCGAGATGAGCGGCGGGACCAGCGACGGCAGCGAGCCTACGAGCCGGCGCGCGCCGTTGAAGCGCTTCTGCCAGTAGCCGGCCGAGAACGTCGCGATCTCCACGTCGCCCCCGCGCGACGGCGCGTGGATGAAGCGGTTGTCGCCGATGTAGATGCCCACGTGCGAATTGGCGAACCGGCGCGTATTGAAGAACACGAGGTCGCCGGGCATGAGGTCGGTGACGCCCACGCGGGCGCCGAGGCCGCTCATCTCCTTCGATGTCCGCGGCAGGGTGACGCCCGTGACTTCCTGGAACACGTAGCGGACGAGGCCGCTGCAGTCGAGACCGCTTTCCGGGTCGTTGCCGCCGAACTTGTACTTCACCCCGATGAGGCCGAGCGCGTAGACCGTGACGTCCTGGGCGCCGCTCCACATCTTGCCGGCGGTTTCGCTCGCCACGGCGGAAAAGGAGCGTCTCTCGCCGGCATCGACGGGCAGGGCAACGGTGGCGGCGAGCGCCAGGGCGCAGGCAAGCGCCAGCGCTCCGGGGCGGCGACCCCGTCGGGAACCGGTAGCGGGCATGGGCGGATTGTGGCCGAAAACCCCTCGTCCGCCAAGGGGTTAGCCGCTAATCGGCATCGTTGCGGCGCTTGACTTTGGGCGAGCGCGGGAGGGGATGCCGCGCGGCGCGCTCCCGTCGGACCGTCTTCGCATCGGCGATCAGGGGACGGGTGATCTCGATCCGGTCGCCGTCGGCCAGCGGGATGTCGGGGGTGGCGCGCTGCCCGTGGATGGCGTAGGCCACGTGCGCGGGCAGGGCCAGGCGCGCGACGATGCCACTGGCGGCGACGGCCGCGCCTACCGTGGTCCCTACCGGCACGACCAGGTCCACCACGGCCTCGACCCCCGGCGCCGCGTAGGCCACGGTGACCGCGATCCCCGTCACGCCAGTCCTATCGGCCCGGCTTGCCGTGCAGGGCGTCGGCGCGCTCGACGAAGGCGTCGATGAACGTCCGCGCGATGCGGTCGAAGACCGGCCCGATCAGCGTTTCGAGGATCGGCGTGCGGAAGGCATAGGCGAGTGCGAGCTCCACCTTGCAGGCATCCGGGGCGAGGGCCTTGAAGGTCCACTCACCGGAAAGCGTGCTGAACGGACCTTCCTTGAGCTTCATCCGCATCGAGTGCGGCGGGTCGTTGACGTTGACCGTCGTGAAGTGCGCGGTGACGCCGTGATAGTCGAGGTGCAGCCGGGCCACCTGTCCTTCGGGCGTGGCGGCGAGGATCTCGGCGCCGCTGCACCACGGCAGGAACTCCGGATAGCGGGCCACGTCGTCGACGAGCGCGAACATCTGCCCCGCACTGTAGGACACCAGCACCGATCGCTCGACGCGCTGCATGAGAAGGGCCGCCGTGGGTGAGTTGCTAGAATGAAAGACCGCCGCGACGGCGCGGCCCGCGGCCAGGATGACCGGGGGTCGTTCCGGCGGCATGCATTGCGGCAAAGCGCGAAGGCGTCGGCATGAGCATCGTCGAAAACAGGAAGGCGTTCCACGACTATTTTATCGAGGAACGCGTGGAGGCCGGGCTCGCGCTCGAAGGATGGGAAGTCAAGGCCATCCGGGCGGGGCGCGCCCACCTCAAAGAGGCCTACGTGGTCGTGAAGAAGGGCGAGATCGTGCTCGTGGGGGCCCACATCACCCCGCTGGCGCAGGCGTCCACGCACGTGCACGCCGATCCCACCCGCACACGCAAGCTCCTCCTGCACCGCGCCGAGATCGAGCGGCTGATGGGCAAGGTGGACCGCGCAGGCTACACGCTTGCGCCGATCAACCTCCATTACAAGGGCGGCCGGATCAAGCTGGAAGTCGGCCTCGCCAAGGGCAAGAAGCAGCACGACAAGCGCGACACGATCAAGGAACGCGAGTGGAATCGCGAGCAGCAGCGGTTGGTGCGCAACCGCACGGGCAGCGTGCGCACGAGGGCAGCGTCGTGATCGACGACCTGCCGCGCAACGCCGCCAATTTCGTCCCGCTGAGCCCGGTCTCGTTCCTCGAGCGGGCCGCGCTCGTCTATCCGGACAAGGTCGCGGTGCGGCACGGCGCGCTCGCCTACACGTACCGCGAGTTCGAGGCGCGCGCACGGCGGCTCGCCTCGGCGCTCGCGGCGCGGGGCATCCGCCGCGGCGACACCGTGGCGGTGATGGCGCCCAACGTGCCCGCGCTGCTCGAGGCGCACTACGCCGTGCCCGCGCTCGGCGCGGTGCTCAATCCGCTGAACGTGCGCCTCGATGCCCCCACCATCGCCTTTTGCCTCGAGCACGGCGGCGCGAAGGTGCTGCTCACCGATGCCGAGTTCGCGCCGGTGGTGAAGGCGGCGCTCGCGCGCATGGCCGCGCCGCCGCTGGTGGTGGACATCGACGACAGCGAGGGTCCGGCCGGCGAGCGGCTCGGCGTGGTGCGCTACGAGGATCTCCTGGCAGAGGGCGATCCGGGCTTCGCCTGGCCCGGCCCGCAGGACGAGTGGGACGCCATCGCGCTCCTGTACACCTCGGGCACCACCGGCGATCCCAAGGGCGTGGTGTACCACCATCGCGGCGCGTACCTCAATGCGCTCGGCAGCGCGATGACCACGCGCGTGGTGCCGGAGAGCGTCTACCTGTGGACGCTGCCGATGTTCCATTGCTGCGGCTGGACGTTCACCTGGGCGGTGACGGCGGCGGCCGCCACGCACGTGTGCCTGCGCCGCGTAGATCCCGCCCTCGTGTTCCGCGCGATCCGCGACTACCGCGTGACGCACCTGTGCGGCGCGCCGATCGTGCTCACCATCCTGGTCCACGCGCCGGCCGAGGCCAAGCTCGCCTTCGATCATGTCGTGGACGTGGTCACCGGCGGGGCGGCGCCGCCGTCGACGGTGATCGCCGCGATGGAGGCGATGGGTTTTCGCGTGACGCACCTGTACGGCCTCACCGAGTCGTATGGGCCGGCCACGATCTGCGCCTTCCAGGACGACTGGCACCAACTCGATCTCGTCGGGCGCTCGCGGCAGATGGCGCGCCAGGGCGTACCCATCGCGACGCTCGCCGGCATGCAGGTGGGCGATCCGGACACGGGCGAGCCGGTGCCCCGCGACGGCGCCACGCTCGGCGAAGTGATGCTTCGCGGCAACACGATCATGAAGGGCTACCTGCGCAACGAATCGGCCACGGCACGCGCGTTCGCGCACGACTGGTACCACTCGGGCGATCTCGCGGTGTGGCATCCGGACAACTACATCGAGATCAAGGATCGCAGCAAGGACATCATCATCACCGGCGGCGAGAACGTGAGCTCGCTCGAGGTGGAGGAGTGCCTGTACCGGCATCCGGAGGTGATGGAGGCGGCGGTGGTCGCGCGTCCCGACGACAAGTGGGGCGAAACGCCGTGCGCGTTCGTGACGCTCAAGCCGGCCAGCGGCGGCGTGAGCGGCGAGGCGATCATCGCGTTCTGCCGCGAGAACCTCGCGCATTTCAAGGCGCCCAAGACCGTCGTGTTCGGCCCGCTGCCCAAGACGGCCACGGGCAAGATCCAGAAATTCGTGTTGCGCGAGACGGCCCGGCAACTGCCGCCGCGAGCCTCATGAGCGCGGGCGCGCTGTTCGCCCCCGAGGTGCTGGCCGGTCGTGTCGCGCTCGTCACCGGCGCCTCCAGCGGCCTCGGCCGCCACTTCGCCACGGTGCTCGCGCAGCATGGTGCGCAGGTCGTGCTTGCCGCGCGTCGCACCGAAGCGCTGGCGACGCTCGCCGCCGATCTGGCCAGGGCCGGCGCGCAGGCCCACGTCGTGGCGCTCGATGTCCGCGATGCGGCGAGTGTCGACGCCGCCATCGCCGCCACCGTAGCGGCGGCCGGCCGCATCGACGTGCTCGTCAACAACGCCGGCGTCACCGCCGCGAAGCCGGCGCTCGCGATGAGCGAGGACGACTGGCGCAGCGTGGTCGACACCAACCTCGACGGCGCCTTTCGCGTGGCGCGCGCGACGGCCCGGGCCATGGTCGATGCCAAGTCCGGCGGCTCGATCGTGAACATCGCGTCCGTGCTCGGGCTGCGCGTGGGCAAGCAGGTGGCGGGCTACATCGCCGCCAAGGCGGGCTTGCTACGCCTGTCCGAGGCGCTCGCGCTCGAGTGGGCGGTGCACGGCATTCGCGTGAACTCGATCGCGCCGGGCTACGTCGTCACCGATCTCAACCGCGACTTCCTCACATCGCCCGCCGGCGATGCCATGGCCAAGCGCATCCCGATGCGCCGCTTCGGCCAGCCCGAGGACCTCGACGGCGCCTTGCTGCTGCTCGCCTCCGATGCCGGTCGCTACCTCACCGGCTCCACCCTGACCGTCGACGGGGGACACACCCTCGCCTGGCTCTGAACCTGGAACGATCGCCGCATGGATTTCGCCCTCTCCCCCGATATCGAAGCGCTGCGCCTGAAGGTGGCGCAGTTCGTGCGCGAGCGCATCATCCCGCTCGAGGCGGATCCTGCGAGCTACGACGAGCACGAGAACATCGCGCCCGCGGTGCTGGCCCGCGTGCAGGCCGACGTGAAGGCCGCCGGGCTGTGGGCGCCGCAGATTCCGCGGGAGCTGGGCGGGCTCGGGCTTTCGGTCGTGGGCCGCGCGGCGCTGTACGAGGAGATGAACACCGCCATCTTCGGCCCCGTGTGCTTCAACTGCGCCGCCCCCGACGACGGCAACATGACCGTGCTCGCCAAGGTGGCCACGCCCGCGCAGAAGGCGCGGTGGCTCGCGCCCATCGTCGAGGGACGCGTGCGCAGCAGCTTCGCGATGACCGAGCCGCATCCGGGCGGCGGCTCGGACCCCACGATGATCCGCACGCGCGCGGAGCGGCGCGGCAACGAGTGGGTGGTGCACGGCAGGAAGTGGTTCATCACCGGCGCCGATGCCGCGCAGCACTTCATCCTGATCGCGCGCACCAGCAACGACGAGCGCAAGGGCCTGTCCGCCTTCCTCTTCGATCGCGACCAGCCCGGCTGGCGCATCGTGCGCCGCATCCCGATCATGGGTCCGGAGGAGCACGGCGGCCACTGCGAGATCGAGTTCGACGGCCTCGCGATCGCCGACGAGAACCGTCTCATGGAAGTGGGCGATGGCCTGAAGCTCACCCAGATCCGCCTCGGCACCGCGCGGCTCACGCACTGCATGCGCTGGCTGGGGCTCGCCAGGCGTTGCCTCGCGATCGCGCTCGATTACGTGTCCGTGCGCGAGAACCACGGCCGCACGCTGGCCTCGATCGACAGCGTGCAGGGCATGCTGGGCGACGCCGCCATGCAGATCGAGATCGGCCGCCTCCTCACGATGCGCGCCGCGGTGAAGCTCGACGCCGGGGACTTCGCGCGCAAGGAAGTGTCGATGGCGAAGGTGGTGGTCGCCGACGCCCTGCAGCGCGCCGCCGACACCGGCATCCAGCTCTGCGGCGCGCGCGGTTACTCGAAAGACACGCCGCTCGAGTGGATCTATCGCTACGCCCGCCAGGCGCGACTCGTGGACGGCGCTTCCGAAGTGCACAAGGGCGTGCTGGCGAATGCGCTCATGGCGGAGCGCGACGCGTTCTGGCGCTGGGACACGTAGCCCGCGAACGCCGCGGGCCCCTCGCTCGTCAGTAGGAAATGAGCCCGAACCCCGCGACGTCGATCGTGACCGAGCCGCAGCTCGGATGGGTGGTCTCGAGGCGTCCCCCGAACGTGTTCCGGGTCGTCTCGAGGTCCTTCAGCTTGAAGGTGCCGCTCGGGCCGTCGGCGCAGGTGTAGTTGCCCTGGACCTCGCCCACCCGCCCGTGCTGCGTGTACGTGCCGGTGAACATGCAGGCCGCCTGCTTGCCGTCGAGCCACATCGTGAACGCGCTGCCGCGGTGCTCGACGTCGACCAGGCCGTCGTCGTAGATGAAGGCCGGCACGAACTCCGGTGCGCACGCGCGGTAGTTCGCGCGGACCACGCCGCGATACACGCCCGACCAGTCGCGATTGCGGAACGTGAGCCGCTGCACGACCTTGGTGGTCTTGACGCCATCGACCGTGTATTCGACCACGGCCCGGTTGATCGCGTTTGCTTCGAAGATCACGGTGCCCACCTGCACGGCCTGCGCCTGCGACGAGTCGAAGGGGCCGCCATGCCACGGGCCGCTGGTGCGATAGAGCGGACCCGAGAAGAACGGATTGCCCTCCATGTCGTGACCGCCGCGGGTCCCCGTGCCGTGGAACCACGTGGGCTCGCCGTTCTTGCCGTGCACGAAGAAGACGATGAATGCCGTGTCGTCCTGCTGGGTCACGCTCACGCCCCAGCCCGACTCGAGCGGCGCCCACCAGTGATCGGTCACGTCGCTCGCGCGTGCGGGCGCATGGCCCACGAGCAGCGCGCAAAAGAGGACTGCCAGGAA
>CALFEY010000292.1 GCA_937958295.1 uncultured Pseudomonadota bacterium
GGTTCGACTAGCTCGACAAGAAGTAAGTCCCGGGCCTTGCAAGGCCCAGGTGGGATCCGGACACCGGGCCCGCTGGAACACCAGCACACAGGAGGAAGTCATGCACGGAACCATGAGGGCGCTCGCGCGCCCGATGCTCGCGCTCGCCCTGGCCTTGGGTGTGGCCGCCACTGCCAACGCCCAGCAGTACAAATGGAACATGCCCGCGCCCTATGCGGACGGGAGCTTCCATACCAAGAACTCGCGCATGTTCGCCGACGACGTGCGCAAGCTCACCAATGGCCGCCTGGACATCACGGTGCACCCCAACGGGTCGCTGTTCAAGCTCCCGGAGATCAAGCGCGCCGTGCAGACGGGCCAGGTGCCCATTGCCGAGACCAACCTTCCGGCCTACGGCAACGAGTTCGCGTTCTTCGAGATCGACGTGCTGCTCTTCCAGGCGCAGGGCTACGATGCGGTGGCGCGGCTGTGGAAGATCTCCAAGCCGCACGTCGAGAAGAAGCTGGCCGAGCAGGGGATCACGGTGCTCTACTCCGTGCCGTTCCCGGGGATGGGCATGATCAGCAAGACGCCCATCACCAAGCTCTCCGACATGAAGGGCACCAAGCAGCGCAGTTGGGGCCCAACCGCGTCGCGCTTCGCCGAGCTGGTGGGCGCCACGCCGACGGTGCTGCAAGCCTCGGAGCTCGGGCAGGCATTCACGGTCGGCATCGTCGACTCCACGCTCACCTCTTCCACGACCGGGGTGGCCACGCAGGCATGGGACTACGCGAAGTACTTCATCGACCTCCAGGCCACGCACTCCAAGGACACCATCATCGTCAACACCGCGGCATTCAAGGCGCTGCCGCAGGACATCCAGCAGGCCGTGCTCAAGGCGGCCGCCGATGCCGAGAAGCGCGGCTGGGATTGGAGCATCCGGGAAGGCGAGGAGACCAAGGCACGCCTTGCCAAGGAGGGCATGATCATCATCACGCCGGATCCGGCTTTCATGGCCGACCTGCGCAAGGTCGGCGAGGCGATGGCGCGGGACTGGGAGAAGCGGGCGGGACCTGACGGCGTTGCGGCCCTCAAGGAACTGCACGCGAAATGACCGCGGCGCGCCCGGTCGTGTTGCGCCGCGCGCTGGACGGCTTCTACATGGGATGCGGTGTCCTCGCGGGCGCCGCGCTCATCATGATCACCGTCTGCGTGCTGATCCAGGTCGTGGCGCGCCTCCTCGGGCTCGTGGTGCCGTGGACGGCCGAGTTCGCCGGCTACGCGATGGCGGCGAGCTCGTTCCTGGCGCTGGCACACACTTTCAAGACCGGGGGGCACATCCGCGTCGATCTCCTGCTCGCGCGCCTGTCCGGCCGCGTGCGGCAGGGCGCCGAGCTCCTGTGCCTGCTCCTGGGCAACGCGGTGATAGGCTACTTCGCGTGGTACGCCGTGGTGATGGCCTGGCAGTCCCACCAGCTGGGCGACGTGGGCCAAGGCACCTTCGCGGTGCCCCTGTGGATTCCGCAGTCGTTCATGGCGCTGGGCGTGGTGGCGCTGTGGGTGCTGCTCCTCGACAACCTCGTCCGCTTCGTGCGCACCGGGACCACGTCCTATCCGCGCGATGAAGCGCAACCGTCGACGGTGTGAGCATGGACACGGCCCTGCTCGCCCTCGGCGTCGTCTTCACCCTCCTGCTGTTGCTGGGCGCCGGCCTGTGGATCGCCATTTCGCTGCTGGCCACGGGGCTCGCCGTGTTCCTCGTGGCCACGGATGCGCCGGCCGGCAGCATCATGGCCACCACGATTTGGGGCGGGAGCGCGAGCTGGACCCTCACGGCGTTGCCCCTCTTTATCTGGATGGGCGAGATCCTCTTCCGCAGCCGGCTGTCGGAGGAGATGTTCTCCGGGCTCGCGCCGTGGCTCAACCGCCTGCCGGGGCGCCTGCTCCACGTCAATGTGGTGGGCTGTGGCATCTTCGCCGCCGCGTGCGGCTCGTCGGCGGCAACGATGGCCACGATCGGCCGCATCTCGCTGCCCGAGCTCGACAAGCGCGGCTACGACCCCGCGATGAGCATGGGCGCCCTCAGCGGCGCCGGCACGCTCGGCATCATGATCCCACCCTCGATCACCTTCATCGTATACGGCGTGGCGGCAGAAGTGTCGATTGCCCGGTTGTTCGCGGCGGGAATCGTCCCCGGGCTCATGCTGATGGTGCTCTTCATGGGCTACATCATGGTGTGGGCGCTGCGCAATCGTGAGAGGATGCCGCCGGCCGAGCCCCCCATCCGCTTTATCGAGAAGGTTCGCCGCGGTCGGCACCTGATCCCGATCTGCGTCCTCATCGCGCTTGTGATCGGCGCCATCTACCTCGGCATCGCCACCCCGACCGAGTCGGCGGCGATCGGCGTGGTCGGCGCGCTCGCACTGTGCGCGATCTCCGGCACGCTCACGCGCGCGACCTTCGTGGCGAGCGTGCGCGAGGCCACCCGCACGTCCTGCATGATCGCCTTCATCGTGATGGGGTCGCTTTTCCTGTCGGCCGCGCTGGACTTCACGGGGCTGCCCAAGTGGATCGCCCAGTTCATCGGCTCTTTCAACTTCGGCGCGGTGGGGCTGCTCGTCCTGCTCACCATGCTGTTCGCGATCCTCGGCTGCTTCCTTGACGGCGTCTCCATCGTGGTCCTCGCCAGCTCGCTGCTCCTGCCCACGGTGCAGGCCGCCGGGATTGACCTCATCTGGTTCGGCGTGTACATGGTGCTCATGGTCGAGATGTCGATGGTCACGCCCCCCGTGGGATTGAACCTCTTCGTCATGCAGCTCATGTCGGGGCGCAGTCTGGGCTTCGTGTCCCGCGCCGCCATCCCGTTCTTCGCCCTCATGATCGTGGGGGTCGCGCTGCTCGTCGCCTTTCCCTCCATCGCCACGTACCTGCCCAAGAAGCTGTTTTGACGGCGCGAACGCCGCGCGGCCTCGATACGCGCACGCTCATCCTCGATGTTGCCGAGAGGCTGTTCGCCGAGAACGGTCCGGCCGCGGTGACCGTGCGCACCATCGCGGCTGCCGCCAGCATCAACACGCAGGCGGTCAACTATCACTTCGGCAGCAAGGAGCGACTGTTTGAGGAGATGTTCGGCCGGCGCATGGGCCCCGTCAACCGCGAGCGCCTCGAGCGGCTCGATGCGTGCCTCCAGGGCACGCCCGGCAACCTCGAGGCGCTCGTCGAGGCCTTCGTCCGTCCCATCCTGCGCCTTCGGCAAGGCTCGCTCGGGCACGAGCAGGCGCTCGTGGTCATGCAGTTCCAGGCGCGTGCCGTATCCCACCCCGGGGAGGCGGAGTTCTCCTATCTCAAGGTGCACTTCGAGCCGTTGCGCAGCCGCTTCATGTCGGCTTTCAGTGCGGCGCTGCCCGAGCTCGCCATCGAGGACGTGATCTGGCGCTACAACTTCATGTGCGGCGCGATCCTCTATTCGATGGCCGGTCCGATGCGCATGCTCCACCCGCCGGAGAGCATGGCGGGGGCCGCGCTCAAGGATGCGCAGAACGAGGAGGCCGCGATCGATCACCTCGTGCGCTTCCTCGCCGCCGGCTTTCGTGCACCATCGCTCTACCGCGAATCTGCTGCGCAGGCCGTCGCGCGGACGATCGCGCCGCGGCAGCGCGCGAGATAGACCTAAAAGACGAAGGGAGCTCCATGGCTGCACCCAGGAAAGTGATCATCACCTGCGCCGTTACCGGCGCGATCCACACCCCCTCGATGTCGCCCCACCTCCCGGTGACTGCCGACGAGATCGCCGATGCCGCCGTGGGCGCAGCGCAAGCCGGCGCGGCCATCGTGCACCTGCATGCGCGCAATCCCGTGGACGGCAGCCCGAGCCAGGACCCGGAGCTCTTCCGCCAGTTCCTGCCGAAGATCAAGGCGGCGTCGGATGTCGTGATCAATCTCACCACCGGCGGTGCGCCCACGATGCAAGTGGAGGAGCGCCTGCAGCCCGCGCTGCAGCTCAAGCCGGAAGTGGCCTCCCTCAACATGGGATCGATGAACTTCGGTCTCTACGAGATGCTCGACCGTTTCAAGGAGTTCAAGCATCCGTGGGAGCGGCCCTATCTCGCGGAGAGCGACGAGCGCGTGTTCAAGAACACGTTTCGCGACATCGCGCACATCCTGCAGTCGTGCTCGGACAACGCCACGCGCTTCGAGATCGAGTGCTACGACATCGGGCACCTCTACACGGCCGCGCACTTCCTCGATCGCGGACTCTTGAAGCCGCCGCTGTTCATCCAGTCGGTGTTCGGCATCCGCGGCGGCATCGGCCCGCATCCGGAAGACGTGCTGCACATGAAGCGCACCGCCGACCGCCTATTCGGCGCCGATTACCAATGGTCGGTGCTGGGGGCGGGACGCAACCAGATGTACGTGGCCGCGATGTCCGCCGTGATGGGCGGCAACGTGCGCGTGGGGCTCGAGGACAGTCTGTGGATAGGCCGCGGCCAGTTCGCGCAGTCCAATGCGGAGCAGGTCGCCAAGGTGCGGCGCATTCTCGAGGAGCTTGGACTCGAGATCGCCACGCCGGACGACGCGCGCGCGATGCTCGAGCTCAAGGGCGCGGACCGCGTGAACTTCTAGCGGCCGCCGCCGCGTGCGCGTCGTTGCAGGGCGAAGCCGCGTGGCGGTTCGAGGGCGTGCCGTTCGCGTGGACGCCGGCGCCCGCCGCCGGCGCATGTCTCGCCGACACGCGCCCCGTCTACCGCCCGTTCAGTGCGGGCATGGGCGGGGCGCCGGGGCATCGCTACACCACGAGCCCGGACGTCGCGGGCCACAGGCGTCCTAAAGGGTGAGAGGCTAGGGGGCGTCGTCGCCCTCGGCGTGCACCGCGCGCTGCAGGCGATCGCGCACGGCGAGCCACGCGTCGTCCGCGGGCGGCGCCTCGATCATGATCTCGCGCGCGCCCACGGCATCGAGCGCGCGCAGGTTGGCGTACAGGTCGTGCGCGTAACCCGAGACGTCGGCGGGCGCCACCCGCCACGCGCCTGCAAAGGACGCGGGCCGCGACAGGGTGCGCGCCAGCACGGCGGTACCTTCGCTTGCAGCAGAGGGGAGCACGCTGCGCTCCACGAGCCGCGATGGCGTGCGCGGGGCGTAGTGCGATGCCAGCGTGCCCGAGGCCCGCGGCGCGTCGTCGCCCGGCAGGCGCGGCGCATGGCCGAGCACGCGCGCGATATCGGCCACCGCGATCCCGCCCGGTCGCAACAGCACCGGCGGGCCGTCGCCGAACGCCACGATCGTGCTCTCGATACCCACTCCGCACGGGCCGCCGTCGAGCACCAGCGATACCGCATCGCCCAAGTCGTCGCGTACGTGCGCGGCCGTGGTGGGCGAGATGCGGCCGAAGCGGTTCGCCGACGGGGCGGCGATGCCGTGCCCGCCCGCGGCATGAAAGGCGCGCAAAAGCGCCTGGGCCACGGGGTGCGAGGGCACGCGCAGGCCCACGCGGTCCTGCCCCCCGGTGAGGTCGTCGGTGGCGAGCGGGCTGCGCGGCAGGATAAGCGTGAGGGGGCCCGGCCAGAAGGCCGCGGCGAGCGCCCGGGCTTGCGGCGGAAACTCGCTCACCCACGCGGGGACGAGGCCGGTGTCCGCCACGTGGACAATCACCGGGTGATCGGCGGGCCGGCCCTTGGCAGCGAAGATCGCGCGCACGCCTCGAGGATTGCCGGCATCCGCCCCGAGACCGTAGACGGTCTCGGTGGGGAAGGCCACGAGCTCGCCGCGGCGCAGGAGCGCCACGGCATGTTCAAGGGCGTCCGGGCTTTGCGGGGCGATGCTCACGGCGGCCGGGCGGCCGGCCGCGCGGGACCGCCGGCGGCGCCCCGGGCCAAGCTGCTAGAATTGCCGTCTTTTGACCGCACGCTAAAGATCGAAATGAGCGAATTCCTGTTCACGTCGGAGTCGGTGTCCGAAGGCCATCCGGACAAGGTCGCGGACCAGATCTCGGATGCCGTTCTCGACGCGATTCTAGAGCAAGACCCCACGGGTCGCGTTGCCGCCGAGACGCTCGTGTCCACGGGACTCGTCGTGATGGCGGGCGAGATCACCACCAAGGCCAACATCGAATACGGCAAGGTCGCGCGCGACACGATCCGCGCGATCGGCTACAACGACCCCGAGCTGCGCTTCGACGCCGACGGCTGCGCCGTGATGGTGTGCTACGGCAAGCAGTCGCCCGACATCGCGCAGGGCGTCGACCGTGCGTCCGACGACTATCTCAATCAGGGCGCCGGCGACCAGGGCCTCATGTTCGGCTATGCGTGCGACGAGACGCCCGCGCTCATGCCGTATCCCATCTACTACGCGCACCGCCTCGTGCAGCGGCAGAGCGAGGTGCGCCGCGACGGCCGCCTCAAGTTCCTGCGGCCCGATGCCAAGTCGCAGGTCACCGTGCGCTACGCCAACGGAAAGCCGGTCGCCGTCGACACCGTGGTCCTCTCCACGCAGCATCATCCGTCGATGAACGAGAAGCAGGGCGAGCTTGCGGAGGCGGTGATCGAAGAGATCGTCAAGCCGGTGTTCCCCACCGACATGCTGAAGGACACGCGCTTCCTCGTGAATCCTACGGGGCGCTTCGAGATCGGCGGCCCGCACGGCGACGCCGGCGTGACCGGCCGCAAGATCATCGTCGATACGTATGGCGGCGCGGCCCCGCACGGCGGCGGCGCATTCTCCGGCAAGGACCCGTCGAAGGTCGACCGCTCCGCCGCGTACGCCGCGCGCTACGTCGCCAAGAACATCGTGGCCGCGGGCCTTGCGCGCCAGTGCACGGTGCAGGTCGCGTACGCCATCGGCGTCGCCAAGCCGATGAACGTGACGATCTACACCGAAGGCACGGGCAGGATCCCCGACGAGAAGATCGCGGCGCTCGTGAGCGAGCACTTCGACCTGCGTCCGAAGGGCATCATCCGCATGCTCGATCTGCTGCGCCCCATCTATCGCAAGACCGCCGCGTATGGCCACTTCGGCCGCGACGAGCCCGAGTTCACCTGGGAGCGCACGGACAAGGCGGAAGCGCTCAAGGCGGCCGCAGGCATCAAGGGATGAGGTCGAGTCCCGCGGCGGTCGTGCTGGCGATGGCCATGCTGGCGGGCTGTGCTGCGCCTGCCACGACGCCCGCCCCGACGGCTGTCGCGGCCGGACCCGGCATCCCACTGCCGCCCGGCGCCGCGCGCGATTACGGCCCCGGCCCCGCAGCGGCCAATCCCGCGCCCGCCGCGCCTGCCAGGGAGTTCGTCGAGCTCACCAATCCGGCCGACGGCACGCGCATCGCGCTCAAGAAGGGTGGCGAGCTCAAGCTCATCATCGACGCGCGTCCGGTCAACCAGCTTCAGTGGAAGCAGACGATGCCCGTGGCGCCCGTGCTCTCCCCCATTGGCGAGCGGGCCTACGTAAGCAAGTCGACGAATCCGCTCGATCTCGCGGCCGGCGGATGGAACATCTTTCGCTACCGCGCCGACCGGGCCGGCACCGTCACGTTGGTGCTCGAGCTCGCGGCCACCGACGTCCCGCAGCCCGCCGCCCGCGTGGTGCGCTATCAGGTCACGGTCGAATGACCTCGTCTTCTCGGAGTCTGCCCATGGGCCATCGCCTCGCCTCGCCATTCGCCTCGGTTCTCCTCGCGGCGGTGCTCGCCTCCTGCGCCACGCTCGAGCGCGAGGAAGTGGCCGCGCCCGCGCAAGGCGGAACCGTGACGATGCGCACCAACACGGCCCTGGTGGTGAGCCTGCCGCCCGATCCGTCCACGGGCTACGGCTGGATGCTGCGCAAGGCGAGTCCCAATCTCGCGCTGATCGGCGGCCCGGATTACACGCCAGCCCCCAAGCCGCCGGGGCTTGTGGGTGCGGCCGACACCACCGCGTTCCGCTTTCGCGCCACGGGCGTGGGTGATGGCGCGCTCGAGTTCGTGTGGGCGGCTCCGCCGGGCCAGCCTCCCGTCACGCCCGAGCGCGTGGTGCGCTACGACGTGAAGGTCGGCCCCAACCTGGCGCTGCCCACCGACTATTTCGGCACGATCGGCATGCAAAGCGCCCGTCCCGCCGGCAACAGCAGCATGGGCACCCCGGTGGTCACGCCGGCAGGCGCCGCCGGTACGGCGGCACCGTCGGCCACACCGGCTGGCGCAACGGCGCCAAGTGGCGTAAAATACTGGTCCTTCTAACGCTGGCGCTGCTCTATTTGATGGGCGCATCGGCTCCCCGCTAGGATTGGCCATGGCCGAACGTTCCCGCACCCGTCGCAACACGCTCGAGCGTCGTTGCCTTCCCAAGACCTTCAAGCGCATGTTCGTGGGCGCGCCCAAGGGCATCTTCAAGATGCTGGAGAAGGTCAAGAAGAACTAGGTCGACGCTCACGGGCGCGCTTTGCGCCCGCGCCGCCCCGGGGCCGCGCTTGCGCGGCCCTTTGCTTTGGGGCTCGTCGCCGAGGCTTCGTCGGCAGGCTCGCGGCCCTGCGGCCCGAGCGGTTCGCGGGCGGGGCGGGATCGTCTTCTCGAGGAACTCGGCGAGCCGCTGCGACCTCGGCCACCGAAGGCACGTGACCGGTCCTCACGACGTTCATCGCGGCGTCGATGAGCAATCGGTAAGTGCGTGCGCGGGCCCGAGCCCGGCGCTCCCTGTGGACGTGAAGGCGCACGGGACGCTCGATGCCGGCATGTTCGCGGCCAAGTCCGGCCCGCTCTGTCGTCCCATGCACTTCCACTGTATCGCGCAGGGGGGTGCAGCTCGACGCCATCGCGCGCCACCTCTTCACGGCCCCGCGTGACGGCTGCATCCGGCCACGAATCGCGCATCGCTGTCCGCTCACTGCGGCTGCGCACCGCGACCTCGAGGTGCCGCGCACCACCGGCCGAGTACTTCTGCTACCCTACGAGGCGTGCCGTTTGCTTATTACGACAACCTGTCCCCGGCGCGACAGGCGATCTACCGCGCGAGCGATGCGATCTCCACCGTCGAGTTGCCGCAAGGCGTGGCCGTCGCCCTCCACGTCCAGGGGATCCGCGACGGCCTGGCACGCGGCCATCGCGCGATGGTCCAGAAGGGTTGCCAGGCGCTGATCGACACCCTGGCCGAGGCCTTCGACGTGCCGCCGGTCGACGTCCACGTGCTGGCAGCCCGACCCTCCGACGTCGATGGCGAGCTGCACGGCCTATACGAGCCCGACGAGGAGTTGGATACCGCACGCATCTCCGTGTGGATGCGCACCGCGCAGAAGAAGCAGGTCGTGGCGTTCAAGTCGTTCCTGCGCACGCTCGTGCACGAGTTTCTGCACCATCTCGACTACGAGCATTTCAAGCTCGCCGAGACCTTCCACACCGAGGGCTTCTACAAGCGGG
The DNA here is from genome assembly GCA_937958295.1 of uncultured Pseudomonadota bacterium. Taxonomy (GTDB): domain Bacteria; phylum Pseudomonadota; class Gammaproteobacteria; order Burkholderiales; family Casimicrobiaceae; genus VBCG01. Next base: position 9,356 of record CALFEY010000292.1, read on the forward strand.
AGTCGAGCCTCACTATCGCCCTCTTTGCGGCAGTGATGCCGGCCACGGCCGATTTGCGGTAGAATCCGCGCCGCTCCCCGAGGAGCGTTGCAACGGCTCCGCCTTCGCGGAGTTGCCAGGCTCGGGGACTTCCGCCCTTCGCAACCGCGCTCGTTGAACCGTGATTCGCTCGCGGTATGACGAGTCGAGGCTGCCGCTGCCAGCGCAGCGCCCTCCCCGCCGCGGATCACTCGCCAAGGAGTGATGCATGAACGCCGCCAACGAAACGAAGCACTTCACCGAATACAAGGTCGGCAACCTCGACCTCGCCGAGTGGGGCCGCAAGGAGATCCGCATCGCCGAGACGGAGATGCCGGGCCTCATGGCCATCCGCGAGGAGTTCGCCCCCGAGCAGCCGCTGCGCGGCGCGCGCATCGCCGGCTCGCTGCACATGACGATCCAAACCGCGGTACTGATCGAGACGCTGCAATCGTTGGGCGCCGAGGTGCGCTGGGCCTCGTGCAACATCTATTCGACGCAGGACCACGCCGCCGCGGCCATCGCCGCCGCCGGCACGCCCGTGTTCGCCTACAAGGGCGAAACGCTGGCCGAGTACTGGGACTACACGCACCGCATCTTCGAGTGGGGCCCCGACAAGTCGCCCAACATGATCCTCGACGACGGCGGCGACGCCACGCTGCTGGTGCACCTCGGCACGCAGGCCGAGGGCGATGTCTCGCTCATCAACCACGCCACCAACGAGGAAGAGGAAGCCCTCTTCGCGTCGATCAAGGCCAAGCTCGCCAAGGATCCCAAGTTCTACTCGCGCATCAAGGCCAGCATCAAGGGCGTGACCGAGGAAACGACCACCGGGGTCAAGCGCCTGTACACGATGCACAAGGAAGGCAAGCTCGGCTTCCCGGCCATCAACGTCAACGACTCGGTGACCAAGTCGAAGTTCGACAATCTCTACGGTTGCCGCGAGTCGCTCGTAGACGGCATCAAGCGCGCCACCGACGTGATGGTGGCGGGCAAGGTTGCCGTGGTCGCGGGCTACGGCGACGTGGGCAAGGGCTCGGCCCAGGCGCTGCGCGCGCTGTCGGCGCAGGTGTGGGTCACCGAGATCGACCCGATCTGCGCGCTGCAGGCCGCGATGGAAGGCTATCGCGTGGTCACGATGGACTACGCCGCCGACAAGGCCGATATCTTCGTCACGGCCACCGGCAACATCGACATCATCACGCACGAGCACATGAAGCGCATGAAGGACCAGGCGATCGTGTGCAACATCGGCCACTTCGACAACGAGATCGAGGTCGCGGCGCTCAAGGCGTACAAGTGGGAGAACATCAAGCCGCAGGTCGACCACGTGATCTTCCCCGACGGCAAGCGCATCATCCTGCTCGCCGAAGGACGCCTCGTGAACCTCGGCTGCGGCACCGGTCATCCGTCGTACGTCATGAGCTCGTCTTTTGCCAACCAGACGATGGCGCAGATCGAGCTGTGGTCGGATGCCCGCGAAGGCGGCAAGCGCTATCCCGTGGGCGTGTACGTGCTGCCCAAGCACCTCGACGAAAAGGTCGCCCGTCTGCAGCTGTCCAAGCTCAATGCGCAGCTGACGGAGCTTTCCGACAAGCAGGCGCGCTACATCGGCGTGCGCAACGACGGCCCGTACAAGCCGGACACCTACCGCTACTAGGCCGCGGCGGCAAGGCAGTGCCATGCGCACTGCGGTGGCCGGCATGAGGCGCGGCGGCTCCTTCGGGGGCCGTCCCGTCTCGGCCGGGCGCCGCATACCCATCGGTCCGCGCGACCGCTGACCGTATTCTCCAAGGACCCCCGATGCGCCTCATCCTCACCTGGATCATCAACGCAGTGGCGCTGCTCGCGCTGCCGTATATCTTCTCCTCGATCAATGTCGACTCGTTCCTCACGGCGATCGTGGTGGCGATCGTGCTCGGCTTCATCAATGCCATCATCCGGCCGATCCTCATCGTCCTCACGCTGCCCGCCACCATCCTCACGCTCGGCCTCTTCATCTTCGTGATCAACGGCCTGCTCTTCTGGGCCGTGGGCTCGTTCGTGCCGAGCTTCCACGTGGGCGGCTTCTGGTCGGGGGTGTTCGGTGCCATCGTGTACAGCATCATCTCGTGGGCGCTGTCGTCGATCATCATGCCCAGCAAGAAGAGCTAGAAGCGCACCATGGCGCAGCCCGGAACCTACAGCTTCGAGTTCTTCCCGCCGCGCACGCCCGAGGGCGTGGCCAAGCTCCGCGCCGCCCGCGCGCAGCTCGCCCAGCTCAAGCCCGCCTTCTGCTCCGTCACGTTCGGCGCTGGCGGCTCCACGCGCGAGGGCACGCTCGACACGGTGCTCGAGATCATTGGCGAAGGCATGGCGGCCGCGCCGCACCTGTCGTGCATCGGGGCAAGCCGCGCCTCGCTGCGCGAGGTGCTGGCCGAGTACAAGGGGCACGGCATCCGCCACCTGGTCGCGCTGCGTGGCGACCTGCCCTCCGGCAGCGTCGAAGCCGGCGAGCTGCGCTACGCGAGCGACCTCGTCGCGTTCATCCGCGAGGAGACCGGCGACTGGTTCGACATCGACGTCGCCTGCTATCCCGAATACCACCCGCAGGCGCGCACTCCTCAGGAGGATCTCGATCACTTCGAGCGCAAGGTGCGAGCTGGGGCCGATGCGGCCATCACGCAGTACTTCTTCAATCGCGACGCGTACTGGAGCTTCGTTGACCAGTGCGCGGCGCGCGGCCTCACCATCCCCATCGTGCCGGGGATCATGCCCATCGCGTCTGCCAGCCGCCTCGCGCGCTTTTCCGACGCATGCGGCGCGGAGATCCCGCGCTGGATCCGGCGCAAGCTCGAGGGCTTCGGCGACGACACGGCGTCGGTGCGCGCCTTCGGCCTCGACGTGGTCACCGACCTGTGCGCCCGGCTGCTCGAGGACGGCGCGCCCGGCCTGCACTTCTACACGCTCAACTCCGCCGGCCTCACCACCACGATCTGGCAGCGCCTCGCGCTGTAGCCTTGGCCAACTCGCCCGCCTTCGTCTTGCATGTACTGGAGCTCATGCGCGGCGCCGGCGTGGCCGAGGCGAGGCGCATGTTCGGCGGCCACGGCGTTTACATCGATGGCCTGATCGTGGGCCTCGTGATCGACGACTCGCTCTATCTTAAGACGGACGACGAGACGCGCGCCTGGTTCGAGGAGCGCGGGCTCGCGCCCTTCGCGTATGCCAGTGCGCGCAGGGGCACCGTCGTCACGGGCTACTACGCGCCTCCCGACGGCGCCCTGGAGACGCGCGCGGAGATGACCCCGTGGCTGCGCCTCGCGCTGGCGGCCTCGCGCCGCGCAGCGGCCAGGCGCGTCAGGCGCGCCGGTAAGAAATGAGCTCGATCGTGGTGTTCTGGGCGCGGATCTCGATGGCGTCCATGCCGTCGCCGCGCTCGCGGTAGGTGGCGAACTTCGTCATGCGCACGATGTTGCCCACGCCTTCCGCCCACCATGTCATGTAATTGCACTGCACTGGCCAACGGAACGGGTTGTTGTCGTCCACGCTCATGATCGTGCGCATCGTGATGGCGTTGAACGTGCCGGCGGGGGTGGTGACGGACTCGTACCCGCCCACGCGCACGAAGCGGTTGATCGTGCTCATGAGCTGGTTGTCGGGATTCAGGTTGCGCAGGTTCTGCGTCCACTGCGTGCCCGGCGTGAGCGGGAACTGGAAGCGCATCATCGGCGGCTCGAACTCGCGCCGCTCGTCGGGGTCGTAGGCGGCGCCGATCTTCACCACGCCGGGCGATGCCAGGAGCTCCACGCGCTGGAAGTTCATCGTCTCGCCCGTGGCCGTGACGCGCACCGCGATGCCCGTGGCGTCGACGGCCGTGACTTCGTGCGTCTCCTGCCAGACCACCGGAACGCGAAAACCGTCGGAGCAGTGGTACACCCACTGGTCGCCGACCTTGAGCGAGGGAGCCTGCGCGGGCGGCCCGGCTGCGCCGCCGACCGAGACGCAGCCGCTCGCCGCAATCGCCGGCACCGCCAGCAGGAAGGTACGTCTGTCCATGAGCCTCAAGCCTCCTTGTGCAGAACGCGGGGGAGCGTCCGGTCAGGTCGCCGGGACGGGCGCAGTGTCTGCGACCTCGCCGCCCGCCACGCGCACGAGATCGGCAGGGGCGATCGGGAACATGGCATGCGGCGTGCCCCCTGCGGCGTAAACGGTGTCGTACTGCAGGAGATTCCGATCGATGAATGTACGCAATGGCTGGGCGTGCGCAAGGGGCGGGATTCCCCCTATGGCATAGCCCGTCACCGTGCGCACGAAGGCGGCATCGGCCTTGCCGATCGACTCGCCGGCAAGCGCGCCGATCCGCCGTTCGTCCACGCGCAGCGCCCCACTCGCGATCACGAGCACCGGCGCGCCGGAGGCGGTCTTGAACACGAGCGATTTGGCGATCTGTCCCACCGTGCAGCCCAGCACGGCCGCCGCTTCGGCCGACGTGCGCGCGGGGACGTCGTACTCGACGATGCGCGCGGACACGCCGGCGGCATCGAGGGCATCCTGCACCCGCTGGGCGGAGGTCGACAGCGATACGCTGGTCATGGGATCAGGGATCGACGAATTCCAGCGTGGCGTCGTCGAGCCACAGCGAGCCCTTGCCCTGGAGCATGGCACCGGCTTCCACGCGCTCGGCCCCGCGGGGGACGGGCAGGGTGATCGTGTAGCGGGTCCAGCCGGTGGTGCCCTTCACGGGCTTGTCGGCCATGAAATTCTGGTCCACGACGGCACCGTTGCTCAGCATGAGCAGCGTGAGCACGGCCCCCGTCTCGCTCACGTCGCGGGTGCGCATCCACGCGGTGAAGCGGGCGACCTTGCCGCCATACGCGGCAGCCACGATCGATTGCGCCACCGCGCCGTAGGGCTCCGGCCCCACGTTGTCCACGCGCAGGCTGCGCTGGCCGCCATGCGGCTGGGCGGTGTCGAGGACGAAGTGGTACGACTTGTCGCCCGCATGCTGGAAGGTGAACCACCCTTCGGGATCGCCGCGGCGCCCGGGCACCAGCGATTCGAAGCCGGGGTTGACGAGCGGCACCGGACCCGCCTTGGCCGGTGCCGGGCCAGGCGCCGAGATCGTCACCGGTGTCATTGCGCCGGACGAGGCGGCCCCGGCCGGGGCCGCGGGGGTCGACGCAGGCGGCGTGGCGCACGCGCTCAGCAACACCAACAGGGCCGCCGGGCCCAGCGCTCGCAGGGGCATCACGGCTTCACGCCCCGTCGGTGATGGCGCCTTTGCTCGCGGTGGACACGAGCTTCATATACTTGGCGAGCAGACCGCGCGTGTAGCGCGGGGCAGGCGCCTTCCACGCCGCGCGTCGGCGCGCGAGCTCGGCGTCGTCGACATTGAGCTGGATGAGGAGCTTGTGCGCGTCGATGGTGATCGAGTCGCCTTCCTCCACGAGCGCAATGGTGCCGCCCGCGAAGGCTTCGGGGGCGACGTGTCCCACCACCATGCCCCACGTGCCGCCAGAGAAGCGGCCATCGGTGAGGAGTCCCACCGATTCGCCGAGGCCCTGGCCGATCAGCGCCGAGGTAGGGGCGAGCATCTCCTGCATGCCCGGGCCGCCCTTCGGTCCTTCGTAGCGGATCACCACGACGTCGCCCGCCTTGATCTTGCGATCCATGATCGCGGCCATGACTTCGGGTTCGGAATTGAACACGCGCGCTGGGCCGGTGATCGACGGATTCTTGAGCCCGGTGATCTTGGCCACGCAGCCTTCCGTGGCGAGGTTGCCGCGCAGGATCGCGAGGTGCCCCTGCTTGTAGAGAGGCTCCCCGATCGGGCGGATCACGTCCTGGTCGGCGCGGGGCGTGTCCGGGACGCTCTCGAGCTCCTGCGCCATGGTGCGCCCGGTGATGGTCATGCAGTCGCCGTGCAGCAGGCCGGCCTTCAGCAGCATCTTGAGCACCTGCGGCACGCCGCCCGCGCGATGGAAGTCCACCGCGACATACTTGCCCGAGGGCTTGAGGTCGCACAGGACCGGCACCTTCTGGCGGATGCGCTCGAAGTCGTCGATGGTCCAGGGCACCTCGGCCGCAGCGGCGATGGCGAGGTAGTGCAGCACGGCATTGGTGGACCCGCCGGTGACCATCACGAGCGCGATGGCGTTCTCGATCGACTTGCGGGTGATGATGTCGCGCGGCTTGAGGTCGTTCTCGATCGCCTTTACCAGCACCTTGGCGGACGCGGCGGCGGAGTCCGCCTTCTCGGCATCGGGCGAGGCCATCTGCGATGAGCCCAGCAGGCTCATGCCCAGCGCCTCGAACGACGACGACATCGTATTGGCGGTGTACATGCCGCCGCACGCGCCCACGGAGGGGCACGCGTGGCGCTCGATGCCGTCGTAGTCTTCCTTGCTCATGGTGCCGGCGGTGAAGGCGCCCACGGCCTCGAACGGCGAGACGATGGTCAGGGGCTTGCCCTTCCATTCGCCGGGCTTGATGGTGCCGGCGTACACGTAGATGCCGGGCACGTTCATGCGCGCCATCGCCATCATGCCGGCGGGCATGTTCTTGTCGCAGCCGCCGACGACGAGCACGCCGTCCATGCATTGCCCGTTCACCGAGGTCTCGATGGCGTCGGCGATCACCTCGCGCGACACGAGCGAGTACTTCATGCCCTCGGTGCCCATGCCGATGCCGTCGGTCACGGTAGGCACCCCGAAGACCTGGGGCATCGCACCGCTGTCCTTCAACGCGGTCATGGCGCGATCGACCAGTGGCTGGATGCCGGCATTGCACGGGTTCATGGTGCTGTGGCCGTTGGCGACGCCCACGATGGGCTTCTCGAAGTCGTTGTCGCCGAAGCCGACGGCGCGCAGCATGGCGCGGTTGGGGGAACGGGCAATGCCGTGCGTGATGAGCCGGGAGCGGCGGTTCGAAGCCATGGGGTTCCTTGCGAAGACGGCAGTCGGGTCGCCGCCGTTATAATCGCCCGATTCTAGCGCAAGCTCCGCGCGCGCGAGATCGCCTCATTCGCGCGCCTGCCCCTTCGAGACGACATGTTCGTCCATCCCCAGTTCGATCCCATCGCCTTCCAGGTCGGCCCCCTCGCGGTGCGCTGGTACGGGCTCATGTACCTCGCGGCCTTCGGCCTGTTCTGGGCGCTGGGCCGCGTGCAGGCGCGCCGGCCCTTCCTGGTCGGCTGGCGCGAGAGCGACGTCGGCGACCTGCTCTGGTACGGCGTGTGGGGCGTGATCCTCGGCGGCCGGCTTGGCTACGTGCTCTTCTACAAGCCGCTGTACTACGCCGCGCATCCGCTCGAGATCCTGCAGGTGTGGAGCGGCGGCATGAGCTTCCACGGCGGCTTCCTGGGCGTGCTTGCCGCGCTGTGGCTCTTCGCCCGCAACCGCAAGAAGAGCTTCCTCGAGGTCACCGACTTCGTGGGTCCGCTCTGTCCCCTCGGCCTCGCGGCAGGCCGCCTCGGCAACTTCATCAACGGGGAGCTCGTAGGGAGGGTCACCGACGGGCCGTGGGCCATGGTGTTTCCGCAGGTCGACAAGCTCCCTCGCCATGCCTCGCAGCTGTACCAGTTCGCGCTCGAGGGCGTGCTGCTCTTCGTGATCCTGTGGATCTACGCGAGCCGTCCTCGTCCGCGGGGCGCGGTATCCGCGCTCTTCCTGATCGGCTACGGCACGTTCCGCTTCGTCGCGGAGTTCGCGCGCGAGCCCGATGCCTTCCTGGGCTATCTCGTGGGCGGGCTCACCATGGGGCAGCTCCTGTCGCTGCCGATGATCGCGCTGGGGGTGGGCATCATGGTGTGGGCGTACCGACGGCACCCGCCGGACGCGCCGGTGCTCACCGATCGCCTCCGCTGATGTAAGGGGGGGCCGTACGCCACCGACTAGGACGGAAACGTATTGTCGCCGCGGGGGTCGAAACGCGCGTAGGCGGGACCCACGTTCAGGGGCAGGGCCAACAGCAGCAGCGCCGCGAGGTCGGACACGATGCCAGGGAGGATCAGCAGGAATGCCGCGAGCACCTTGCGACCGCTGTCGACCATGCCCCGCAGGCGCGGCTGCTCGCCGTGGAGCGCGCCCACTGTTCGCATCCGGAACTCGACGCGCTCGTTGCGCAAGACGGCCAGACCTAGCAGAAAGGATCCGGCGAGCCACAGCCACAAGGGCACGCCGGTGAGCCGGGCGATGCGCGAGGTGACGTACAGGTCCACCACAGGCAAAGAAAGTAGAATGGCGAGCACGACGAAACGCATGGAGTCTCCTTGCCGGACGCCGCGATCCTCGTGCTGACTTCTCTTCCCGATCACGCTGCGGCTTCCGCCCTGGGCCGCGCGCTGGTGACCGGTCGCTTGGCCGCTTGCGTGACTGTCGGGGCGCCCGTCGAGTCAATGTATCACTGGCAGGGCGAAATCGAAACGGCGCGCGAGTTTCCGGTCACCGTGAAGACGCTCGCCCGGCACTACGACGCGGTGGAGGCTGCCATCCTCGCCGTGCATCCCTACGAGCTTCCCGAGATCCTGGCCGTTCCCGCAACCCGAGCCCTGTCCCGCTATGTCGAGTGGATCGCTGCCGAAACCCAACCGCGCTAGGCGTGAGCTCCTGCTCGCCCTCGCCGCGCTCGGTGCGGGGGTGGGCGCGGCCCGGGCCGATCCGAGGCTCCTGCCCCCCGAGCAGGCCTTCCGCTTCTCCGCGCGCGCGCTCGACGAGCGCACCCTGGAGGCGCGCTTCGCGGTTGAAGATGGCTACTACCTCTATCGCGACAAGATGGCGTTCTTCCTCGATCCGAAGGCAGCTGACGTCGCCGCCTTGACCTTGCCCGCAGGCAAGGTCAAGGAGGATCCGTTCTTCGGCAAGGTGGAGACCTACCGCGGCGAGGTCGTGGTCAAGGTGCCGCTCGCCGCGTCGGTGGGCGGCCGCTCCATCGTTCTGGTGGCCGATTCGCAGGGGTGCGCCGATGCCGGCGTGTGCTACCCGGCGTATCGGCAAAAGGTTACGCTCGCGGTCCCCGCGGCGGGCCAGGGCCCCGGGCCCCTGGTCGACGCCTTCCCCCGCAAGAAGAAATGGTTCAACTGAATGTAAGCGCTTGCTCCAAAGGCAAGTGAACCCATGACGACTTCCACCCTACGCTGGACCCTCGTTGCGGTCGTGGCCGTGATCGCCCTCGCTGGAGGGATCTACTTCGGGCAGGAGCGCGCCACGCCCCCGAAGGTGGGGCCCGCCCAGCCAGCCGCCGCGGCCGCGATCGCCAACCTCGCCCTTCCCGATCCGCAGGGCAAGGAGCAACGGCTTGACCAGTGGCGGGGGAAGGTGCTGGTCGTGAATTTCTGGGCGACGTGGTGCGCGCCTTGTCGGGAGGAGATGCCCGAGTTCATGAAGGCGCAAAAGGAGTTCGGGGACAAGGGATTGCAATTTGTCGGTATCGCCGTCGATCAGGCGGATAAAGTCCAGCAATACGTGACTGAGATCGGGCTCAATTACCCAGCACTCATCGGCGGCTTCGGCGCCATGGAGTTATCCAAGACCCTCGGCAACGAGCTGATGGCCCTGCCCTTCACGGTCGTGTTGGACCGCAACGGAAGCGTCGCGTACACCCAACTGGGCGTGTTGAAGCCCGATAAGCTCGCCTCGCTCATCAAGTCGCTCCTCTAGGTCATAACCGGAGAAATCCGGTAATCGCTGGACAACTCACGGTAATTGGCGGCAAACTCCGCCCTCATTCGAGGGATGGCGCGCCGTAGTCGCACGCGGACGACAAGCCACCACCCGCGCAACGCCCGGGATTGCGCCGGCGAGCGCGGCCACAACAGCACATTTCGAGGTGGGCCGGCAGCAGGGCCGCCTCCTTTACGGGGTGAAGACGATGGATCTGCGCAAGCTCAAGACGCTGATCGAGCTCGTCGAGACTTCGGGCATCGCCGAGCTCGAAATCCAGGAAGGCGAGGAGCGCGTGCGCATCACGCGGGCACCCACGGGCGCCAGCGCGGCGGCGCCGACGTTGCCGCAGGTGGTGGCGGTTGGCGCGCCTGTCGCGCCGGCGGCCGCAGGCCCCGCGCCTGTCGCGCCGGCGCCGGTGCCGGAGGGACACGTCGTGAAGAGCCCGATGGTCGGCACGTTCTATCGCGCGGCCACGCCGGGCTCCAAGCCGTTCGTCGAGGTGGGCGATACCGTGGTCGAGGGCGCCACGCTGTGTATTGTCGAGGCGATGAAGCTCATGAACGAGATCGAGGCCGACAAGGCCGGGACGATCAAGGCCATCCTCACCGAGAACGGGCAGCCGGTCGAGTTCGGCCAGCCGCTCTTCCTGATCGGCTGAAGCGGAACCGCGTGGCCATCGCCAAGCCGGCCGGAACCGGCAAGCTGTTCGACAAGGTCCTCATCGCCAATCGCGGCGAGATCGCGTTGCGCATCCAGCGCGCGTGCCGCGAAATGGGGATCAAGACGGTGGTCGTCCATTCCGAGGCCGACCGCGACGCCAAGTACGTCCGCCTCGCCGACGAGTCGGTGTGCATCGGGCCGCCCCCCTCTGCGCAGAGTTACCTGCACGTGCCGGCGATCATCGCCGCCGCGGAGGTGACCGACGCGCAGGCGATTCACCCGGGCTACGGCTTCCTCTCCGAGAATGCCGATTTCGCCGACAAGGTCGAGAAATCGGGCTTCGTGTTCATCGGTCCGCGGGCGGAGACGATCCGCCTGATGGGCGACAAGGTGAGCGCCAAGGCGGCGATGACCAAGGCCGGCGTGCCCTGCGTGCCCGGGTCCGAAGGCGCGCTGCCCGAAGATCCGAAGGAGGTCGTTCGCATTGCGCGCGCCGTCGGATACCCCGTGATCATC
>CALFEY010000293.1 GCA_937958295.1 uncultured Pseudomonadota bacterium
CCTTGTTCCAGAAGAGCGTCGGCCCTTCCGCCGCGACGCCCAGTGCGACGAAGATGGGCAGCAGGTCTACCGGAACGTACGGCCAGGGCGCGGCTTCCACCTTCTGGAGGAGATTGCTCGTGAGCGGCGGCTGCACTTTCAGCACCGGTGGGGACGTCGCGGTCGTCCAGCCCGCCGCGTGGCTTACGGACACCCCGAACTTCTCGAACGTGCGGTCGATGAGCGGAAACTGCTGCGGACTATCGTTCCTGACCCGGATGCGGCCGCCCGTGATCGCGCCTAACGCGATGAACGTCGCGACTTCGTGAAAGTCGTCGGCGAATGTGAACTCGCAACCGTGCAGGCGGCTCACGCCCGCGATGCGGACCTGCGAGGTTCCCCGGCCTTCGACCTCGCCGCCCATCCGTTCGATGAACTCCAGGCACTCCTGCACGTGCGGTTCGCACGCCGCGTTGACGAGGGTCGACACACCGTCCGCGACCGCCGCCGCCATGACGAAGGCCTCGGTCCTCGTCACGCTCGCGTACTCCAGCCAGTGGGCGGCCGCCCGAAAGCGGCGCTCGGCGCGGACGATGATGGCCTCGCCGGCGAACTCGAAAGCGGCACCGAGCTTGCGGAGGGCCTCGATGTGGGGATCGATCTCGCGCACGCCCAGCGTGCACCCCTTCACGTCGTTCTCGATCCGCGCGACGCCGAAGCGAGCGAGCAGCGGCGGCACCAGCATGATGGAGGAACGCATCTGTCCGGGCAGCCGCTGCGAGCGCTCGTCGAACGCGAGGTGCTCGTGATGCAGGGTCATGGTTCCGTCCTCCAGGGAACCCTCGATGCGGGTGCCGAGGGACTGGAAGAACGCGAGCAGCTTGCGCACGTCGGTGATATTGGGAACGCGATGGAGCGTGACCGGCTCGCGGGTGAGCAGGCTTGCGCATAGCACCGGCAAGACGGCGTTCTTGTTGGCGGATGGACGTACGTCGCCGGACAGGCGAGCGCCGCCGGTAACCTGCAGATGGGCCATGCCCTCTAACTCCGGAAGGTTTGCGGGTGCCGCCTCCCACGGGGCCGGCGGGTCCTTCCTTTGGGGCGCGGTCAGCGTTTAAGTTCGATGTCGAGCGGGGTGGCGCGCGATCGTCTTCGCATTGCCATCTTTTGCCCGCGGACGGCCGGTTTTGGGATAGAGCACTCCTTGCGCCCCACAACCTTACCCCGCAGGGCTCACGGGCCTAGCCCTTTCTTGTGGTGCTTCTCGGCCTAGCCCGCCACCCGTCTTCAGTTTCACCTCTTCGGCGTAACGTGGCCAAGAGTTCTCTCGCCACCACGCTATGTGGAATGTCTGTTCGTGCCGTGAGATACGTAGATATCTCCAACGTCGGGTGAAAGGGCTTTGCGAGTACGCCGGGACTGGAAAGGGCGCTCAAGATGTAAGGATCGACGACGGCCACCCCCACGTTCTGCGACACCAGCGACCAAGCGAGGAACGAGTGCCCGATCTCGACGCGGCGGCGGGGGCGTTTCGCTCGTTGCGCGAACGCGTCGTCCAGCGCGCGTCCCAAAGGCTGGTCCGCCTGGAACGCGATCACGGTCGTCGATGTGAGGTCGGCCACCGTGATCACGTCATTCTGCGCCAACGCGTGATTGCGAGGGACCAACGCCACGAGCGCCTTCTTCTCGAAGAGCGTTGACAAGACGCCCGGGTCCTGCGCCGCAACGAACGTGAATCCGAGTTCAACACGGCGCGTGAGGACTGCATCGAAGACTTGTTGCGCAAGCATGGTGAGTGCGCTGATGTCCAGATTAGGGCGGTCCTTTGCGAGCACGGCGACCGCAGGGGCAAGGAGCCCGAGCGCAAGCGAGGGAACGGCGGCGACGCGCAATTCTCCCTCATCACCTTTGCGAATCCCCGCGAGCATCGCGTCGAGTCGCTCAACTCCACCGAAGATGCGTTCTACCTCCGGCATCAGCCGGCTCGCCTCCCGAGTCGGAACGAGGCCAGAGGCCGTTCGGGCATAGAGGGCGAACCCCAAACGACGCTCAAGAGTACTAAGACTCTTGCTGACGGCGGGTTGGGAAATGCCGAGCAATCGTCCCGCGGCGGAGATTGAACCCGCCCTCGCAACCGCGTGAAACACCTCCAATTGGCGCAGATCCAAGGCATATCTTCTGGTTATGGGGCACCACGATATTAGCATTGGAAGTTCTACTCCAAGCTTCCTAGAATCCGAGCCAGAAGAACAAGGAGGCGCGTTTTGACCGAAGCAACAACCCCTCTTGCTGGCCATGCGATTGACCCACGCGTGGCACGTGTGGAGTTCGCCACATATCGCGTTCCTCTACCCGCGCCGGTACGCTCCGCAACAATCGCTATCTCCCACCGCGAGCTGCTCATCGTCCGGGTAACGGCGGATGACGGGACGTGGGGCATCGGCTGGGGGGCGACCGCCGGTGTTGCGATAACTGCGGCGGCGGCCCTACTTCGCGACTACCTCCTGCCCGGCCTGGAGGGCACGCGCGTCTTTGAGGCAGATGCGACGTGGCATCGCTTGTGGAATCGTGTGCACTTCCCCGACGCTGGCGGCATCTCCACGCTGGCGATGGGTCCCCTGGATATCGCGCTGTGGGATTTGCGCGCCAAGCAAGCGCGCTTGCCCCTTTATCGACTACTTGGAGGGCATCGCGACCGCGTATTCGCCTATGCGAGCGCCATCAATTTTCACCTGGACCGCCACGCGCTCGTGGCACAGGCGGAGCACTTCGTCGCGCAAGGCTTCGGCGGCCTCAAGATGAAGATCGGCCGGCCCGATCTCGCGGAGGATCTCCGGCGAATCGCCGCCGTGCGCGAGGTGTTGGGTCCCGATCGCAAGCTCTATCTCGACGCGAACCAAGGGTGGTCGACGGCGGAGGCAGTGCAGGCATGCCATGCGCTAGAGCCCTTCGCGCCCGCGTGGATCGAGGAGCCCATACTTTCCGATGATGTAGCCGGACACGCCGACCTGCGTCGTCGCGTCCGCATGCCGGTGGCGCTCGGCGAGTCGCTCTCCAATCGGTACGAGTTCTGGAACTTCGTGCGCGAGGGAGCGGTAGACGTGCTGCAACCTAATCCGTGGAAGGTCGGTGGCATTACGGAGTGGATGCGCATCGCAAGCCTTGCGGCAGTGGCCAATCTGCGGGTCGCTCCGCATGCTTCGATAGAAATCTCCGCGCACCTGTGCGCCGCTGTCGCACCGGGCCTGGGAGTAGAACGCCTCTTCGGTGGCGACCTGTCTGACCTGGGCGTACTGCGTTCCTCGTTGCAGTTTGAGCAGGGTCACGTTGTGTTACCCGAGACTTCAGGGCTCGGTGTGGACTTCGCTTGGGATCGACTTGCCCCACATGTCTTGGCCGCTGCATCTGGCAATGGAGCGCTACGCGATGTCGAGTGACTCCCAGTACGCACCTGCGGTATCGACCAGCAGCTTTGATATGTCCGGCCGGCGTGTAATGGTGACCGGGGCGTCGCGCGGGATCGGTCGCGCGGTCGTGGCGACCTTGAGCGCCGCCGGTGCCGACGTGGCGTTTACACACGCCGACGACGCCGAGGGCGCGGGGCAGACGGTCGCACTTGCGCGAAGCGACCGCTTGTGCGTCGGCTTCTCGATCCCCAATGGGACACCTGACGCGCCCGATCGCGTCGTCAGCGAAGCGACGCAGGCGATCGGAGGAATCGATGTCCTTGTACTCAATGCTTGGGTCGACGTGCGGCAACCCGTCTTCGAGCTGGACATGCCCACAGTCGAGCGTCAGGTGCGCGCGAACTTTCTGGACAACCTGGAGTTAGCCACGCGTTGTGCACGGAAGATGCGAGAAAGCGGTTGGGGGAGGCTCCTGTTCATCGGCAGTATTAATCAGGTAACACCGTTGCCGGTGCTTCCCGTCTATGCCGCACTCAAGTGCGCCATGAGTAGCATCATGCGTTCGCTAGCGGTAGAGCTTGCGGAGCACGGTGTTACGGCCAACTCACTGTTGCCGGGACTCGTTGAGACCGACCGAAACGCCCATCGGCGCGCACCGGGCGGCGATTGGGTATGGCACTCAACCCATTCCAACTATATGAAGCGCGCCGCATTGCCCGGCGAGATCGCCGGGTTCGCACTCTTCCTCTGCTCCGAAGCGGGCTCCTTCTGCACGGGCTCGGAATATCTGGTGGATGGCGGGGCACACATCCCAGGAAAGCTCAACTGGCAGCAAGGCTCAAGGAGGATCTGCTGATGGACCCCGTTGTTCGCGGCACACTCGCGTTCCTTTCACTGGCAGCGCTCCTCGTCGCGCCGCTGTCCACGTCGGCCCAGGAGTTCCCCACACGCCCCATTCGCGTGATCGTGCCGTTCCCCCCCGGCGGTGCTTCCGACATCCTGGCCCGCTCATTCTTTGCCGGCTTCGAGCAGAAGATCGGCCAGCCCGTCGTCATCGAGAACAAGGCGGGTGCGGGCGCACTGATCGGCACCAAAGCGCTCGCGGATGCCCCTGCCGACGGCTATACCCTTGGCTTCTTCGATGTGGCCTATGCGATCAACCCGGCTCTGCGCGAGAAGGACATGCCGTACAAGCAGGCGGACATCAGACCGCTGCTGTACGTGGCCGAGGCCGCGCAGATCCTGGTCACCGGCGCGGCATCTGGCGTCAGGACGGTACCCGACGCCGTCGCAGCACTGAAGGCGCCCGGCACGAAGCGCTCATTCAGTTCCGCAGGCGTGGGCTCTGGTAGCCATTTGGCCGCCGAGCAGTTCACGCAAGTGCTGAAGGCGCCCTACCTCCACGTCCCGTACAAGGGGGGCGCGCCATCGAATGCGGCCGTCGCCGGTGGCGAAGTCGAGTACACGTTCGCCACCGCGTCGGCCATCCGTGCGTTCGTCGATTCGGGCAAGGCCGTACCGCTGGCGGTTGCAAGTACCCGTCGGGTGGCGATGTTTCCCAATGTTCCCACGCTTGCGGAGGCCGGTGTGCAGGGTGCCGAGGCCGCCGTGTTCTTCGGGGTTTTCGCACCTGCCGGCGTCCCTGCTGCGATCAGCGCACGACTCACCGATGCCATGGTCGCGCAACTCAATACACCGGAAGTTCGTGAGCGCCTCACGAAGGCCGGATTCGACACCGATGGGCGCAGTGGCGCGGCGTTCGCAAGCTTCATCGCGGCCGAGGTGGATC
Organism: uncultured Pseudomonadota bacterium; assembly: GCA_937958295.1. Classification (GTDB taxonomy): domain Bacteria; phylum Pseudomonadota; class Gammaproteobacteria; order Burkholderiales; family Casimicrobiaceae; genus VBCG01. Next base: position 5,176 of record CALFEY010000293.1, read on the forward strand.
GCTGGCGCAAGGTCGTCCGCACTGGGGACATTAAGCCCGAGTAGGGCACAACGAGCGAGGACAGATCGTGCTTTTCGATATGCGAACCTATGTGTGCCGGCCCAACCTGATGCGCAAACACCTCGACATGTACGCGCTGCATGGGTTCGAAACCCAACGACGCCACCTCGGTGAGCCGATGCTCTACGCGCTAACCGAGACCGGGCCCCAGAACTCCTTCGTGCACATCTGGGCATATGACTCGGCCGAAGACCGAGCACAGCGACGAGCAGCGATGCAAGCCGATCCGCAGTGGACCGCCTATGCCGCGCGTAGCGCGGAGGCAGGCTACCTGCAGTCGCAAGAGAATCGTTTGCTCCTACCGGTGTCGTTCTTCGAGCACCGCAAGTCCGCGCGAGATCCGGGTTGATCCCCTTCGCTGCGCACCTCTGCGCACGCTCCGGCGGCGAGATACTCGCCGACCAGTTGCTCACGCAAGGCGTGAGTACGATCTACGGCGTGCCAGGAGAGAGCTTCCTCCCCGTGCTCGATGCGCTGGTTGATCGTCCGGCCCTGCGCTTCGTGAATGCACGGCACGAGGGCGGTGCGGCGATGATGGCCGAGGCCCATGGCAAGGTGACAGGACGACCCGGGGTGTGTCTCGTCACCCGAGGGCCTGGTGCTACCAATGCTTCCTCCGGTGTACACGTTGCGTTCCAGGATTCAACGCCCATGGTGTTGCTGATAGGGCAGGTGGCCCGCGGCACGATGGAACGCGAAGCGTTTCAAGAAATCGACTACCGTCGTATGTTCGGCCCGCTAGTGAAATGGGTTGCCGAGATCGATTCCGCCGCGCGTATACCCGAGTTCCTCTCGCGCGCTTTCTACACCGCCCTGTCGGGGCGTCCAGGTCCGGTCGTCCTAGCCTTGCCCGAAGACATGCTTGGCGAGCTCGCCACCGTCGCGGATGTGGCGGCCTGCCGCGTCCCAGAGATCGCGCCCCCCGCCGAGGCCGTCGTCGAAGTCCTCGATCGCGTGGGGCGTGCGGAACGGCCCGTCATGATCGTCGGTGGCGGCGGCTGGACAGAGAAGGCACGGATCGACCTCGAGGCGTATGCGGATGCCGCAAGCCTTCCGGTGGGAGCATCTTTCAGGTGCCAGGACTACATTGACAACACCCACGCGTGTTACGTAGGGCATGTGGGCATCGGAATCAATCCCGCCCTAGCGGCCCACATTCGCGAGGCGGACCTAGTGGTCGCGGTAGGCGCGCGGCTGGGCGAGATGACCACCTCCGGCTACACGCTCTTCGACGTTCCACGGATGCGGCCTGCGTTCGTGCACATTCATGCAGATCCGGAAGAGATCGGACGCGTGTACACGCCTGACCTCGGCGTGGTCGCAAGCTCACCTGCAATGCTGCGCGCGCTGCGAAGCACCGTGTCGCGGCGGTCACCCCGCGAGTGGACCACTCGGCTACGGCGAACCTACGAGGGTCATGCCAAAGCGACGCCCGGGTCGGGAAGTGTTGATCTCGGATCGATTGTGACATGGCTAGACACGAGACTGCCCGACGACGCCATCGTCTGCAATGGAGCGGGGAACTACACGGTCTGGGTACATCGCTTTCGCCGTTATCGCCGCTATCGCACCGCACTCGCCCCAACTGCCGGGTCCATGGGGTACGGGCTACCCGCAGCGATCGCCGCGAAGCTTGCGCATCCGGAACGTATCGTCGTTGCCTTCGCAGGCGATGGCTGCTTCCAGATGACGGGACTCGAGTTCGCTACCGCCGCGCACTACCGCTTACCCATCGTAGTGATTGTCTGCAACAACACGAGCTACGGGACGATCCGCATGCACCAGGAGCGTCACTATCCAACGCGGGTCTCGGGTACCGATCTGCGCAATCCCGACTTCGCCGCATTGGCTCGCGCCTGCGGCGGTACCGGCGTCACCGTCGAGCGGACCGAGGCGTTTGCGGAGGCGTTCGAAAGTGCCCTGTCTGCGGACGGTCCGGCGCTGATCGAGATCAAAACGGATGTCGAGGCGCTCACGCCATCGCAGTCGCTATCACAAATCCGGGAAGCAGCATTGAACGCCGCTTCCTAGTAATTGCGGCGCGCTCAGAGCGTCCCCAGCATCGACAAGGAGCAAAGGATGATGACAGGTAAGTGGTCAGGATGGCTCGTCGTGACGGCTCTCGTCGCCGGACTCGGCTGCAACCTGGCGGGAGCACAAACTGTTCGCATGATCGTCCCTACCGCCCCCGGTGGGTCCGTAGATCTCTCGGCGCGGCTACTCGCGGAGCGCATGCGGGAATCGAGCGGTACCACGATCGTCGTGGAGAATCGCGCTGGTGCCAGCAGCAATCTCGGTGCCGCACTGGTCGCCAAAGCTCTGCCGGACGGTAACACGCTGCTCGTTACGGCGGACGGCGTGGTGACCGTCAACCCGACGCTCTACCAAGACTCAGGGTTCTCCGTTTCCGAGCTTGCCCCGGTGGGCATCTACGGCATACAGCCATCGGTGCTCGTGGTTCCGGTCTCGAGCCCGATCAGGTCCGTGGCCGATTTCGTTGCGTCTGCGAAGAAGCGCGAAATGAGCTACGCCTCGGCGGGCGTGGGCTCGGGCGGACATCTGACCATGGAGTACTTCGGTAGCATGATCGGAGCCAGGTTCCTCCACGTGCCGTTCTCTGGCGGAGGCCCCGCAATGCAAGCATTGATAGGTGAGCAGGTAGATAGCGCCTTCGTACTACTGCCTACCGCGCTCCCGCATGTGAAAAGCGGCAAGCTGCGGGCACTCGCAGTGTCGGGTCGTGAACGCTCGACCTCTCTTCCCGATGTCCCCACTGCGCAGGAAGCTGGATTCAAGGATTTCGAGGTTCAGGTTGCCTATCTCGTGATGGTCCCGGCGCGCACTCCCGCAACCTCCGTCGAGTCCTGGAGCAAGGCGCTGGGCAATGCACTCGCCGACACTGACTTCCGCAAGCGCCTCAGCGACATGGGTATGCAGCCGCTATTCATGGGCCCATCGGCAACGGGAGAGTGGCTGACGCGCGAACGCGTACGCTGGGAGGTGCTGATGCGACAGCACGGGATCAAAGCGAACTGAATCAAGCCGTTGGCGTGGGGGCGTCGCCAACCCGATCGCGTCTCCAGGCGCTTTGCGCCTGCATCAAGCAACAGGCGCGTGTCGAAGAACGCTCGGAAGAATGAGGAGCGACAGGCGGTTGGACACATCGTGGGACTCACGCAGTCGTTCGCGCATGCTGAAGCTATTGCATAGTAGACCCCAAACGCACCTCTGCAAGGCTGGAAAGATTCCCGTTGTTGTCCCAATGCAGATCGTAAGTCGAAAAATGTGGGAACTGGAGCTGCCCCGGTTCGGTGGACAGTTTTGGGCTTGGCACTCAAGCGGGCTCTGGGTCGGTCTCCGGGGTGGGTTGAAGGGTTAATTGGGCGGTATGGCGTCGCTCGAATTCCGCCGGCGCGATCCGGCCAAGGCCAGAGTGCCGGCGGCGCGGGTTGTACCAGCCTTCGATGTAGCTGAACAGCGCCACGCGTGCTTCGGCCTTGCTCTGGAAGGATCGGCGATCGAGCAACTGGCACTCGAGGCTGGCAAAGAAGCTCTCCGCCATGGCGTTGTCGTAAGCGTCCCCGACACTGCCCATGGAGGGACGCACGCCGAGCTTCGCACAGCGCTCGCCGAACGCGATGCTCGTATGTTAGGAGCCCTGATCGCTGTGGTGGATGACACCTTCCGGTTTCCGCTGCACGATCGCCATGTTCAACGCGCCAAGAACAAGATCCCTGGTCATGTGCTCTCCGATTGCCCAGCCCACGATGCGCCGACTCCAGACATCGAGCACGATCGCCAGAAAGATGAAGCCCGCCCAGGTCGGGACATAGGTCATATCCGCCACCCAGAGCTGATTCGGACCGGTGGCAACGAACTTTCGCTTGACCAGATCCGGCGCCGGGCGCTGTTTCGCATCGCGCTGTGTCGTCACGACAAATCCTCGGCGGCGCGAAACCCCGCGCAAGTCAGCATTGCGCATCAATCGAGCGACGCGCTTGCGACCAACACGAGTACCCTCATCGCGCAGCTCGGCGTGAATGTTGGGACTGCCGTAGTTGCCATCCGATGCAGCATGAATCTGACGGATGCGTTCGGTAAGTACCGCATCCTCCATCGCGCGCCGGGACGGCCCGCGCTCCTTCCATGCGTAGAAACCGCTCGGCGACACGTTCAACACTCGGCACATCGTACGGACGGGAAAAGCAGCCTGGTTCGCGTTCACGAGTTCGAAGACGCCCCGTTCTTCGTGGCGAACCAGGCCGTAGCCTTTGCCAAGATGTCGCGCTCCATCTGGAGTTGTCGGACTTGGCGGCGCAGGCGGGCCAGCTCTTCGCGCTCAGGCGTGGCCAGGACCTCTCGGCTAGCACGCGGCCTGACCGCATCGGCGGCGGCTTGGCCGACCCAATTGCGGATCGTTTGGACTGAGCATTGGAACTCGCGGGCCAGTTCCGTGGGATTGCGGCCGGCGCGAACGAGCTCGACCATCTGCTCGCGAAACTCAGGCGGGTATGGCGGTCGGGTTTTGGGCATCGTGGACTCCGCGAAAACAAAGGATGAGGCGTCCACTAAACCGGGTCAACTCCAGCTCCAGCTCCACAGAGTGCCTCACTACGCTCGCTTCCAAAGTTCTGAGCGCGCGATTCTCGCCTAGAGAACGCAACCTCTAAGCTGCTCGCAGGTCATTCGGAGCAGGTCAGAAGTCCGGCCACGATCGGGCCGACTTGCAACTTATGCGGTCGGATGATTTGCAGTTTAGGCGGCAATCCACCATCAACTCTTGGCGATCTCGACGCCTCCTGGCCTCGCGTCAACCGCATTCGCTACCCCCCCAGAATTCCCTGTCCCCATTGCCGCCTGGCTACGAGTGCTTAAAACATACGCGTATTCAAGACCTTCGGCGACGCCCTACTTGCGTTTTATGGGGCCTAAACTTGCAGCTTATGGGGTTGAACTTGCAATTTATGCGCAAACCGACACGGGCCCCCGAGCCCGTCAACCACCGCTCAGCCGCACGCCCCCGTGTGCCCGCACTGCGTGCAGAACTCGCAGCCGTCCTTCCTGATGAGCGCGCGATTGCCGCACTCGGGGCACTTGCGCCCCGGCAGGATCCGCGATCCTGCGCTCACCGCGCGTTCGTCCGCGGGCACGGAGAGGATGCCGGCGTTGGCCACGGGGTAGCCGTCCTCGCTGAGGATGCCGAGCATCGCGTAGCGATGGATCATGAGGCGCGCGAGGTAGGCGATGGTCGACGGATACGTCGCGCTCTTCGCCGAGCCCGGCGTGCGCGCCATGAAGGCCCCGTTACTCTCGCCGTAGTTCAGGAGCTTGCGCAGCTTCATCGCGATCCACGCAGGATCGGTCACGCGCATGTCGAGGGACAGCGCCTTGCAGAGCCCGTCGAAGGCCTTCGGATACTCGCCGGACAGCCACATCGAGTAAGGACGCCGCTGGCCGTCGGGCATCACGAGTTCCTTGAGGAACATCGCGAGATCGTCGCCGGTGGCGTGATTGACCACGTCCACCGTCCAGCTCAGCGTGCCATCGGGGCCGGCCTTCGGCTCCTTAGGCGCCATCAGCGCGTCCATCACCGGCGACGGGGCGTCGCGGTCGTCGAAGGCGCCGATCTCGTCGCACCGGTAGCGCACCAGGGCGGCAAAGCCCGCGACCAGGCTCGGTACGTGCACCCGCGTGCCATCGGGGGGCATGGCGAGCTCGAAGGCGTCGTCGCCCGAGGTGCGCGCGAGCGCCGAGAGCTTCTTGTCGAGCCAGCGACGGTCCTCGGCGCGCATGTCCATCGACAGCGTCTTGGCGAGCGCGCCCAGGCCGCGGGGCTGCTCCGCGCCGTTGACCCAGACCTCGAAGGGCACGCGGCGGCCGTTCTCGATATGACCGATGAACACGGCGAAGTCGCCGTGCGGATGCCGCACCACATAGGTCCAGCAGGGATTGCCGTTGGGAAGCTCGGGGCGTCCGGGCCAGCGCAGGCTCGCGAGCGGCGGCTGCACGGTGGCGTCGAGGCGCACGCGGCGATCGGGATCGGTCTGGTCGAGGTCCTCGCGCGCCGCTGGCGTGGTGGCGGGCGTGACCTCGAGCACCGCGCCCAGCACCGCGTTGGGCCGGTACGTGGTGATGCCCTTGAGCCCTGCCTTCCATGCCTGCAGGTATAGGTCCTCGAACTCCGCGAACGGATAGTCGGCGGGGACGTTGACCGTCTTGCTGATCGCGCTGTCCACCCACGGCTGCACGGCGGCGCTCATCCGCATGTGATCGAGCGCGCTCATGTCGAGGGCCGTCACGAAGTGCGCGGGCAGCATCGCGTAGCGGGAGCCGTCGGCATCCGACCACACGCGGCCGGGGGCGACGCTCGCGCCGGCGCCGTGCGCATCCCCAGCGAACAGCGGCAGGCTGCCGGCCCGCGCGTGGTCGAAGGGCACGAGCACGACGCTGTCGTCGAGGCCGTGGACGTGGCGGAAGAGGCGATACGCGTGGTCCTCGACGCGGTACTCCTTCATGCTCTCGTCGGGCATGCGCTTCTTGCGCGTGTACTGCCACGAGAAGGGCGGCTCTATCCCGTTGCTGGCATTGTCGGCAAAGGCCAGCGAGATCGTGCCGGTCGGCGCGATCGACAGCAGGTGGCTGTTGCGGATGCCGTGCGCGCGGATGGCGGCGCGGAGCTCCTCGGGCAGCCGCGATGCGAAGCCCGGCGCGGCGAGATAGCCGTCGGCGTCGAACAGCGGGAACGCGCCCTTCTCCCGGGCGAGATCGATGGAGGCGCGATAGGCCGCGAGGCACGTCTCGCGGGCGAGCTCTGCGGCCTTGGCGCGGCCGCTTTCGCTGTCGTAGCGCAGGTTGAGCTCGAGCAGGGCGTCGCCCAGCCCGGTGAAGCCGAGCCCCACGCGCCGCTTCGCCATCGCTTCGCGTTGCTGCTGCGGCAATGGCCACACGGTGGCGTCGAGCACGTTGTCGAGCATGCGCACGGCGAGGGCCACCACCTCGCGAT
>CALFEY010000294.1 GCA_937958295.1 uncultured Pseudomonadota bacterium
CCCTTGACCCCGAACACGCAGGGATCCTTGCCGATGTTGCAGTTGATGCCGTCCTGCGCCTCCTTGGCGGCGTTGGCCCAATACTGGTCTTCCAGCGTTTTGTAGCGAGCTTGGAAGAACTCCCGCGTCTTGGGATCCATGCGGTTCCACGTGTTGAGGTTGACCGCGGTGAACCACGGCGCCCAGCCCACCACGAGCGGATACAGGTGCGTGGTGACTTCCCACCATTTTGCGGTGTTGCCGGACAGCGTGCCCGTGACGCCGCAATCGACGTTGCCGGTCTGCAGCGCCGGCACCACTTCCGGGAACGCGATCTGCACGGGATTGGCCCCCACGGCCTGCGCGAAATCCGCGAGCGTGGCGTTGAACGAGCGCACCTTCTTGCCCTTGAGGTCGGCGAGGCCACCGATCGCTGGACGGCAGAAGAACACCTGCGGCGGTACCGGCCAGATCGCGAGGAGCTTCGCGTTGTAGCGCTGCGCCATGATCCTCTCGAGCACGGGCTTGTAGGCGTCGGCGGCCTTGCGCATCACGTCGATATCGAGGAACACGCCCGCGAGGTCGAGGCCGTCGAACACCGGGCTGTCGGCGCTCATGTAGCTCACGTTGCCCGAGGCGAAGTCGATCACGCCCAGGCGGATGAGCCGCAGGATTTCCGTGCCTTGCAGGCCCATCTGGTCGAGCGACGTGAACTCGCCGGTGATGGCGCCCTTGCTCTGTGCGGGTATCTGCTCGGTCCAGAACGGCCGCTCGATCGTCTTCGAGAAATTGAGGTTCGAGAAGCCGCCCAGGACCTTGAAGTTCTGCTTGGGCAGCTCCTGCGCCCAACTGCCGGCCGCCAGGAGACAGCCGGCCGCGAAAAGTAGGGCTTGCTTGGTGCGCATCATCGTCATCTCCCCGTTGTCACGCTGGTTGCATACAAGTTGCATACATCACGGAATAACAGTAGCATGCAAAAAAACCGGACGCAAGCGGGACCCCTCGCGGCGGCCTGGATCGACTTCCGCAGGAGCCCTTGCATTGAGCGCAATCCACTACCGTGCCGCCATCGACATCGGCGGCACCTTCACCGACTTCGTGCTGCAAGGAGACGACGGCAGCACGCTCACCCACAAGACCTCGTCCACGCCCGACGACTACGGCCGCGCCATCGTCGACGGCCTGCAGGCGATGGCTGCCCGCCACGGGTTCGCGCCCGACGCCGTAAGCGAGGTCATCCACGGCACCACCGTGGCCACCAACACCATCCTGGAAGGCAAGGGCGCCGCCACCGCGCTCGTCACCACGCAGGGCTTTCGCGACGTGCTCGAGCTGCGCCGCGTCCGCATCGCCGAGCTCTACAACCTGGGGTACACGCGGCCCGCGCCGCTCGTTCCGCGGCGGCATCGCTTCGAGGTGGACGAGCGGCTCAATCATCGCGGCGAGGTGGAGCGGCCGCTGACCGACACCGCCATCGACCGCGTGCTCGACGAGGTGCGCGCCTCCGGCGCGACCGCGCTGGCCATCTGCCTCCTCCACTCGTATGCCAATCCGGCGCACGAGCAGCGCATCGAGGCGCGGGCGCGGGCCGTGCTGCCCCGCGGCACCTTCATCTGCGCCTCGTATCGCGTGCTGCCCGAGATCAAGGAATACGAGCGCACGAGCACCACGGTGATCAATGCCTACATCGGCCCCGCGATCCTCCGCTACTGCCAGCGCCTGCGCGCCGCCCTCGACGGTGCCGGCTTTCGCGCGCCGATCCGCATCATGCAATCGAGCGGCGGCGTGCTCTCGCTCGAGGAGGTGCTGGAGATCCCGGCCTACATCGTCGAGTCCGGCCCTGCCGCGGGCGTGATCGGCAGCGCGATCGCCGGCGCGCGCTGGGGCGAGCCCAACCTCCTAACCGTCGACATGGGCGGCACCACCGCGAAGGCGGCGCTGGTCGAGGAAGGCCGCGTGGGACGCACCAACGAGTACGAAGTGGGCGCCGGCATCAACATCAGCAGCCGTCTCGTCAAAGGAGGCGGGCACGCGCTGAAGTTGCCGGTCATCGACATCTCCGAGATCGGCGCCGGCGGCGGCAGCATCGCGCGCGTCTCGGCGCATGGCACGCTGTCGGTGGGGCCGGACAGTGCGGGCGCCATGCCAGGGCCGGCCTGCTACGGACAGGGCGGCGAGTCCGCCACGCTCACCGACGCCATGGTCACGCTGGGCTACGTCAATCCGCGCTACCTCGTAGGCGGCGCGCTCGCGCTGCAGGGCGATCGCGCGCGCGCGGCCATCGAGTCGCAGGTGGCCGTACCGCTGCGCATGCCCCTCCTCGAAGCAGCGCACGGCGTGTACGTGCTGGCCGCCACCACGATGACGCGCGCGGTGAAAGCCGTGTCCACCTTCCGCGGCCGCGACCCGCGCGATTTCACGCTCTTCGCCTTCGGCGGCAACGGACCGCTGATGGCCGTGGAGATCGCGCAGGCGCTCGACATCGGCAAGGTCATCTGCCCACGCTTCGCCGGCCTGTACTCGGCGGTGGGATTGCTCAATGCGGCGATCGAGCGCGAGGTCTCGCAAACGTGGCTGCGGCCATTGCGCGAGCTCACCGTCGCCGCGCTCGATGGCCGCTTCGCCACCATGGAGGCGCGCGTACGCGAAATGTACCGAGGCTATGCAGCGCAGGCACAACTGCAGGTGCGACGCTGGGCCGACCTGCGCTTCCACGGCCAGGCATACGAGCTGACTGTGCCCGTGCCCGAGGTCGGCCCGGACCTCATCGCCGTGATCCGCGATGCCTTCGTCGCGGAGCATCGGCGTACCTACGGCCACGGCGATGCCGCCGACGCCATCGACCTCGTGAACCTGCGCGTGAGCGCGGGCTTGCCCATGCCTGCGTTCGTGCACGCGCCGCTCGCCACGAGCCACGCCGAGGCCGCCACGCGCGACGCCTACTTCGGCGCCGCCTGGGGCGTGCTGCCCACCACGGTGGTCGCGCGCGACGCCCTCGCCACAGGACTCGCGGGGCCGGCGATCGTGGAAGAGGTCGACACCACGGTGCTCGTCCCGCCTGGTTGGCGCGCCACCTTGGGCCCCGACAGCAGCATCGTGATGCAGCGGGAGACAGCATGAGCGGGCACACACGCATGCCGGAGCGAGACGAACGCGGGCGCGCGGCGAGCGCCATCGATGCCCCGGGACGTGCCGCCGACACCCCCGACCCCATCACGCTGGAAGTGGTGCGCAACGCGCTCGACTCCCTCGCCGACGAGATGGCGCTGGTGCTGATGCGCACAGCGTACTCGCCCGTGGTGCGCGACTCCATGGACTACTCCACCGCGTTCTGCGACCGCGATGGCGACATGGTCGCGCAGGGGCTCACCACCGCGCTGCACCTGGGCTCCTTCCCCGATGCCATGCAGGCGCTGGCCCGGCGCTACGGCAATGCCATCCGCGAGGGCGACCTCTTCGTCCTCAACGATCCCTACGGCAGCGGCGGCATGCACCTGCCCGACATCTACGTCATCAAGCCCGTGTTCCACGAGGGCGCGGTGGAGGGCTACGCCACCACGCTCGTCCATCACACGGACATCGGCGGCATCACGCCGGGCGGCACCGCGGTGCACGCCACCGAGATATTCCAGGAAGGCCTGCGCATCCCGCTGATGCGCCTCGCCGAGGACGGCCGCGAGAACGAGACGCTGCTCACGCTCCTC
>CALFEY010000295.1 GCA_937958295.1 uncultured Pseudomonadota bacterium
TGAAGTTGTGAGGGTCGATATAGCCAAGCACAACGTTGGCGTCGGTCACCGTGGGATGCCGACCGCCGCGGCCGTAGCACATCGGACCGGGATCCGAGCCCGCGCTCTGCGGACCGACCTTGATCATCCCCATCTCCACGGAGGCGATGCTGCCCCCGCCAGCCCCGATCTCGAGCAGCTCGATCGACGGCACGTTGAGGGGCAAGCCGCTGCCCTTCAGGAAGCGCACCATGTCCACTTCGAACGTCTGGCTGATCGAGGGGCGACCGCCGTCGATCGCGCCGAGCTTCGCGGTCGTGCCGCCCATGTCGAACGTGACCAGCTGCAGGAAGCCGAGCTCCCGGCCGACCTCCGCGCACATCAGGACCCCGGCCGCCGGGCCCGACTCGATGATTCGCACGGGATACCTCCGCGCGAGTGCGGGAGGCGCGAGCCCACCGTTGGACTGCATAATGGACAGGCTTCCGCGGATACCTTGCGCCAAGAGCACGTCTTGCAGCTGGTCGACGTAGTTGGCCACCGCGGGCTGGACGTAGGCATTGGCCACCGTCGTGGAAGTACGCTCGTACTCGCGATAGCGCGGCGAGACATCCGACGAGAGGGTCACCGCCACCTCGGGTGCGCGCTCGCGCAGGCGCTCGAGCACGCGCCGCTCGTGCGCCGGATTCATGAACGCATGCAGCAAGCACACCGCCACGCTCGCGAAGCCCTCGCTCTTGATCGCCTCGATCGCGCGGTCGACGCTGGCTTCGTCGAGCTCCTGCACGACGACTCCCCGAGCATCCAGACGCTCGTCGATCTCGAATACATCGCGACGTCGCAGCAGCGCCCTGGGCTTGGTGAGATACAGGTCGAAGACGTCGTAGCGCTTCTGGCGCCCGATGAAGACCACGTCGCGAAAGCCCGTCGTGGTCAACAGCGCCGTGCGCGCGCCCTTGCGCTCGAGGATAGCGTTGGTGGCCACGGTGGTGGCGTGCAAGACGGCGCCAACCTCCGAAGCACTTGCCTTGCCGAGCTCCAGCAACTCGGCAATGCCCCGCGCGACGGCGATGGCCGGGTCAGAGGGCGTGCTGGACACCTTATGGAACAGGAGGGGGCGGCCGGGCCGCTCCAGTGCGAAGTCCGTGAACGTCCCACCTATGTCGAACCCGATCCGGCTCAAGGTCGCCACAAGCTACCCATGCGTTAAGCGAGGCTGGTAGCGTCGCACAAAACACGCGCTCCAGACTCGTGCTTCGCGAGGGTCGATTCGCCGTTCAAGATGCCCATGGCAAACCCGTCCATGACCGGGCGGGCGTTTGCACGGGCCGGAAGGGCTCCCGCCGGCCTTGGGCGGCACGCCGCGCGATTGTCAATTTGGTGCCGTACGACCGCGCAGGGTGCGCCCCGCACCAAGGCAGAACATGCCCGCACCCTCTTCCCGCGGTGGCATCGCCAACGGCGAACGCGGCATCGTCGAACGAGAATCTGGCCCGGTCTTTGTATGACAACATCAACGCCATCCTCTGGCCGCACTTGAAAGGACTGGAATGCGCAATCGACTCAAGCTAGCGCTTGCCTGCTTTGTCACCCTTCCGATGCTCGCGATTCCGCTCGTTCACGCGGATGACTTTCCGAGCCGGCCCATCCGGTTGATCGTGCCGTTTGCCGCCGGCGGATCGTCCGACGTGATCGCTCGGGTCATCGCCGAGTCCGCCTCGAAGAAGCTCGGGCAGCCGATCGTCGTGGACAATCGGCCTGGCGCCGGCGGCACGATCGGCACCGAAGCCGTGGTGCGCGCCGCGCCCGACGGGTACACGTGGCTGCTCGGCACCACCAGCACGCTCGCGGTCAATGCCGGGCTCTATCCCAACCTCAACTACAGCGTCGAGAACGACCTGATCCCCGTGTCGATGCTGGCCAAGGGCCCCTTTCTGCTCATGGCGAGCCCGCAGTTCCCAGCCACCAACCTGAAGGACGTGATCAAGTACGCCAAGGACAATCCGGGGAAGGTGGCGATCGCCTCCTCCGGCAACGGTACCTCCGTGCACCTGTCGGCCGAGCTCTTCAAGGTCATGGCCGGCATCGACCTGCTGCACGTTCCCTACAAGGGAGGCGGTCCGGCGCTGACCGCGCTCATGGGCAACGAGGTCCAGCTCATGATCAACGACCTGCCGCCGGCGATCGGACTCATCCGCTCGGGCAAAGTGAAGGCGATCGCGATCGGCGATACCAAGCGCAACCCGTTGCTGCCGGACGTGCCCACCTTCGCAGAAGCGGGGCTGCCCGGGTACGTGTCCCTGTCCTGGTTCGCGCTCCTGCTGCCTAAAGGCACCCCGCCGGCCATCGTGACGCAGGTGCGGCAAGCCGTGGAGTCGTCGCTCGTGGGCAACGCCGAGATCAAGGCGAAGTTCGAGTCGCTCGGAGTGGAGCCGTACGCCTCGTCCTCGGAGGAGTTGCGCGACTACTCCAAGGCGGAACGGGCCAAGTGGCTCGACGTCATCAACAAGGCTAACATCCGCCTCAATTGACCCACGCCGGCGCGTAACCCCCGCCGGCAACGAGTTCCCGCCGATATGCATACCGATCCCGCTTCCGCCAAGGCCCCTCCGCTGCCTGACGTCATCCACCCGCTCGTCGAAGCGGCAGTGCGTGACGAGATCTCCGACCGCTTGCATTACCTCGACGATGGCAAGGCCGGCGCGGGGCATCCCGAGGGTCTCACCCGCAAGGAGAAGGAGCTCATTCTCCTGTCCATCGCCTATGCCCACATGCGCGCCGCGCCCGCGCAACTACATGCGCGGGCTGCCATCCGCCTTGGCGGAACCATGGCCGAGATCGCCGAGGTGTCCGTGCTGGCCATCATTGCGCGCGGCATGCCGGCGTTCCGCATGGCCGCGATGCCTGCCCTCGCGGCGGCCGAGCAGGAGTCCGGCCAAGCGTATCGATACGACGCCGCGGGGCAGGGGCCGGCGCACGAGCTCCAGGACGTTCGCCGCTATGTCGCACAGGCGCTGGGTATCCGCCTGCCCGACATGTGGGTGACGCTCGAGGCAATCGCGCCCTACGCGCTTGACGGATACATGATGATCCGCCAGGGCGTGCTGAAGGATGGCGGCGCGCTGCCCAAGTCGCTCAAGGAGCTCGTCATCATTGCGATGGACATTTCCTATGCATTGACCTGGGGGTCGCGCATGCATGCGAGCCAGGCCGTGCGTGACGGGGCCACCGTGCGCCAGATGGCGGAGATCGTTGCGCTCGCAATGCTCGAGGGGGGCCATGCCGTCTATCACACCGGCGGTGCCGGCGTAATGCAGGTCGCGGAGGAGGAAGCCGCCGCGCTGGCTGAGGCCTCCCGCACCGGCTGAAACTGCCACGCTCCGCCCACGCCGCGGAGCCTGCGGCGCCGGGCCGGAAGGCACCTGTTTCCACTCGCCCCCTCCCCCCGGGCGCGGTCGCGGTATCCTGCGGGAACCGCCCAACATGCGCACGAAGTGGAGCAGATGTCCAAGCGCCGCACCGCGCCCGCACTCGTCGAGGACACCTGGCGCCCGGTCAACCTGATCGGGCGCATCGATTTCGTGACGCTCAAGTTGTTCCTCGCCATCGTCGAGGAACAAAGCATCGCCAAGGCGGCCGAGCGCGAGGCCATCGCTCCATCGGCGGTCAGCAAGCGCGTCGCGGATCTCGAGTCCGCGCTTCGCGTCCAGCTCCTGCATCGCCGCCGCCGAGGCATGCAGCCCACCGAAGCCGGAGAGGCGCTGCTGCACTACGCACGCTCGATGCTGCGCGACCTGTCGCGCCTGGAGGAGGAGCTGGGCGACCATGCCGCGGGCGCACGCGGCATCGTGCGGATCGCCGCCGCCGAGACCGCGCTCGTCTCGTTTGTGCCGCGAGTCCTCGAGGCTTTCAATGCGCAGAACCCGTCCATCAGGGTCGACCTGCGCACGATGGTCAGCCCACGGGTGGTGCAGGCAGTGCGCGACGGCGACGCCGATGTCGGTATCTCATGGGGCGCGACGGCAGCCGACGGCCTGCAGGTGATTCCGTGCTTCGTGGATCACCTGATGGTGGTGGTCCCGCTCGACCATCCCCTGGCGCGGCTGAAGTCGGTTCGATTCGCGGAGATCCTGGGCTACGAGTTCATTCCGCAGGAAACCAACAGCGCGGTACAGGCCCTGCTCGAGCGCACGGCCAGCGAGCTCGGCCGACCGCTGCGCACTCGTATCCGGGTGAACAGCTATGACGCCGCATTCAGCATGTCGCAGGCGGGTTTCGGCCTCGCGATCGTCCCGGACACGTACGCCAACAAGTTCGCTACCGCCGCCACCCGGATGGCGGTGGTCTCCCTCGACGAGCCCTGGGCCTCCCGCCAGTACAGCCTGTGCGCGCGCCCGTCGCGCCAGCTGTCGAGCCTGGGACGCATTCTCCTCGAGCACTTCGTCGAGCCGGCGCAGGCCACGACGCAACGCTGAAGTCGCGCTCGAAGCCGATGAAGGCTTTCGATGGCGACAATGATCCCGTTTCATTGGACTCGCTCCCCCGCAGTACCGTCTAATGCGTAGCGGGAGACCTCATGCGCGTCCATGCCACGACAGTTCGGTTGCAGTGCGAGGAAGTATTCAAGGCCTGGGGGATGCGAGCGGACTACGCGAGCGCGACCAGCGACCGACTGGCCTACGCAGACCTGCACGGGGTGGATTCGCATGGCATTGCGCTGCTGCCGCTATATGCGCGGCTCAAGTCGGAAGGACGCATCGACTTCAGCGCGGAGTACCGCGTGCTCCAGAGCGGCATCGCCACGGTCCTCATCGATGCACAGGGCGGACTCGGTCATCCCGCCGGCACGGAGGCGATGCGTCTCGCCATCGAGAAGGCGCGGACGACGGGGATCGCAGCAGCCGCGGTGCGGCGATCCAACCATTTCGGCGCAGGCGGCGCGTACACCGAGCTCGCGGTCCGGGCGGGGCTCGTTGGGCTCGCGTTCTCCGCGGCGTGGGACCCCGCCATCGTGCCCACCAACGGGGCCGAGCCCCGTTTCGGTACCAACCCGCTGGCGGTGGCTGCCCCGACCGGCGACGGCACGCCTTTCAGCTTCGACATCGCGACCAGCACGGTCGCGCTGGGCAAGATCCGATTGGCGCGACTGCACGGCAGGACGCTTGCGCCGGGATGGGCACTGAACGAGAACGGCCAGACCGAGACCAGTCCGGAGGCGGCGTTGAAGACACCGCGCCTCACTCCGCTCGGGGCCACCGCCGAGCTTGGCAGCCACAAGGGCTATTGCCTCGCCGCCGCGGTCGAAGTGCTCTCGACGGTCCTGCCAGGCGCCTGGTACTGCGCCACCCGCGAGGCGCGCCACGGCGTCACCAGCGAGTTCAACGTGGGACACTTCTTCATCGTCATCGATCCGCGTGCATTCCGCGCCGCGGGCGAGTTCGAAGCCGACCTGCAGGACATGATGGCGTCGTTGCGGGCAACGCGGCCGGCGGACCCGGGAACTCCGGTACTCGCCCCCGGAGACCCGGAGGCACGCGCCTTCACCCAGCGCACCGCACAAGGCGTGGACATTCCCCCGATGCTGGTGGGCCAGCTTCGCGACATCGTCCAAAGCGCGGGTGCCGCCTGGTTGCTCGGCGCCTGACCCCGCTCACGACGGACAGCTCTCCCGCTACGACCGGTGGGGAGCGGCCTGCGCCTTGATGGCTGCCATGGTGAAGGGGCCTGCGCCCAACACCTGACGCACGTCCCAGTCGATGAGCTCGTAGCGCGCATCGCCGGCCAGCGTGAAAGGATCGGAGGCGGCAACGGCCGCGGCCTCCTCTTCCGTGGTCGCCTTGATGATGTAAATGCCAAGCTTGCGTGAAGGCGATGGACCCGACATCAGGATCGAGCCCTCGTCGTGACGCGCCCGCATCCATTGCAGGTGAGTGTCGAGGCTGGCCTCGAACTGCTCAGGCGGCCGCAATGCCGTGCGCAGACAGATGTACCACATGCTCCATGCTCCCCAATACGATGGGTGTGCGATCACCAGGCCGGCACCCTACCACCGCCAAGCCCCCTGCCCTTTCGGTTACAGCCGGCGCCTATTCCGCCTTGATGCCCGCTTCCTGCACGAGCTGCTTCTTCCGCACGATCTCGCCATGCACGAACTTCGTGAAGGCGTCCGGCCCCAACGGCGCGGGTTCCATCCCGATCTTGTTGAGGCTCTCGCGCATCTCGGGCTGGGCCAACACCCATGCGACGTCGTTATGGATCTTTTCGATCACAGGGCGTGGAGTGCCTCCGGGCGCCAGGATGCCGTACCACAGCTCGAGGTCGAAGGCGCCAAAGCCCTGCTCCGCAAAGGTCGGGATCTCGGGCCAGTAGGTCATGCGCTTGGTCCCCGCAACGCCGAGCGCGCGGAGCTGCCCCGCCGTCACGAACTGCTTGGCGGCATTGGCGGCCAGGAAGGCGGCGTCCAGGCGTCCGCCGAGGAGGTCCGTCTGCATCTTGCCGGGGCCGCCGCCGTAGGGCACGTGCACCATCTGCAGGCCGGTGCCGTGGGCGAAGATGGCCATCATCATGTGATGCGTCGAGCCGTTGCCCGCCGAGCCGTAGCTCAGCTTGCCCGGGTTGCGCTTCACGAACTCGACGAACTCAGCCACGTTGTTCACCGGCACGCTCGGATGCACGAGCAGCACCATGCCGCTGATGGCTACCTGCGCGACCGGCACGAGGTCCTTGAGGGGGTCGTAGGGGAGCTTCACCAGCGCCGGATTGTTCGAGAAGGCATCCGGTGACAGCGCCAGGGTATAGCCGTCGGCGGGCGCCTTGGCCACCTCGTTGATACCGATCACGTTGCCCGCGCCAGGCTTGTTGACGACGGTCACCGTCTGGTTCCACCGCTCGGGCAGCTTCTGGGCGAGAAGGCGCGCCAGCAGATCGGGTCCCGATCCGGGATTCGTCGGGACGACGATGGTCACCGATCGCGTGGGAAACGTCTGCGCCAGTGCGGTCCCGGCGAAAGCGACGCACGCAATCAGCACATGCAGAAGGGCTCGCATCGTCATGTCAACTCCTCGGTAGATCGCGGATACGGGTGACCGTTGGGCCGCCTCTCGCCGCGGCCCACGTCCTTTGAAAGCTACTCGCCGTCTTCGAGCAGGACCGGCGGCATGATCGGCTTGCCGTCCTCGATCTTCATGCGCTCGCGTGCTGCTCGCGCATCGAGGGGTGCCAGTCGCTTGAGCGGCTTGCGCGAATAGATCGTGATCTCGATGTTCGGGCCCAGGCCCACGTTCTGGTGCGAGATGCCTCTCGGAATCACCGTCATCTCGCCCTCGTTGATCGTGATCGGACCGGTTTCCGAGTTGAGCGTGCGACTGCCCTTGTACTGAAAGGCCCACTCGTCGGCGCCCATGTTCCGGTGCCAGCCGCCTTGCTCCCGGTCGCAGTTCGCGACCTCGATGATGAGGTCGTCATTGGCGTAGAGCACGAGTGGCATGAAGCCGTTCTCCATGTCGACGCCCGTGACCACGCCATCCTCGAAGATGTCGTTGAGCGAGATCTTCTCCATCTTGCGGCCGCCGCTCTCGACGCCCTGCTTGAGCAGATCCTCGTCACGTTCGATCACGAAGCGACGCTCCGTCCCATCCCCCCAGTCATTGATGGAGGGACCCCAGTAGGTCACGAATTCCTTGATCTTCTTGCCCATCTCGATCCTTGTGCAGTGTGTGCGCGCCGGCCATCCGGCTCGCCGTTCGCGCTCAGGTCGTCGGCGCAAATTCACATGGCGACCGACCCGTGTCCAATGAAACCTCGTCATCCTCCCGATCAACGCCGCTCATTGCCGAGCTTGCGAACCAGCCAGTCGGCGCACACCTGGAGTGCCGGCAGGTGGTTGTCGAACTGGCAGTGCGCCGAGCCGCCGTTGGTCCCGTCGAAAATCACCATCTCCTTGTCGCGCGATCCCACGGCATCGAACATTGCCTGCGCGTCGCCTTCCGGCACTTGGCGATCGCGTTCTCCGTGCATGAGGAGGTAAGGACAGGCAACCCGCGCGCCCACCCCCTGCACCCGGAAGTCGGCGATGCGATCCATGGCGTCCTCCATCGAGTCGGCTCCGGTGACGAACATCAGCTGGAACTTGGGCGCCGCCACCGCGCCACCCACCGACGACATGCGCTTGACCCACACTTCGCGGTAGTCGTAGATCACCCCCCATGCGACGACGGCAGCGAGACGCGGCTCGAAGGCGGCGGCGCGGGTGACGTAGTAGCCTCCGAGGCTCGAGCCCACCGCTGCGATCCGCGTGGGGTCCACTTCCGGCCGCTGCGCGAGCCACTCCAAAGCCGCTGTGATCGGCTTCTCGTAGTCGAAGCGGGTCACGAGGGCGCGCAGGCGCAGCGCTTCGCCGATGCCCGGCGTGTCGATGAACAGAGCGTTGATCCCCCGCTCGGCAAACTCCGCCCGGGCACGGAGGAACCACAGCTCCTTGGTGGTATCGAGCCCGCATACGAAGATTGCCGCCGGGTTCTTCGCGCCAGCCGGCGCGCGCGCAGGTACGAAGTACGCCGGCAAGGAAGCCCCCTCGTACGGGATCTCCACCCTCGCGATTTCGTAAGGAGCGTGCTTACGCGCCTCGTCGAAGGTCCGCAGCACCTCACCATACGACTGCAGGCGCAGCGGCTCGGTCGGAGGAATGAAGTGCTCCGAGATGGTGTGATACAGGCTAGCCAGCAGATAGTTGGCGAACGCCGTCTGCGTTGTCCCGGATGCCGCCCTCCCCTCCAGCACGCGAGCGAGCCACGCCCATTCGCGATGCCACGCCAGGTCGTCGTTGTTGCTCGCCAGGAGCCGGGGGAGGATGAGAGCAATATCGCCCAGCTGGCCTCCGGCAGCGAAAGCAAGCAGCGCGTTGTAGGACCAGCGATAGTTGCTGGGGAAGAACTCGTGCATGCGCGGCTCCTTGGATGCGATCGACGGAGGCGACGGCCCTGCGCTCAACGCAGGCCGTCTTGACCCTTGATGTCGCGCGGATGCAGCCCACCCAGGCGCGCGTGAAGTCGGCCGCGGGTCGCCACGGCGAAGATCACCGCGATCTCGTCCGGCGCGGGTGCATCGTTGAGCGTCAGCGTGACCGTGTCGTAGTTCGCCCGGACGTAGAGTGCATCCTTGTGCGCAAGCGGCACGTCGACGGTCGTGCCGGGTCCGCCCCGCTTGCCCGTGGACGGAATCCATGCCTTGCCGCCCCCCACCGCATCGCGCACCGGATCGGCGAAGGCGGTGGTCAACAGCGCATTGCCGTGCTCGTACTCCCCCAGCGTTCCCACGATGCACGACTTGCCGTAGCTTTGCACCGGCGTGTCCCCGATCAACGTACGAAGTCGCCGTCCGAACTCCGCGCCGAGCAGCGGCGACTGCGCCACGAGCAGGGCCAGGTCCTGGCTATACCGCCCGGCGTACGGATTGCGCAGCACGCAGGCAAGGGCGATCTTGCGCAACACGGGCCCGTCGGCGGGCCGCCCGGTTTCATTGGTGAGGATCTCTTCCTGAAACGAAAGCCAGCCTCGAATGACGTAGTCCATCAGTGCGCCTGTCCGGAAAAGTCCATGGGAATGCGACATTGGGCAACGCGCACGCTTCGGTTGGCGGCGGGCGTGTTGCGACTGCGCCCGACGAAGCGCGGGATCGCATCGGTGATGACGGCGGCCACGGCGGCGATATCGCCGTTGCGCAGGGAGTCGAGAGCCGTCTTCTTGGAGCCGCCCACGCACGCGTCGAGCAGCACCACATCCGCATCCTTGCCCGGCCTGATAAAGCCCGAATTGAGACGGTAGACCACCGCGTTGTTGCCCGTTGCCGCGGCAATGGCTGTCTCCACCGGCATGTCGGTGAGGCTCGCCAGATGGGTGATCGTGTACATCATCCCGAGCGGCATGATTCCCGATCCCGTGGGCGTGTCGGTGGCGATGAGGAAGCGATCGATCTGCTTCGCTTCCTTGGCAAGCTTCCAGAGCAGGAGGGACGTGCGAAGGTTGCCCGCGGTACAGATCTGCAGGGCGATCTTCGAGTCGTTCACGATGCGCGGGAAATCCTCATCGGGCATCGCGACCGGACCGCCGTTGACATGGAACGACACGTCGGGCTGAATCGCCAGCAGGTGGTCGGCCCAGATCCCCGAGGATCCCGGGATCGAGGAGCCGCCCGTATGGACCATCGTGATCATGCCGTGCTTGCGAGCCCAGGCGATCATCGGCCCGTATTCGTAGGGCGTCTTCACGGCGCCGAAGCCGGCCTTGGCGAGCCACACCCCCTTGCGCGCGATCTCCTCGAAGTCGGCCTCGGTGAGTCCGGGCTCCATGATGATCGAGCCCGCATGAATGCGCATGCCGCCAGGCCGGAAGTGCTCGAAGCATTTCTTCGCGGCGACCGCGAGCGCCTTGACGCCCTCCGGGTCCTTGGGCCGACCGGGCACGTGGACCTCGGAAGCACTGATCGCGGTCGTGGTTCCTCCGTGGGTGTAGCTCTCGAGGAAGCCGACCGTCTTTTGCCGCGGCGTCCAGTCACCGAAGGTGTTGTGCACCTGCGAGTCGATGAAGCCGGGAATGGCCGTGGTGCCGTCGGCGTCGATCACAACGTCGCAGTCGCCAAGATCGCTGGGCGCGGGACCGACCGACACGATCTTCCCGTCCGCCATGACGATGCTGTCGCCTTCGGCGTAGGGCTCGCGCCAGTCGCCGGTGACGATGGTGCCGAGGTTCACGATCGCAGTTTTCATCTCAATCCTCCTGCAGGATGCGGGGGAGCCAGACGGCGATGACGGCGGGGATGCCGGCGCGCACCTGGGCAAGGCCGCGGCGGAGCGCGGGCAACACGTCGGCGGGGTCGCGCACCGTCTCGCCATAGGCGCCAGCCGCCTCGGCTTCCTTGGCAAAGTCGATGGGCGGATCGAAGTAGCCTCCCTCGAGGCCGCTGCGCACGGCATAGCCGTCGGGATACAGGCCCGCGGTGGCTCGCGTGCCCGTGCTGTAGCTGCGGTTCTGGAAGACCACCGAGAGGAACGGCGCGCCGTAATGCCGCGCCGTCCACAGCGCCGCGGTGGGCGCGCCGAACATGTAGAAGCCGTCGCCGGTGACCATGACGACGTCCTTGTCCGGCATCCCGAGCTTGATCCCCAGCGCCGCGCCGGGGCCCCATCCCCCTGCGCTGCCCGGGTTACGGAAATAGCGCTGCGAGCCGCCGAGCGCAAGGTAGCCGTAGATCGGGTTGTGCCCGAGCGTGTCGTCCACCAGCACGCAGTTGTCATCGAGAAGGTCGCCGATGCAACACGCAAGCCACGTGGGATCGATCGGCACGCGCTGTGCGAGCGCGAGTGCACGCTCCCGTGCCTGCCTTCTCCGAGTCGCGGATCGCTCGGCCAGCGCGCGCGCACGTGCGTCGACCCGACCCTTTACCTCGGCGGTGAGCGCGGTAGGAAGTGCCGCCAGCAGCGCTTCGACGAAGAGCCGCGAGTCCGCGACCAGCCGCAACGGGGATTCGAAGTCGAACAGCGGGATCCTGAGCTTGGCGGGATCGAGATCCACACTCGCCACGAATGCCGTGGACACAGGGGCCTGCGGACCCGGGACCCACGGCACCTCAGCCTCCAGGACCACCACCGTGTCGCACTTGTCGAGCGCCATCGTGGCCTGATAGAGAGGATGATCCATGGGGAAGCAGTGATACGCGCGCGCCGCGGCATCGACCACAGGAATCGCCAGGCGCTCGCACAGCTCCACCAGCGGAGCCACCGAGCCCGGATCCCGTCCGGAATTGGCGACCACGATCGCCGGGCTCTGCGCTGCCAGCAGGTGCTGCGCGATTGCGGCGACGGCTTGCGGGTCGGGCGCGGCCGGCCGGGCGATGCCGAGCATCTCCGGCGTAGGGAAGGCGGCCTCGCCAAGCGGAGCCACCGCAACCTCCCGGGGAAAGCACAGGAACACCGGGCCGCAAGGCGGGGTCCGCGCGACCTGCAGCGCGCGGCTCACGACGAGCCCCGCGTTGTCCTGCAGCTCCAGGCGATGGTCCCACTTCATGTACTGGCGCAGGATCCCGTTCTGGTCATACATGTCCTGCAACCAGAAGTGGCCCGCGTCCCGCGCGCCGCGCCGGGTGCCCGGAAGGCCGGTGGGAGGAGCGCCAGCCGTGATCACCACGGGCAGGCCCGCGCGCCACGCCGTATGGATGGCACTGCCGTAGTGCTGCATCCCCACGTCCACGTGCGCCGCGGTGGCCGCAGGCTTGCCCGTCGCCGCGGCATAGCCCAGCGCCGCATTGAGCGCCACATTTTCGTGCAGCATCGTGATGAGCCGCGGAGTCTTGCGTGCCTCGGCGCGCGCCCGCGCGATCGCTTCCTGAAAGAACGCGATCTCCGATCCCGAGCAGAAGAAGAGCAACTCGACGCCGCCGGCGGCCAAGGCCGTGACCACGGCCTCCCCCACGTCGCGCGTCGGTGCGCTCACCCAATGAGCAGGATGTTGATACGATGCAAGCGTGGTGGTCATGGAGTGATGAGGACGCTATGGAGATCAAACAGCTCAAGGCCCTGTTGGCGATTGCGCAGACCGGCAGCTTCAGCCTGGCGGCGGAGAAGCTGTGGCTCACCCAGTCGGCGCTGAGCCACCAGATCAAGAACCTCGAAGACGAGCTGGGACAGACGCTGCTCATTCGCGGCAAGCCGGCCGTCGTCCCCACGGCCACGGGCCACGTCGTGCTGCAGTCCGCGGAGCGGATCCTCGCCGAGGTGAAATCCATTCATGACCAGTTCAAGAGCGCTGCCCAGGGCCCGGCCACTGGAACGCTGCGTGTGGCCGCCACCAACTTCGGCATGGCGTACCTGTACGGCGATCTGTGCGAAGAGTTCATGGCTCGCCATGCCGCGCTCGAAATCACGTTTCGCGCCACCGAGACCCCCGAAGAGGCCGCGAAGCGCGTGGAGGATGGCACCGCCGACGCCGCCTTCATTCCCTTCATCGGCGAGCATCCGTTGCTCGACCTCATTCCGCTCGGAAGCACCGAAGACGTCTTCATCGTGGGTCGCCGGCATCCCCTGTTCAACAGGCGCATCGTTCGTCTCGACGAGATCCGGCAGTGGCCCTTCGTCCGCTTCCAACCCTGCAGCGGCAGCCGCGCAAGCACCGACAGGCTCTTCCTCTCCACCGGCGGGTATCCCCCTATCGCGACCGAGTCGAACGACATGGAGTTCGTCAAGCGCATCGTCGGTATGGGTGCCGGTATCGCCCTCATCCCCGTCATGGCCGTGGCGCGGGAAGCGCGTGCGCGCAAGCTCGGCTTGATACGACTCGACGATCAAGTTCTGGCCGTCGACTTCGGGCTTGCCGTGCGCAAGGGCGTGAAGATGCGCGCCGTCGATCTGCTGAAGTCGTTTTGCCTGGAGATGCGTGGACCGGATCTTCGTCATCTGACCATCGAGACCATCGCCCACTCCACCTTTAGGCTTGCCGGCAAGGGCGACCATGCCCACACGCCCGGGTTTGCCAACTGACCCCGGAACCCCCGCATGAGAAGCCATGGCAGCCCCTGTGTCCAATGAAAGCGCGCGATTGCGCTGATGAATAGGTTTCATTTGCTCCGCGCGAGACGACTTCGCTACGCTCCGGCAACCCAAAAGCGGGACGGAGCGCATGACCAGCAGTCACGGCAATCACAAATCGGCCGCCGCCATCCGCGCCGGGCTGCCGTATCCGATCATCGACGACGATGCACACGTGGCGGAGCGCCAGTTCGCGTTGCAGGATATGCTCAAGCAGGAAGGGGGCACGCGCCTTGCACAACGATTCGACT
>CALFEY010000296.1 GCA_937958295.1 uncultured Pseudomonadota bacterium
CCTGAGGATGGCCACGTGAGCGGCGGGCCGGAGCGCGTCCGCCGGGCGCGCACGCTGCTCTTCGTTCCCGGCGCGCGCCCCGACCGTTTTGCGCGCGCGCTGCACACGTCTGCCGATCTCGTGGTGATCGATCTGGAGGCGTCGGTGCGGCCGGTGGACAAGGCGCCCGCCCGCGCTGCGGCGTGCGCGTGGCTTGCGGCCAATGCGGAGGACGCCGCGCGGGTTCTCGTGCGGATCAATGCGGTGGACAGTCCCTGGTTCGGCGAGGACGCGGCCGCCTTGCGCGCCATCGCCTGCGCGGGTGTCGTACAGGCGATGGCCAACAGCGCACGCGACGTGGCAGCGAGCCGCGCCGCGATCGCGCCCGACGCCGCACTCGTGGCGCTGGTCGAGTCGGCCGCCGGTATCCTCGCCGCCGAGTCCGTAGCGCTTGCACCCGGCGTCACGCGGCTCGCATTCGGCAACATGGACTACGAAACCGATGCCGGCACGCGCGGGCGTGATGCGCTCGTCTATCCTTCCGCCCGTCTCGTGCTCGCCTCGCGCGCCGCGGGGCTGCCTGCACCCGTGGCCGGGGTCACGGCCGCCTTCCGTGACGGCGCGGCGCTGGAAGCGGAGGCGCGCTTTGAGCGTGACCAGGGCTTCGGCGGCAAGTTCTGCATCCACCCCGACCAGCTCGCCACCGTCGCGAGCGTCTTCGCGCCCAGCGAGGCCGAGCTGGCATGGGCCCGGCGGGTGGTGGCCGCGGCGGGCGACTCCTACGCGGTCGAGGTCGACGGTGCGCTGGTGGACCGCCCGGTCGTGGAGCGCGCGCGCCGCCTGCTCGACGACGCGTCCTGATGGCGGGAACCAGGGCGGCGGCCGCGGCCGAGCGCACGGGAACGCGCGCGACGAAGGCCTCCCTGCGCGCGCTCGATCTCAATCTGCTCGTGGTTCTCGACGCGCTCGCGAGCGAGCGCAATGTGACGCGCGCAGCACGCCGCGTGGGCCTCACGCAGCCCGCGATGAGCAATGCCTTGCGTCGCCTGCGGCGCATGTTCAACGACGAGCTGTACCTGCGCGGTCCCGGCGGGATGGAACCCACGGCCCGGGCGCTCGAGCTGGTCGACGGCGTGCGGCAGACCCTGCGCCAGGCCGAGCGACTGTTCGCCACCGACGTCGGCTTCGATCCTTCCACGTCGCGACGCACGTTCACGGCTCGCATGTCCGACCTCGTGGGTCTCCTCGCGCTTCCCGCGATCGTCGAGCGCTTGCGCCACCGGGCGCCGGGGATGACGCTCGAAGTGCTGCACATGGCGCCCGAGCGGGCATTGCGCGCGCTCGAGATGCAGCAGCTCGACTTTGCCGTGAGCATGGGGCTCGCGCATCCGGAAGCGATTCGCAGCGCGCCCCTGCTTCCCGATCGCATGTGCTGCGTGATGGGCGCCAGCCACCCGCTGGCCGCGCAGAGGCTCACGCTGGAGCACTTCCTGGCGGCCGATCATTTGCGGGTGGCCATGAGTCCCACCGACAAGCGCTTCGTGGACGATGCGCTCGCCGCCCGCGACCTGCGGCGCAATGTCGTGATGACCGTGCCGCACTGGCTGATGATCCCGCCGCTGCTCGTCACCGGCGACTTGGTGGCGGTGGTGTCGCGGCGCTTCGCGGACCGCTTCCGCGGCCAGGCCGTGGTGGCGCACGCCTTGCCCTTCGAGTCGCCGCCTTTCGACTGGACGCTCTACTGGCACCGGCGCGACGAGCAGGGCGCGGCGCATCGCTGGCTGCGCGACCTCGTCAAGGAGGCCTTCGCCGCCGCGCCGTCCTAGCGCCAGCGATACGACCAGCGCTCGACGCGCCGGATGAGGGCCGCGGAGACGAGGCTCAAGGCGAGCAGGATGAGACCTACCAGCGTGATCGGCTCGTTGTAGCGGAACGTCTCCGAGCCGATGATCTTGGCGGTCTGCAACAGCTCCACGATCGCGATGGCCGACAGGAGCGGCGTCTCCTTGAAGAGCGCGATGAGGTAGTTGCCGAGGGCGGGGACCACCGGCGGGATCGCCTGCGGCAGCACCACGGAGAAGAACGTCGCGCGCGGGGACAGGCCAAGCGCCGCGGCGGCGTCGCGCTGGCCCTGGGTGACGCTGGCGATGCCCGCGCGATAGGCCTCGGACACGTAGGTGCCGTAGTGCACTGAGAGCGCGAGCACGCCCACCGCCAGCGCGGGCAGCACGATGCCCGCCTGGGGCAGCACGAAATAGAGAAAGTAGACCTGCACGAGAATCGGCGTGCTGCGCACGCCTTCCACGACGGCGCCGGTGACAAGCCGGAGCGGGCGATGTGCCGCGTCGCGGCCGAGTGCGAGCGGCAGCCCGATGAGGAGCGCACCCACGAAGGAGAGCACCGTGGCGATCACTGTGTACACGCCGGCATGCAGCAGTTGGGGGAGGATCGACCAGGCGAAGGCCCAGTCCCAGACGCCGGTGGGATTCATGCTTGCGCGCGGACGTGGCGCCAGCGGCCGAAGCGCCGATCGGCGAGCGTCGTGGCCAAGGCGATGCACTGCGCCATCACGAAGTAGATCACCAGCACCGCGCCGAAGATGGGCACCGTCCGCATCGTGAGCTGGTGCATCTGGTACGCCCGGTAGGTAAGGTCGGCGATCGTGATGAGCGACACGAGCGACGTGGCCTTGAGGAGCTGGATCATGAGATTGCCCCAGGGCCGGACGAAGATCGTCATGGCCTGCGGCGCCACCACGTGGCGCAGCACTCCCCATGGGGACAGCCCGAGCGCACGCGCCGCCATCACCTGGCCCTGCGGCACCGACTGCAGCGCCCCGCGCACCACCTCGGCGCCGTAGGCGCCGTAGTTCAACGCGATGCCCAGGATGGCCACCGTCATTGCCTCCATGCGGATGCCGAGCTGCGGCAGCACGAAGTAGAGCCAGAAGAGCTGGACGACGAGGGAGGTGCCGCGGAAGAACTCGATGTACGCCACGCACGGAACGCGGATCGCGGCGCTCCTGCTCGACCGGCCGAGCCCGAGCGGGAGGGCGAGGAGGAGCGCGAGCACGGCCGCCCCCGCGGCGATCTTCGCCGTGACGGCGGCCCCGCCCAGGAGAAGCGTGACGAGATCCATCGGGCCGGCCCCTTCAGGCCACGCGACGGGCCGCGTGGCGCGCCCGTCGCGCCATGCCGACGGCCTGCCGCGAGAACCGCACGCGCGCGCCTACTTGCAGAGGTCGGCGGTCTTGCTGTCCGGCAGGTTGTCGCGGGTGATGCCGAACGGCGCCATCGCTTCCAGGAACTGCGGCGTCTTCATCACCTCGGCCAGCGCCTTGTTGAACTCCTGCTGGAGCGAGGCGTCCTCGGGACGGAACGCGAAGGCGCTGTGGCCCTGTGCGGGACGACCGTCGACGATCGGGGGCGCGAAAGCCGCCACCATCTCGAGCGGAGTGGACGGCCCGGCCGCGGCCAGCAGGCGCCGCGCCGGCAGGTCGCTGATCGTGAACGCGTCGGCGCGTCCGGTGCTCACCGCGGCGATCGCGCTCGGACCGTCGGGGAAGCTCACGATGCGGCTGTCGGGGACGCCGAGCTTCTTCAGGTTGCTCATCTGCACGGCCCCGGCCATGACGGCGATCTTGAGGTCGGACTGCTTCACGAGGTCGTCCCAGTTGCGCACCTTCTTCGGGTTGCCCTGGCGCACGATGATGCCCTGCGCGACGCGATAGATCGGCTCGGAGAACGCCACCTGCGCGCAGCGCTGAGGATTGACGAACATCGCGAGCACGATGTCGAAGCGGCCGGCTTTCAAGCCCGGGATGAGCGAGGCGAACTCGGTGAGCACGCCGTCCATCTCCTTGATGCCCATCTTCTGGACGACCATGCGCGCGATCACGGCGTCGGCTCCCGTGAGCACGCCCTTCTCGTCGGCATAGGCATAGGGCACCTGGTTGGGGAAGCCCACGCGCACGAAGCCTTCCTTTCGCGCGCGCTCGAGGGTCGATTGCGCCTGTGCCGCGCCCACGAGGGCAACGGCGGCGAGGAGGACGGCAACGGGGTACTTCCAGTTCATCGGGCGCATGCGGGACCTCGGGTCGTGGGGAAGAAGGCGGGCCGCGGGTTACACCGCGACCTTGTACGTGAGCTGGATCTCGTCACCGGGCTCCCCCATGAGCCCCCAGTTGTGGCGGGGCTGCTCGGTGATGATGACGTCGATGTCGCGGGGCTCGATGCCGGTGGCCTCGTTGATGCGCCGGGTGATCTGGCGCACGAGGTCCTTCTTGGTGTCCGCCGAGCGCCCTTCGAACGTGTCGATCTCGACGATGAGGTAGCGCTCGGAGCGCTCGTGCGGCGGGTAGATGAAGTCGTCGCGGTCCATCGGGAAGAAGCGCTGCAGTCGCCGCTCGGCGGGAAACTTGAACGCGCTGGAGATGGACTCGTTGATGGCATCGGACACCTTCTGGCGGATCGGCACGAGATGCTCGCGGATCCCGAAGACTTTGGCTTGCGGCATGGGTTCCTCCAGGAAAGTTGGCAGGCTGTCGACGAATGGTTGACCGGGAGTCGGAGGCCTGTTAGTTTGGACACTGTATCCAAAACACTGGACACAGGCAAGGCGGATTCAGTGGCGTTTTGCGCGCGCACCACGGGCGTGCAAGGTGCGGTCCGCCGCCCTGTTTCGACGCATGAGCGAGCACCGATCTTCCGACCCCATCGCCGGCATCACGCGCTACGAGCACTACATCGGGGGCGTTCGCGTGCCGCCCGCGGCGGGCGCCTACTTCCCGAGCGAGAATCCGTACGATGGCGCGGCCTGGGCGGAGATCGCGCGCGGGGATGCGGCCGACGTCGATCGCGCCGTCGCGGCCGCGCGCGCTGCGTTTCCCGGATGGGCGCGCACCAAGCCCACCGCGCGCGGCCGGCTGCTGCACAAGCTCGCCGAGCGCATCGAGGTTCACGCCGAGCGCCTGGCTGCCATCGAGGTCCGCGACAACGGCAAGCTCATCGCCGAGATGTCCGCGCAAACCCGGTACATCGCGGAGTGGTACCGGTACTACGGAGGGCTCGCCGACAAGCTCGAAGGCGCGGTGATCCCCACCGACAAGGACAACATCCTCAACTACACGCGCCTCGAGCCGCTCGGCGTGGTGGGGATGATCACGCCCTGGAACTCGCCGCTGTTGCTCCTCACCTGGAAGCTCGCGCCGGCGCTGGCGGCGGGCAACGTGGCCGTGATCAAGCCGTCCGAGTTCACCTCGGCGTCCACGCTCGAGTTCATGGCGCTGTTCGAGGAAGCGGGATTCCCGCCCGGCGTGGTAAACGTCGTCACGGGAATGGGCGCCGAGGCGGGGGCCGCGCTCGTCGCGCATCCCGACGTGGCCAAGATCGCCTTCACCGGGTCCGATTTCTCGGGCCAGAAGATCTACGAGCAGGCGGCCCGGACGCTCAAGCACGTATCGCTCGAGCTCGGTGGCAAGTCGCCCAACATCGTCTTCGAGGACGCGCAGTTCGAAGCGGCGGTGCTTGGGGTGATATCGGGCATCTTCGCGGCCACGGGGCAGACATGCATCGCAGGCTCGCGGTTGCTGCTGCAGCGCTCGGTGCATGACCGGTTCGTGGATCGCCTGGTGGAGGTCGCCGGGGCAGCGCGAGTGGGCGATCCCATGGACCGCAACACCCACGTGGGACCGGTCGCCACCCGGCCGCAGTACCGCAAGGTGCTGGACTACATCGACATCGCCAGGGCCGAGGGCGCGCGCTGCGTGCTCGGTGGCGGTCCCTACGCCGGACCGGGCGCGAAGGGCGACCAGTTCGTGGCGCCGACCATCTTCGCCGACGTGCACAACGGCATGCGCATCGCGCGGGAAGAGGTGTTCGGCCCGGTGCTCGCGATCATCCCCTTCGACACGGAAGAGGAAGCCTACGCCATCGCGAACGACTCGGCCTACGGGCTGGGCGCGGGCGTGTGGACGCGCGATATCGGCCGTGCCGTGCGTGCCGCCGATGCGCTGCAGGCCGGCACGGTGTGGGTGAACACCT
Organism: uncultured Pseudomonadota bacterium; assembly: GCA_937958295.1. Classification (GTDB taxonomy): domain Bacteria; phylum Pseudomonadota; class Gammaproteobacteria; order Burkholderiales; family Casimicrobiaceae; genus VBCG01. The sequence continues at coordinate 6,021 of CALFEY010000296.1, forward strand.
ACCGGGCGCTGAGCTTCACCTCGCCCTTCGGCGGCTACAAGCGCAGCGGCCTGGGGCGCGAGGGCGGCGTGGAGGCCATCCGCGAATACCTGCAGACGAAGTCCGTGTGGATCTGCACGGAATCGAGCGTACAGAACCCCTTCGTGATGCGCTAAAGGCCCCGGTGGAACGCCCCATGCCCACGGATTGCGACGCCGGAATGTACCCGGTACTCTGGATCCAACGCGGAGCCCGCCCCGGCCATCGTGCCGTGCGGTCCGCGCCCTCCCGTTCCGCACCCCAGCGCACCCCTATGCTCGGTACCAGCGAAGTCTCGATCCGCGTCCGCGTCATGCCCGAAGTCCTGGCCGAGGCCCTGGCCTCCGCCATCGTCTTCGGCGAGCTCGCGCCGGGCGGCCGCATCATCGAAGAGGAGATCGCCGCACGCTACGACGTGAGTCGCTCGCCCGTGCGCGACGCCCTGCGGCGCCTCGAGGCGGACGGCCTGGTCGTGCGCGAGGACCACCGCGGCGCGCGGGTGACGCCTATCAGCCGTCGCGACCTCGACGAGGTGTACCAGTGCCGCATCGAGCTCGAGGGCCTCGCGGCGCAGCAGGCCGCGAAGAACTGGGCGGAGCCTGCCGACCAGGTGTTCGCCGACAAGCTCGCCGCGATGCGCAACGCCTTCAAGGCGAGCGACATCCGCGCCTACTTCATCGCCAACGTCGAGTTCACCGATGCCGTGCACCGGGCAAGCGGCAACGCCACGCTGCAACGGCTGCTGAAGTCGATCGGCAAGCAGGCGCTGCGCTATCGCTATCTCGCCTACCAGTCGGCGCCGAAGCTCATGGGCATGTCGGTGGAGGGCAACCGCGAGATCGTCGACCTCGTGCGTGGCCGCAAGGGCGCCCAGGCCCGGCGCATCACCGAGCAGCTCATCGAGCGCTCCTGGCGCACCATCCGCGACGTGATTCCCGATGAATGACCGCGCCGCCGACAGCGCCGTGCGCCCCGCCGCCGACCTCCTGACGAGCGCCGTGGTGCGGGAGTCGTTCGGATCGATCGTACGTGAGATGCGGCGCTCGATGGTGCGCTCGTCGTACAGCTCGATCATCTACGAGGGCTACGACTTCTCTTGCGTGCTGGTCGATGGCCACGGACGCCTGGTGGCCGAGTCGGGGGAGGATCACCCGTTCCACATCATTCCGGTGGGCACCGCGGTGCCGGGCGTGCTCGCGCGGCACCGCGAGATCGGTCCTGACGACATCTTCCTGCACAACGACCCCTACACCGGCGGCACGCATCTGAACGATGTCGCCGTGATCTGGCCCGTGTTCGAGGCGGGCAAGCCGATCTTCTTCATCGTGATCCGCTCGCACTGGGGCGATGTCGGCGGCATGACCCCCGGCTCGCTCAATGGGTCGGCCGTGGACATCTTCCAGGAAGGCCTGCGCCTGGACTATCTCAAGGTGCCGCGCAACGGCGACTCGGAGGTCCTCCGCCTCATCTTCGACAACGTGCGCGCCACGCGCGAGGCGGTGTCGGACTTCCACTCGGTGCTCGGCATCTGCAAGGTGGCCGAGCGCCGCCTGCGCGACGTACTTGCGAAGTACGGCGCCAATGTCGTCGATGCGGCGACCGACGCCATTCTCGACGCCAGCGAGCGGCGGCTGCGCGCCGCGATCGCCTCGCTGCCGTCGGGCACTTACCGGCATCGCGCTTATCTGGACGGCAACGCGGCTACGCCGCATCCGCTCCACGTGCAACTCGCCCTCACGGTCGATGGCGACCGTCTGCATGCCGATTTCACGGGATCCTCGGCGCAGGTTCGCGCGCCCCTGAACGCGGGTCCCGCCATCGCGCCCACCGCGGTGCTCACGGTGGTCAAGTCGTTCCTCGATCCGCGAGGGGCCATCAACTCGGGGACGTTGCGCGTGCTCACCGTCACGGCGCCGCCCGGGACCATCGTGTGCGCCACCACGCCTGCCCCCTGCGGCGGCATGAACGAGGTGCGTTTCGCGTGCGATGCCGCCGTGATGGGCGCGCTCGGCCAGATCATCCCCGAGCGCATCACCGGCGACGTGCGCGGCACGTCCAACCACACTTATATCGGCAACGGCACCTTCATTTTCTACGAGTACCCCTCCGGGGGCACCGGCGGCTCGCATCGCGGCGACGGCAGCCATGCGGTGCGCGCCTTCAACGAGGGCGAGAACGTGTCCATCCAGTCCACGGAGGTGGTGGAAGCCACCTATCCGCTACGCGTGCTGCGCAACGAGATCCGACCCGACAGCGCGGGGCCGGGGCGCTACCGCGGCGGATGCGGCCTCGTGCGTGAGGTGGAAGTCGGCTGCGACGATGCCCTCTTCTCGCTGCTGTCCGATCGCAACATCGTGGCGCCCGCCGGTGTGAATGGCGGCGCTCCCGGCGCGCCCAATCGCTATCGCGTGCTGCGCGCCGGTCGCGAGGTCGCGTTCACCGCCTTTCCCGGGAAGGTCGCGGGCTTTCCGCTGCGCCGGGCCGACGTGGTGGTCATGGAGAGTTCGGGCGGCGGCGGCTGGGGCGATCCGCGCGAGCGTCCCGATGCCGCATTGCAGGACGACTGGCTCGACGGCCTCGTGACCGATGCCGGGCGCGCGAGCTATCGCACGCCCCTCACGGAGGCCGCCCTCGCCGTCGACGCGGGCCTTGCCGCGCCGCACCTGTGCCGGATCGCCGCCGACCTCGCCGATCACCTCGGCGCGACCTCCGGCTCGCTCGTGGAGCTGCAACGCGCCGAGGGTCCGGCGTATCGCTACTGGATTGCCGGGATCGACCCGGCGCTGGCCGCCGGCACGATCGCGCTGCCGGCGAGCCTGCCCGCTTCGCGGATGACCGTGCGCCTGTTGGCCGCTGTCACGCCGCTCACCTCTTGTTAAAGGAAAGGATCTCACCATGAACACCCCCGCCGATGCCATCGCCCCGGCCTATCGCCTGGGACGCCAGGGCCGGCTGTCCGAGACCGAGGCCGCGCAGTTCCGCGACGCCGAGCGACTGTTCCCCGGCGGGGCCTTGGGCGGCAACGCGCTACCCAATGATGTGCGCTTCGTCGTGAGCCATGGCAAGGGGGCGCGCTTCTGGGACACCTCGGGCAACGAGTACATCGACTACGTCCTCGGCTCGGGACCGCTCGTGCTGGGGCACGGGCATCCGGCGATCCAGAAGGCCGTGGCCGACCAGGCGGGGCAGGGGACGCACTTCTTCGCCTACCTCAACGCGCGGGCCGTGGACCTCGCGCGCAAGGTCACGCCTTACATCCGCTGCGCCGAGCGCATCCGCTTCACGACCTCGGGGTCGGAATCCACCTTCCATGCCATCCGCCTGGCGCGCGCCTTCACCGGCAAGCACCGAATCGTGAAGTTCGAGGGCGCCTATCACGGCAACCACGACTACGCACAGCACAGCACGTCGCCCAAGCAGATGGTGGACTTCCCGAACCCATCGCCCGACACCGCGGGTATCCCGCCGAACGTGTCCGAGCTCACGCTCGTCGCGCCGTTCAACGATCCGGAGGCGCTCGAGAGGATCGTGGCCGCGCACGCGCACGAGCTCGCGGCGGTGATCATCGAGCCGATCCAGCGCATCATCTCGCCCAAGCCAGGCTTCCTCAAGAAGGTGCGCGAGATCACGGCGCGCCATGGCGTGCTCATGATCCTCGACGAGGTCGTGACCGGCTTCCGCTATGGCCTGGGCGGCGCGCAGGCCTACTTCGACGTCAAGCCCGACCTCGCCACCTACGGCAAGATCATCGGCGGCGGGCTGCCGGTGGGCGCCGTGGCCGGCCGCGCCGACGTGATGGACCAGGCCGATCCGGGCAACAAGGGCGGCACTGGCTACGTCTACCAGAACGGCACGTTGCAAGGCAATCCGCTCGGCAGCGCGGCCGCGCTCGCGTGCATTGGCGTGCTCGAGGAGCCCGGCTTCTACGACCGCCTCTTCGGCATCGCCGATCGCCTGCGTAAGGGACTGCAGGAGGTGTTCGACCGTCATCAGATGGGCGTGCTCGTCTTCGGCGACGGGCCGATGTGGCACTTTCTGTTCACCAACAAGGTCCCGGAGAACTACCGCGATATCCTCGCCAGCGACAACAAGAAGCTGATCCGCTTCGACGTGGAGCTGATCCGCCAGGGCATCTTCGTCCTGCCGGGCAACCGCCGGTTCGTCTCCAGCGCGCATACCGATCGCGACCTCGAGGAGACGTTCGTGGCCTTCGATCGCGCCTGTCGCGCGTTCAAGGCAGCGTAGGGCCCATGGCGCACGCCGGAGCGCCCCGTTATCTCGCCGGCCTCGATGTCGGCGGGACCTTCACCGACCTCACGCTCTACGACCGCGCGAGCGGAACGGCCTCGGCCTTCAAGGTGCCGTCCAATCGCCGTGCTCCCGACGAGGCGGTGCTAGCCGCGCTCGACAAGAGCGGCGTGCCGCGCGAAGACATCGCGCTCATCGTGCATGGCACCACGGTGGCCACCAATGCCCTGCTGGAGCGCCGCGGCGCCAACGCCGCCATGATCACCACAGCGGGCTTCCGCGACGTGGTGGAGCTCGGCCGCACCACGCGCCTCGTGCCCAACAGCTTGTACGACCCGTACTTCCGCCGGCCCGAGGTGCTGATACCGCGTCGGCGTCGGCGCGTGATCGGCGAGCGAGTGGAGGCCGACGGCCGCGTTAGCGCCCCGCTCGACCGCGAAGGACTCGCCGCGCTGGCGCTCGAGCTCAAGGCGGAAGGCGTCGAAGCGGTCGCCGTGGGCTTCCTCAACAGCTACCGCAACCCCGCGCACGAACGCGAAGCCGCACAGATCCTGCGCGAGCACTTCGAGTTCGTCACCCTGTCGAGCGACGTGCTGAACGAGATGCGCGAGTTCGAGCGTTTCTCGGCCGCCACGATCAACGTGTACGTGATGCCGGTCATGGCGAGCTACGTGCGCCGCCTCACCGGCGCGATTCGGGGCCGCAGCGCCGCCACGTCCTTCTACACGATGGCCTCGCACGGCGGCCTCATGTCCACCGACCTCGTGTGCTCGCATCCGGTGCGCACGATCCTGTCCGGTCCCGCGGCGGGCGTCGCCGCGACGGTACAACTGTCGCGCGCCACGGGCATCGCCAACCTCATCACCTACGACATGGGGGGCACGAGCACCGATGTCGCGATGGTTTCCGCGGGGCGCTTTCCGCTGCGCCGCGAGACGCTCCTCGACGGCATGGTGGTGCGCCTGCCGCAACTCGACATCGAGACGATCGGGGCGGGTGGCGGCAGCATCGCCGCGCTCGACGCGGGCGGCAGCCTGCAAGTCGGCCCGACGAGCGCCGGCGCCGTGCCCGGCCCCGCATGCTACGGCCGTGGCGGTACCCAGCCCACGGTCACCGATGCCAACGTGGTGCTCGGGCGCCTGGGCGACGGCCAGGAGCTCGGAGGATCGTTGCGCATCGATCGTGCCGCGGCGGCTTCCGCGATGCGGCCGATGGCGCAGGACACGGGCCTGTCGGAGACGCAGATGGCGGAAGGCATCATCCGCCTCGCAGTGGCCAAGATGGCCTCCGCCGTATACGAAGTGTCCGTCGCCCGGGGCTACGATCCGCGCGACTTCTCCCTGCTCTGCTACGGCGGCGCGGGTCCCCTGCATGCCTGCCTCGTCGCCGAAGAGGTCGGCATACCGCAGGTGGTGGTGCCGCCCATGCCCGGGGCCTTTTCTGCCTTCGGGGCGCTGTGCTCCACGCTCACCAAGGATCGCGTGGCCACCGTGCTCGCAGAGCTCGACGAGGCGTCCCTGCGGCGCGCTTGCGCACTCGCCACCGGATTCGAGGGCGAGATGCGCGAGGAGTACCAGCGCGAAGGCATCGCGGTGGAGGGCTACGGCGCGGAGTGGCAGCTCGACATGCGCTACGTGGGGCAGGCGCACGAGATCACCTTGCACGTGCCAGCGCAGCCCACGGTGGCGCAGGTCACGCAGATCTTCGGGCGTGAGTTCGAGCGCGAGTATGGCCGTCTCGACAAGGGCCGCGAGCTCCAGCTCGTCAACGTGCGGGTGCTGGGTCGCATTCCGATCGACACCCCGGCCTTCGGCACGCCGGCCGCGCTCGGTGCCGTCGCTCCCGAGGGCACGCGGCCCGTCTGCGTTAACGACGCCCTCTGCGCGTGCCCGGTGTGGCGGCGCGAAGCGCTTGGCGCCAGCACCGTGATCACCGGTCCCGCCGTGATCGAGGAGATGTCCGCCACCACCTACCTGCCGCCGGGATGGCGGATCACGGTCGGGCCCGTGGGCGAGCTCCGGGCGCAGCGCATGTAACGCAATGAAGTCCGGGCGCCGTCGCGGTGCCGGGGCGAATGAGGTGTGCGCGCGACGCCCTTCGTCGCAGACGCACGGGTTGCAGGAAGCTATCCACGCGGAGGTCTCATGTTGAAACGTTGGACGAAAGGAACGCTCGGCGCGCTCGCGCTCGCCGGTACGGTCGGGATGGCCTATGCGGCCGAGTCGACCCTCAAGGTGTCGTACGAGACATCCGACACGCACATCAAGGCGCGCACCGCCAAGGTGTTCAAGGAGGAGCTCGAGAAGCTGTCGAAGGGGCGCATCGAGGTGCAGGTGTTTCCCAACTCGTCGCTGATGCCGTCGCGGCAGGAGGTGAGCGGGGCGATCCAGGGGCAGGTGCAGATGATCCTCCCCTTCGTGAGCTTCTACGAGTCGATCGCCCCGAGCGCCGGCGTGTTCACCATGCCCACGCTCTTCCGCGACTACGACCACCTCGACAAGTCCGTCGCGGGCGCGGTCGGTAAGGCGGTATACGCCGAGCTCGAGTCGAAGGGGCTGAAGCCGATCGCGTTCTGGCACGAGACCCCCACCTACGTGTTCACCTCCAAGAAGGACGTGTCGGCGCTCGACGACCTCAAGGGCCTCAAGATCCGGATCTACCCTTCCGCGGCCCTGGAGAACACGCTGCGCCGGTTCGGCGCCAATCCCACGGTGGTCCCCGGCAGCGAGGTCTATCTCGCCCTGCAGAACGGGACGGTCGACGGCGCGGTGACCACGCCGTCGTTCGCGCAATCGCTCAAGCTCACCGACACCCTGAAGTACATGATCAAGGTGCCGCTCGTGCTCGGCGGCTACGTCGTGGCGGTGAACAAGGCCTACTTCGATAAGCTGCCGCCCGACCTGCAGCGGGCGGTCACGCAGGCGGCTGCCGCCGCGACGGCGTTCAACCAGAAGGCCATCAAGGAGGAAGTGGCCGCCACCGAGGATGCGATGCGCAAGGCCGGGGTCAAGATCATCGACGTGTCCGCGGCAGAGCGCGCCAAGTTCTACAAGGCAGCCGAGCCCGTGCTCGATGCGCAACCCGATGCCATGAAGGCGTTGATCGTCGAAGCCCGCAAGATCAACTGAACGTTCGCCCGCACGCATGCGCCACCTCCTCGCCCGCTTCGACAGCGCTGTTTCGCGCGTCGATTCGTTCCTGGTCGGCGCATGCCTCTTGGCCGCGGTCTCGCTCAACGTGGTGCTGGTCGTGGGGCGCTTCGCCTTCAACTACTCGGCCAATGCCATGGAAGAGCTGTCGGTCTATGCGGTGATCTGGATGGTGTTTCTCGGCACCCTGGTGAGCGATCGCCAGGGGAGCCACATCAACATCGATATCCTGTACCACTTCGTCGGGCCGCGCACCAAGCTGCGGCTGCGGCGGGTGGCGAACTTCCTGCAGGGCGCGGTATGCCTCGCCCTCGCCTACCTCACGCTCAAGACGGTGATCTTCACCTTCCAGATCGGCGAGGTGTCGCTGTCGACGCTGCGTGCTCCGGTCTGGCTGCTCATGGCGGTGATGCCTCCCACGTTCCTCGTGCTCGCGGTGCGCGGATTCGCCCGCGCTTTCGGCGTGGCCGACCTGTCGGCGCGGGCCGGTAGCGACGCGCACCTATGACCGGAGGCGTCGCTCTCGGCGCCATCCTGGTGCTGCTGCTGCCGGTCCTGCTGACCGGCACGCCCATTGCCTTCTCCGTCATCCTCGTGAGCCTCGCGTGGATGGTCATCACGCACACGGACGTGGGCAGCGTGGGCAGCACGATGTTCTGGTTCCTGAACAAGTCGGAGCTGGTGGCGATCCCCTTCTTCATCCTCACCGCCGACCTCCTCGGCCGCAGCCGCGCGACCGACGCGCTGGTCGCTGCCGCGGAAGCGGCGGTAGGCAGGATGCGCGGCGGCCTGGCCCTGGTGGCCATGCTCACGACGATCGTGTTCTCGGCCATCTGCGGCTCCAGCGTGGCCACCGCGGTGGCGGTGGGCAGGGTGATGATCCCGCGCATGGTCGATGCCGGGTACCGGCGCTCTTTTGCCGTGGGCATGATCGCGGCAGCCGGCGGCCTCGGCATCCTCATTCCGCCGAGCGTGCCGCTCATCATCTACGCGACGATCGCCGAGATTTCGGTGGCCGACGTATTCGTGGCGGCGTTCGGTCCCGGCCTGATCCTGGCCGGGATGTTCTGCGCCTACGTGATCTACCTCGGCGACAGGGTACGGGATCGCAAGGCCGCCGATGCGCCGAAGGTTTCCTCCCGCGAGCGGCTCGTGCTCTTGCGCCGTGCGCTCCCCGTGCTCCTGCTGCCGGTGTTCATCATGGGGGGGATCTACTCGGGCCTGTTCACGCCTACGGAATCGGCGGCCGTGTCCACGCTGTACTCGGCCATCCTGGCGTTCACGATCTACCGCAAGCCGGGATCCGGCAGCGTGCTCAGGATCGCGGCCGACTCCGGCGCGGTGGCGTCGTCGATCCTGCTGATCATGACGGCCACGTCGATCCTGTCCTACATCATCACCCTGAACCAGGTGCCGCTGCACTTCAAGAACTATGTCACGGGGATGGGCCTGGGTCCGTTCGAGGTGCTGCTCGCCATCAACGTCCTCCTGCTCTTCCTCGGCTGCTTCCTCGAGATCATCTCGGTGATCCTCATCACCGTGCCGATCTTCCTGCCGATCCTGCGCGAACTCGACATCAACCTCATCCATTTCGCGATCATCATCACGCTCAACATGGAGCTCGGGGTGATCACGCCGCCCGTGGGCATGAACCTCTACGCGATCAGCGCCATCAGTCGAACGCCCACGGCGGAAGTGCTGCGCGGCACGCTTCCGTTCATGTTGATCATGCTCGCGGCGCTCATTCTGTTCACGTACATACCGCCGCTTAGCCTCTTCACGCTGGAACTCGCCCGCATGCTCAAGTAGCGGGCGTCGCCTCCGGCCGCGGCCCGGCGGGACTCGTGCGCCAGGTGGCCGTGGCGAGCGCCGCCAGCTGGCCGTCCTGGTCGATGAGGCGCGACTCCAGGAAGGCGATCTCCTTGCCGCGACGGAGGACCGACCCGGTGGCAACGACGCGGCCGCCGCGCAGCGCGCGCATGTACTGCACCTTAATCTCGAGCGTGGCGCCGGGACCGCGCAGATGATTGAGGAGGTGCCCCATCGACACGTCCATGGCCAGCGCGGCGATGCCTCCATGCAGGGAGCCTTGCGGGTTGTACATGAAGTCCTGCAGCGCAAATTCCACGCGGCAGGTCTCATTGGGGAAGGTGATCTCGAAGCCCAGGAGCTTCGCGAGGAAGAACTGGCCGAAGGCCTGCTCGTGGGTGGCGAGCGCGTGCTCGAAGGCGGCACGGGCGACATCCTGGTCGATCTTGGGCATGCGTAGGCAGGGGGGTGAGTTGGCGGGCACGATCGCGTGGCCAATGTTAGCCCATCCGCGTCCGCTGCCAACGCGTGGCACCAGGGCGCGGGGACGCCGCGCCGAACGCGGCGTCCCCGGCCGAGGTGCCCGCCGCCGGGTCAGTCGATCGTGATGTTCGCGTCCTTGGCCACCTTCGCCCACTTCACGACCTCGACCTTCACGAAATCGCCGAACTCCTTCGGCGAGTTGCCGCCCAGGCCCGCGCCCTGCTGCGCCCAGATCTCCTTGACCTCGGGCCGTTGCATGGCCTTGGCCACCTCCTGCTGCATCCTGTTCACGATGTCCACCGGCGTGCCGGCCGGTGCGAAGATGCCGTACCACGTGGTGACTTCGTAACCCGGCACGCCCGCCTCCTGCATCGTGGGCAGTTCGGGAAAGGCTGGCGAGCGCGTGGACGTGGTGACGGCGAGCGGCTTCAGCTTCGCCGCCCGGATCTGCGGCGCGCTGCTGCCCATCCCGTCGAACATCACGTCCACCTGACCGGCGATGAGGTCCTGCATCGCAGGGCCGGCGCCCTTGTACGGCACGTGGTTCATCTTCACGCCGGTCATCGACTTGAAGAGCTCGGGCGCGAGGTGATGCGACGTGCCGTTGCCGGCCGAGCCGTAGTTCAGCTTGTCCGGGTTGGCCTTGGCGTAGTCGATGAGGTCCTTGACCGAGTTGATCTGCGACCACTTGGGATTGAGCACCACCACGTTGGGCACGATCGACACGAGCGTGACCGGCATGAGGTCCTTCTCGAGGCTGTAGGGCAGCTTCCGGTAGACGCTCACAGCGATCGCGTGATGCACGGCGCCCACCAGGAACGTGTAGCCGTCCGGAGGAGACTTGGCCACGACCTCGGCGCCGATCGTGCCGCCGGCACCGCCCCGGTTGTCGATGAAGAACTGCTGGCCGAGCGCCTGCGACAGGAACGCCGCGAGCGGACGCGCGAAGGCGTCGGTGCCGCCGCCGGCGGGGAAGGGCACTACCAGCTTCACGGGCTTGGTCGGCCACGCCTGCGCCTGCACCGGAACGGGGGCCACGACAGCGAGCGCGAGCGCGCACGCGAGAAGACGCTTCATGATTCCTC
>CALFEY010000297.1 GCA_937958295.1 uncultured Pseudomonadota bacterium
GAGCGTGGCCCGCGCCGGTGCCGGCCGTGCCGCGCGCTTGCGCGGCGAGGTCACTTGGGCGCTGCGGGGAACTGGACGAACGGTCCCTGTGGCGCGGTGCCGGGCGGCACGTACGCCGGCGCGGGCGTGCCCACGGGGCCCAACTGCCGCACGAAGCGATAGAAGGCGCGCAGGTCGGTCTCGGTCATGTCGTGCAGCGCAAACCAGGGCATTGGCGGCCGGGCCTGCAGCGACCGGGCGGTCTTGACCCACTGGTCCTCGGTGAGCTTCGACAGCGTGATGCGCAGGTTGGTGGGATAGGTCGTGCCCCAGTCACCTCGCCAGCCGAGGCCGTCGCCCATCAGCCATTCCTTCTCCGGGACCTTGCCACCGGACATGGCGTAGCCGGCGGTGTGGCAGTCGTTGCAGCCGGCGATCTTGGAGATGTAGCGCCCGCGGGCGACGCTGGGATCCTCGGCCTTGGTGGCGGCGCTGGCGTGGGTGAGGGCGAAGGCCGTGGCGGCAAAGAGCGCCGCGGCGGCAATGGTGCGAAGCATGGACATGGTCGACTCTCCTGAAATTGAAAGGGATCGCGGTGCGCGGCGGTTCAAGCCGCGCGATGATAGGTGGCCTTGCGCGCGTGGTCCACGAGCTCGCCAAGGGCCGGGTGAACGTCGCGCGTGAGCATGCGGCCGAGCTCGTGGTCGGCATCCGGCACCACCGGGGAGGCGTCCGCCGCGCGCGCCCGCTCGAACCACTGTGCGAGCGGCGCGTCGCCGCGCTCGGCGTAGGCCACGTAGACCGCGCGGGTGAGCGCGAGCTGCATCAGCACGGCCTCGAAGGGCGTCAGGCGGCTGCCCGGCGCGGCGAGGGCGGTCACGGGCAACGTCTGCCCCACGAGGCCGTGTGCCGCTTCCGCCAGTGCACCGAGTCGATGCAGCGCGGCGGGCTCGGTCTCGCCTAGCACCGCCACGAGCGCGTAGTTGGCGAACGCATGCAGCAGCCACGGCGCGGCAAAGCGCGCGCCCCGGCTGTCGGCCATGAAGCGGGCGAGGTCGTGCGCCACGAGCGCTTCGGCGATCGGCGTGAGGTCGGGGCCCTTGCCGTGCTGCGGATCGATGCCGAGCGTGCGCACCAGCGAGGTCGCGGCCGCGGGAGCGAGACGGCGATGGAGCTCGCGGCTCACGTCGTGCCACGCAAGCGCGGGCTCGCTGCCGACCACGAGGTTGCCGCGGGCGGTGAAATGCGACAGGCCGTATTCGCTGCGGTCGGCAAAGCGCGGCCAGTCGGCGCGGTCGAGCACCAGGAGACGGAAGCGCGGCAGGTCGCCCAGGCGCTTGCGCAGGTACCCGTACGCCCGCTCGGTGCGGGTGGCGATGCGCTCCGCCGCGGCAAGACGGCCCGGGCTCGCGGCCACCGTGAAGGGGAACCAGGGCAGGGGGGCGAGGCCGCTCGTGGGCCACGGGAAGGGCACGGTCGTGGCGCCGGCAACGGGGGGAAGGTCACGCTGGGTCATCTTCGCCTCCTCTAGTGCGACGTCGCCGCCGCGGCGCCGGCGTACGTGCCGCTGTGGCCCGCAGCGTGCTGGGCCAGCGTGGGGGCGATCTTGATGACGATCGCCGCCAGCGCAACGATGGCGACCACGCGGGCCGCGAGGAGGAAGTGCTTGACGCTGTGCATGATGGGCTCCGTACCTTGAGGCGACCGATCCCTGGGTGGGCATCGGCACGGATCGCATCTTGCGGGGAGGACACTCACGCATGGCTGACAGATGCGCGAGTTGGCGGGACCGGCCTAACTAATTGATCTAAAAAATGAAATGGACGTTATCCGGCGCAATACGGGTATCGCCCAAAGGCGGCGCCGACGGACTGACAGATGGCTGACGGCCCGCTTACGCGGGGAGGGTTGCCGACAGGGCCGGCAACAGAGACACCCCGCGTCATGTCTTTCAACGAAGGGCTACCGGCGGCCGAATCGCTCGACGACAAACGCGAGTGACCGAAACCTACAACGACTGCCGGATCGCCTCGGTCTCGGCGGAGGGCGCGCGCCCGAGCACGATCGACAGGAGCTCGCGACACCGCCGATAGGCGGAGATCGCGGCGGCGGCGTCCCCTGCCTCGCGCAGGCAGACCATGAGCCGGCGATAGACCGGCTCGGACAGGTTGTCGACCTCGAGCGTGCGCTCGTACAGCGCCCGCGCCTCGCTCCATGCGCCGCGCTGCTCGAGCGTCTCGCCGTGCGCGAGCACCGCACGCACGAGCCGCGCCTGCAGGCGGTCGCGGGCGGGGAGGGTCCATGGCACCGGGGCGTCCAGCGCGAGGAACGGACCGCGGTACAGCCCGAGCGCGGCGGAGACATCGCCGGCGTCGAGCGCGTTCTCGAAGGCCCACACGTCGAGCCACACGAGCTCAGGATTGAGCGAGAGCTTCCCTTCCGCGAGTTGCAGGGCGCCGTCGACGTCGAGCAGCTTGCGCAGGCGGTAGAGGTTGCTGTCGAAGGACGTCTTGGCGTCGTCGCCCTCGGCATCGGGCCACACGAGGGACGTGAGCATGGTGGCGTCCACCGCGCGGCCGCCGTGGGTGATGAGCGCCTTCAGGAGCTCGAGCGGCTTTTTCTGCGCCTTGCCCTTGGACACGAGAGGCTCCGACTCGCGCTGGATCGAGAACTCGCCGAACGTGCGCAGGGCGAGCGGCCAGGGCCAGTCGGTGAAGCTCGCGTTGGGCGGGGGCAGCTTGCGCCGGCGGATGAGCTTGCGGGCGTATTCGGTCTCGATGCCGTGGGCCAGGGCGAGCGCCAGCACGGGCGAGAGCACCGTGGCGGGCAGGCGCAGGAAGCCGTAATAGCCCGACTCGCGGCAATGCGCGAGGAGGTTGCCCAGCATGTCTCGCGCGCCCGCCTCGTCGCCGGCGGCGTAGGCGCGGTACGCGCGCAGGAGCCGCGCGTGGAAGTCGAAGTTGCGCCGGTCGGCGCTGGTGGCGAGGGCGATGGCCTCGTCGTAGAGCCGCTGCGCGGCGTCGAGATCGCCGAGGTGCACCTGGCACAGCGCGGAGCGCACGAGGAAGTGCGGGATCTGGATCGCGGGCAGGCCGCTGGCGCGCCCGATCTCCACCGCGTCCTGCGCCGCGGCCGCGGCGTCGCGCACGCGCCCCTGCAGCATGAGCACGCCCGTCTCCTGGTACTTGAAGTACGCATGATCCATCCGCCGCGTAGGCGATAGCACGGCCCGGAGCTTGGCGAGGGCGGCGCTGGCGCCCTGCACGTCCTCGCTGGAGATGAGCGCGGTGACTTCGGCGTGGTAGATCTCCACCTGCACCCACTTGAGGCCGTGGGCCTCGGCCAGCGCCTCCGTCTCCTTCATCACCTTCTGCGAGCGCGCATAGTGGCCGCGAATCTGCTCGTTGAACGCGCGGTGCACCTGCCACCACACGCGGTTCATCGCGGTGAGCTGCGGCTCGGCGAGCCAGGGCTCGACGCGCGCGACGAGCGCGTCGGCATGGGTGCCCTTGGTCTTCCAGTTGATGTAGTTGAACAGGATCGACGCCGCGTTCACCCGGTCGTTCACCGGCACGCAGAGGATGTCCGGCGCCTCGAGGAGGCGTTCCACGATGCGCGCCGCCTCGTCCATGCCCGGATTGTCCGGCTGGCGGAAGAGGAGCGCGATGAGCTGCGCGCCGCGGATGCGCAGCGCGTCGGCCGTGGACAGGAACTCGGGACCGGGATCGAGCAGGCGCGTGAGCACCTCGATCCAGCGGTCGAGCGGGGCGAAGTCGGCCCACTCGAAGTAGTGGCAGTCGATGACCGCGGCGGCGGTGAGGAGCTGCCGGCGCACGTCGGCGCGTGCGGCAAAGGCCGCGAAGGCCGTCTCCAGCAGCGCCTTGCAGCGCGCGGGCTCGTCGTACATCACCGCGTAGGCCTCGATGAGCCCGAGGCGGGGCTCGGCCTCGCGCACGCCTTCGGGCAGCGCGGCGAGCCAGCGCAGGAGCGCCCGGCGGCGGCCTTCGGCGAGCATGGAGCGTCCGGCGTGCAGCGTGAGGCCCACGAGCGCGGGCCAGGCCTGCGCCTCGAGGTAGAGCTGCGCGGCGGCATCGAAGTCGCCGCGCGCCACGAGCTGTCCCGCGGCGCGATCGAGCGCGGCGCGGCGCTCTTCGGGACGCAGCTTGCGCTTGCCCTCGGCGAGCAGGAACTCGCGGAAGAGGCCATGGAACTGGTACACGGGCTCGCTGCCCAGGCGCCGGCGCTCGGTGAAGAGGTGGCGGCGATAGACGTAATCCAGTACCAGCGGGGCCTCCGCATTGCCGGAGAGGATCTCGGCGTCCGCGGGTGACACCGATGGCAGCAGGGCGGCGAGCATCAGCACGCGCTGGTTGTCGCTGCGGGCGCGGCCGAAGATCTCCCCGGTGAAGTACTGGAAGACGGCTTCCTTGCCCTCCGGCAGGAGCGCATCGGACGGCGCCTCCTCGCTGCGCGCGAGGTGCTCGCGCATCAGCACGATGCCGGCCGCCCAGCCGTCGCTCGCCTTGTGGATGGCCCGCGCGATGTCACCGTCGAGCTGTGCGGTGGCAGTGAGCGCCGCCGCCTCGTCCTCGGTGAAGCGCAGCGCTTCCCACTCGATGCGCGTGATGCGCTGCTCACCCACGAGGCGCGCCATCTCGGGCACCGGCGGCTCGCGCGAGAGCACGATGAGGTTCATCCCCTGCGGGATCTCGCGCAGGCCCTCGGCGAAGGCGAACCGCCACGGGGCTTCGCCCTTCGGCTCGTGGAAATTGTCCACGACGAGCACCGAGCCCGCCGGGAAGAGGGCGAAGAACTCGCGCAGGAACCGGCGGGTGAAGGCGGGCAAGTCGCTCGCGTACTCGGCCGTGAGGGTGGGCAGCGCCGCGGCGTCGCGCGCGCGCCGTCCTGCGACGTCGGTGGCCGCCACGCGCAGGTAGTGGAAGAACGTGGCGGGATCGGCGTCGCCGGGGTCGGCCTGGAACCACAGGCCGGGCACGCGACGCGTCTCGACGTAGCTTGCCACGAGCGTGGACTTGCCGGACCCGGGCGGGCCCGCGATCCACACGATCGAGTGCGAGCGCCGCTCGTCGAGGAGCTTGAAGAGGCGCTCGCGCTTCTGGACGTTGTACAGCCGCGGCCGGCTGAACTTGGCGAGCGTCGGGGCCGGCGGTGCGCGGCGAACGGACTTCGCCATCGAAGCTAGGAGCTCAGGGGCTTGAGGGAGAGGCGGCCAGGCTGTCGATGCGGGCGGCGAGTGCGTCGACGCGCGCGGCCACGGCCGCGATGTCGTCGCGCCAAGCACGCGCTTCCGTGCCGCGCACGGTGAGGCCCGCCTCGTCGCGAGCATAACTGCCCGCGCTGCCGGCAAGCCGGCTCGCGGCATATTCGGGAAAAGCGAGGAGATGGCGCCCGGCATCGGCCACGCGTTGGCCCGCCACCGGGCCTAAGGCCTTGGCGAAGGCCTCCTCCACGAACCAGGGGAGGGTCCGCGCGAGCTCCTTCAGCACGCCGCCCAAGGCGACGTCGCCGTCCTCGCGCACATAGTCGTTCCAGCGCGAGGGATCGGCGAGGAACGCCGGCACCGACAGCGGCGACAACGTGAGGGTGAGGTCCACCGGGGCGCCCGCGGCGGCGGGCGCGAACGTGCCGTCGGCGCCGATCGTCCAGGTGGCCACGAGCGGACCGAGGCGCAGCGAGAAGCTGCGCCCCGCGAACGGGGAGAGCTTCTCGCGCGCCCAGTCCTGTCCGGCCAGCGCGCGGTTGGCGAGGTTTGCCGGGCCCGCGGCGGGATCAGGCCATCGCATGCGTCTGCTGGATGCCGGCGAGCATCCAGCCGGTGGAGTCGTCGGTGGGCTTGACGAGGTTCCACACTTCGTCGAAGTCCTTGGGCAGCAGCGTGCCGTCTTCGCGCAGCTCGCCGGTGAAGCGCACGGACAGCCAGTGCTGGCGGCCTTCGGTGCTGGCCTCGAGCACCTCGGCGTCGAGGCGCAGCACCTCGGTGGCGGCGTGCGTGCCGCGCTCGGCCAGCTCGCGCGAGACTTCGGCGAACATCTCGGGCGTCATGATCTCGGCGAGCGTGGTGCGATCGCCGCGGTCGTAGGCGGCCTGCATGTTGCGGAACTGGACCTTGGCCTGCTCGGCGAACGCCACGGCATTGAAGCCCGGCGGGAAGCGGCCCGCAGCCGACGCCGCAGCCGGGGCGCTGGCGCTGGCGGCACCGCTCGCGGCGCCCATCACCGGCTCGTTGCGGCTCGCGCTGTTGGGCATCACCGGCTCCACGCGACCAGGCGCGTTGCCCGCGTATTGCAGCGGGCTCTGCGTGGGCGCGTTGCGACGCATCAGCATGCGCACGAGGAAGATGCCGCCCACGACGAGAAGGGCGATGAGCAGGAAGCTACCGAACGCCTCGGAGAGGCCAAGATGCGACATGAGCGCGGCGAGGCCCAGGCCGGCCGCGAGGCCGGCGATGGGGCCGAGCCAGCGCGACGCACCTGCCGCGGCCGGTGCCGCCGCGGCAGCGCCTGCTGCGGCCGGCGCTTTGGCGCCGGGCGCCATGACGGGGTTGCTGGCGGGGCCTGCGGCCGGCGAACCCGGCGTGGCCGACGGCGTGGAGGGCGCGGCTTGCGGGGCCATCTGGCGCTGGGCGCCGACGCTGCGACCGCCGCCCATGCGCTTGGCTTCGGCGAGGTCGGCACCGACCCAGGCGGTGGTGGCGACGAGCGCCGCGGCGATGACGAGAGCTTTCTTCATTCCTGTTGCCTCCTTGGAGCGGGGCGTGGCGGCGACATCGCCGACCTTCCCAATATTGCGCATGTCTTGCGCGAGATCAACCGTGCGGGCGACGTTAGTACACCCGTGCGACATGGACGGCGACGACGCCGGCCGTGAGATTGTGGAAATCGACCTTGTCGAAGCCGGCGTCGCGCATCATGTCGGCGAGCGTGGCCTGGTCCGGGTGCATGCGGATGGACTCGGCGAGGTAACGGTAGCTCGCCTCGTCTCCGGCCACCACCTTGCCGATGCGCGGCAACACGTTGAAGCTGTACCAGTCGTAGGCAGGCGCGAGTGGCGCCGCCACCCGGGAGAACTCGAGCACGATCGCCGCGCCGCCCGGCCGCAGCACCCGCCGCATCTCGGCGAGGGCCACTTCCTTGCGCGTGACGTTGCGCAGGCCGAAGGCGATGGACACGAGGTCGAACGTGCGCGACGGGAACGGCAGGGCCTCCGCGTTGCATTGCACGGTCGGCAGGGTCACCCCGGCGTCGATGAGCTTGTCGCGGCCCGCCGCGAGCATCGCGTGGTTGATGTCGGTGTGGACCACGGTGCCGGTCGTGCCGACCTTGCGGGCGAACAGGCGCGCAAGGTCGCCGGTGCCGCCGGCGAGGTCGAGCACCTTCTGGCCGGGGCGCAGCGGCACCAGGTCCACCGCGAAGCGCTTCCACAGCCGGTGCAGGCCGCCCGACATGAGGTCGTTCATCACGTCGTACTTGCCGGCCACCGAGTCGAACACGCCGCGCACGCGGCGTGATTTCTCCTCGACGGAGACGTCCTCGAAGCCGAAATGGGTGCGGTCGGTCATGGCGTGGGATGGGAAGCGGCGCGCCGCGCGCGCAAGGCCTGGATGAACCACAGGTCGCACAGCACCGACGCCCCGAAGACGACCGCCGCGGCGATCGGCTGGCCGTAGAAGTAGACAATGAGGGCGGCCACGAGCAGGACAGCGCCCGTGCCGGCGGCGGCGAGCGGGTTCATCGGCGCAGCGCTCCCGCGGGCTCGCGGCTCGCGCCGGCGGCGGCCAAGCGGCGCAGGTAGTCGGTCCAGAGCTGGTCCTGCTGCACGGCGATTTCGTACAGGTAGTCCCAGGAGTAGATGCCCGAGTTGTGGCCGTCGGAAAACGTGGGGCGGATTGCGTAGTGCCCCACCGGCTCGACCTCGGTGATGGTCACGTCGCGCTTGCCGACCTGCAGGGTTTCCTGTCCGGGGCCATGTCCGCGGACCTCGGCCGACGGCGACACGACCCGCAAGTACTCGTACGGGAGCTTGTAGGTGCGGCCGTCCTCGAACGCGACCTCGAGGACCCGGGAGCGGTTGTGCAGGACGATGTTGGTGGGCGTCACACCGCTATTCTGCCATCGAACGGCGACAGGGGCCTGGGGTAACTCCCGGATCGACCAGGATCGCGCTCCCGGCGCCCCCGGCTGAAGCCCGGGTCTCGCGCGGACGGCGTAGGGTCAGATGATCGAATTGCTCTGCTGGTCGGGAACGATATCCATGTTGCCGATGCCGGAGAAGACGTTGCGGTTCTTGGCTTCCTTGCCGTGCAGCTTGATCTCCAGACGCAGGTCGTTGAGCGAGTCGGCATTGCGCAAGGCATCTTCGTAGGTGATGAGGCCGGCCTCGTAGAGATCGAACAGCGACTGGTCGAAAGTTTGCATGCCGAGCTCGCGCGAGCGCTTCATGATCTCCTTGATGCCGCCGACGTCTCCCTTGAAGATGAGATCGGAGATGAGCGGCGAGTTGAGCAGCACCTCCACGGCGGGCACGCGGCCGCGGCCGTCGCGGCGCGGGATGAGGCGCTGCGCGACGAAGGCGCGCACGTTGAGCGAGAGGTCCATGAGGAGCTGCGCTCGCCGCTCCTCGGGAAAGAAGTTGATGATGCGGTCGAGCGCCTGGTTGGTGCTGTTGGCGTGCAGGGTGGCGAGGCACAGGTGGCCCGTCTCGGCGAAGGAGATCGCGTAGTCCATCGTCTCGCGCTCGCGCACTTCGCCGATGAGGATCACGTCCGGCGCCTGGCGCAGCGTGTTCTTCAGCGCGATCTGCCAGCCGTCCGTGTCCACCCCCACCTCGCGCTGCGTCACGATGCAATTGATGTGGTCGTGCACGAACTCGATCGGGTCCTCGATCGTGATGATGTGGCCGTAGCTGTTCTCGTTGCGATAGCCCAGGAGCGAGGCCATCGACGTGGACTTGCCGGCGCCCGTGGCGCCGATGAACATCATGATGCCGCGTTTGCTCATGATGACGTCCTTGAGCACCGGCGGCAGCCCCAGCTCGTCGAACTTGGGGATGTGCGTGGTGATCGTGCGCAGCACCATGCCCACGCGCCCCTGCTGCACGAAGGCATTCACCCGGAAGCGCCCGATGCCGGGGGGGCTGATGGCGAAATTGCACTCCTTGGTGGCCTCGAACTCCGCCGCCTGCTTGTCGTTCATCAC
>CALFEY010000298.1 GCA_937958295.1 uncultured Pseudomonadota bacterium
GATATGCTGAGCCTCGTCATCGCCGTTGTTGCGCTGCTGGCCCTGCTGGCGGGCGTGCCGATCGCCTTCGTGATCCTGCTCGCGTCGTTCCTGCTGGTGGCGATGGACCCCTTCGTGAGCATGGGGGCAGTGCCGGCAATCTTCGTGCAGGGCGTGGACTCGTTCATCCTGTTGTCCATTCCGCTATTCGTGCTCGTGGGCGTGATCATGAACGCCGGGGGCATCAGCCAGCGCCTGCTCGATCTCGCGGTGGTGCTGGTGGGCCACTTGAAAGCCGGCATTGCGCACGTGAACATCGTGGCGAGCATGATCTTCTCGGGCATGTCGGGAACCACGACCTCCGATGTCGCGGGTCTCGGCCGCATCGAGATCCCGATGATGATCAAGGAGGGCTTCCGCCCGGAGACGGCCGCGGTGGTCACGGCCGTGTCGGCGACCATCGGCCCGATCATTCCGCCGAGCGTCCCCTTCATCCTCTACGGGGCGCTCACCAGCACGTCGATCGGCAAGCTGTTCCTGGGCGGCGTGATCCCGGGGGTTTTGCTCGGGCTGTGGCTCATGGCCGTGATCGCGTGGCTTGCCCATCGCGGCCGGATCTCGTCGGTGCGCTACACGCGCGAGCGGGCGAGCATCAAGCTCGTGGCCCGCGCCATCGGACGCTCCTTCTGGGCGCTCTTGACGCCGTTCCTGCTGATCGGCGGGATGACGTCGGGGTGGTTCACCGCCACCGAGGCGGCGGGTATCGCGGTCGTGTACGCGATCGTGGTCGTCCGCTATATCTACCGCAGCGTGACCTGGCGCGAGCTCTTCCGCATGTTCTGCGAGTCCGCCGAGTACGTCGGCGTGATCATGATCATGGTGGCGGCGGCGAGCGTGTTCGGCTGGCTGATCATCCAGGGCGGGGCGGCGGAATCCCTGCTCTCCTGGCTCACGAGCGTCCGGCTCCCGCCGATGCTGCTGCTGATGCTGCTCAACGTGATCCTCCTCGTGATGGGCATGTTCGTGGAGGCAACGTCGATGATCATCCTGCTCTCGCCGATCCTCGTGCCCATCATCCAGGCCACCGGCATCGATCCGGTGCACTTCGGCGTGGTGTTCACCCTCAACATGATGATCGCCACCATCACGCCGCCCGTGGGCATCTGCGGTTTGATAGCATCGCAGATCGCGGGCGTGACCGTGCAAAAATTCTCGCTCGAGGTCATTCCCTACGTCCTGGCGCTGATCGTGTTCCTGTTCGTCATCCTCTTCGTGCCCCCGCTCGTGACCTTCCTGCCCAACCTCGTGTTCGGCTAGCCCGGCCGCCATGTCGCGACCCGACACCTCGCTGCGCTCGCAGGCCTACGAGCTCCTGCAGGAGTGGATCGTCACCCAGGTGCTGAAGCCCAACACCACGGTAACGGAGGAGGAGCTCGCCGAGCGCAGCGGCATCGGCCGCACGCCGATCCGCGAGGCGCTGCAGCGCCTTGCCCGCGACGGCCTCCTGTCGATCAGGCCGCGCTCTTCGATCGTCATCCTCGACATGACGCCGGCGCGGCAGGTCCAGCTGCTCGAGGCGCGTGCGTCGCTGCAGGAGCAGACGGTGCGTCTGGCCGCGCGCCGTGCCGATCCCGATGAGCGCGCGCGCATGCTGCTGCTCGCCTCGGCGGTGGAAGAGGCGGCTCGCATCGGCGACGGCGAGCTCTATCTGCGCATCGCGCGCGACATCCACCACGCGCTCTGCGCGGCCGCGCGCAACGAGTTCCTCCAGGAGTTCATGGGCAGCCTGTACACCCTGTCGCGCCAGTTCTCCTTCACCCACCTGCGCAACGTGGACATCCCGCGTGCCTCCGCCACGCACGCGGGCATCCTCCGCGCCGTGGCGGCGCGCGACGAGGAGGCCGCCGCGCGGGCGTCGCAGGCGATGATGGACTTCCTGTACGACTTCACCGAGGCCCGGCGCAGCGCTCGTGCTCCGGCGGGCCGCAAGGCCCGTCCCCGGGGCGGCGTCGCCACGGGGACCGTCCGCCGCCCGGGCTGAGCTCCGACCGCGGCGCAGGTCGCGGCCGTTTGCTTCGGGGAACCCTCTGCGGTGGCGTCCGACACTGCAATCATCGTAGGGGCGATGCGCCCGTGCCCCGCAGCGGCCAAAGTCTCGTGCGATGTTCGTCATGCGGCATGCCACGTTCCCTCTCCCGGCGCACAGGTCGCTCGGTCCCCGACCTCGAAGCGCCGTCCGGAGCTCGACTGGCTGCGCGGGCTGAGGCTCGTGCTAATGACACTTACGCATCTGCCCACCACCCTAAGCCCGCGCTTGAGCCAATCCTTCGGCTTCGTGTCGGCGGCGGAGGGCTTCGTCTTCCTGTCGGCCTTTCCGGTGGGCAGCGTCTATGCGCGAATGGCGCAGCGGCAGGGGGTGCCGGCCATGCAACGTGCGCTCGCGCGACGAGCGCTGAAGGTGTACGCCGCGCACGTGGCCTTGCTGCTGTTCCTCCTGTTCGTGCTCGTGCCGCTGGCAATGCAGGGCGGGGCGGGGCCATCGCCGATCTCGCCTCGTTCTATGCCGCGCATCCGGCACCGGCGTTGGCGAGCGGGCTCGCCCTCTCCTACGCGCCTGCTCTTCTCGACATCCTGCCCATGTATGGGGTGTTTCTCGCGGCCTCGGCGTGCCTGCTCCGCCATGCCCAGCAGCGGGGATGGACGGCGATCCTGGCGGGGAGCGTGGTGCTCTGGAGCGCGGCACAGGCCGACGGAGGCCGCACGGTGTAAGAGGCGGTCGCCGCCGCGGCGGGTTGGGGCAGCCCTATCGCGAGACGGGTGCGTTCTCGCTCTTCGCGTGGCAGGCCTTGTGGGTGGCCGGCTTGTAGGCCGGTGCCGCTCCGGCGCCGGAGGCCACCGTGGACGTGCGCCGCGTCGCATGGTGGACGCGACCGGGTGTGGTACGTGCGGCGGTTGCCGTGGCCGTGGTGTGCATGGCGTGGCGGCATCTGGTTGGCCAGACGCCCTTCGGCGCCCTCGGCCACCTCAATGTGCTTTTCGACAAGTGGACCCTCGGGCCGCTGCGCCTGCTCAACTGCGTGGCGCTCGTCCTGGTGGTGATCCAGGCGCAAGGAGTGCTGCGCCGCTGGGCGGGAAACTCGGTGCTCGTCACCCTCGGCCGAGCCTCGCTCACCGTGTTCCGCGCGCACCTCGTGGCGTGTCTCGTGCTGCTCACCGTGGTAGGCAACGCTTCCGCCGGCTGTCCCGGCCTCGCGGACCTGCTGCTGACGGTGGGAAGTCTCGCGATCCTCTACGCGGTGGCAAGGCAGGTGACGTCGCGCGACGGGGAGGCGGCGGACCCGGCGATGCCACGCGCAGAGGCCGCGGCGCTCAAGGTGCTGCGGGTGCCCAGAGTCCGCAGTACTCCGGTGGGCGGGGGGAGAGGCGTCAGCCCTGCACCACGTATGGCGCGATGACGCGCTTCCAGAGCGCGTAGGCCTCGGCGTTGAGGTGCAGGGCGTCGTCGCGGAAGAGGTCGCGGCGAGGCTCGCCGGCCTCGCCCAGCATCGGCGTGAAGATGTCGATGTAGTCCACGTGTTCGTGGGTGGCGGGGGCCCCCCGGATGAGCGCATTCGTGGCACGGATCCGCGGCAGCAGTGCAGCGCGCGACGGGCTGGGCTTGATGGAAATAAACGCGATCCGTGTGGTGGGCAGCTTCGCGCGCACACCGTGGACGAAGGCCGGGAGGCGGCGCTCCACTTCCTCCGGTGCCACGCTGGCGGCCAAGTCGTTGTCACCGGCATAGACCAGCACCGTGCGCGGCTGGTGTTTCACCACGAGCCGCTCCAGGTCCGGACGCAGTCGCCCAACTGCGAACCTCCGAAGCCGCGCTTGATGATGCCGGACGACGTGCCGAACTCGCGCTCGTGGTCCGTCCACAGTCGGATGGACGAGCTGCCCACGAAGAGAATGCCGCCGGCGGCCGGCGGCCGTGCGGCATCGCTTGATGCAAACGCCGCGAACTCGGCGTCCCAAGGCGACGCGGAGACGGACGCGGATGCGACGACCACTGGCGCGGTCGAAGGCTGCGCACCCGCTGCCATGGTCACGCAGGCCGCGACACCGGCAATGAGGAGGGAACGCAACGTGTAGGACATTGTGACGGGAACGCAGGAGGACGCGCCGCTCAGTGACGCATTGTGGGGGAAAGTTCCTTGCGCGATCGTGCAACGCGCCCTCCCGTGAGCGCATCGCGCAAGACAGCGTCGATCGCCTAGGCGGGCAGCCGCCAGCGCTGGTCGCCGAGCGTGCCGAGGTCCACCGGCGGCGGCGCGATCGCGCGCGTGAGCTGGGTGGCCGCCGCCTGCAATCGCGGCAGGTGACGCAGCAGGTCGTTCGAGTCGAGGCGGTCCACCGTGCCCGACACGCACACCGCCCCGAAGAGCCGGCGCCGCGCGCCCCGCACCGGCACCGCGATGCTCGCCATCGTGCGGTCGCGCTCGCCGATGGACACGTAGAAGCCGCGGCGGCGGATCGACTCGTAGAACGCGCCGGGCTCGCCGCTGAACGCCGTGAGGATGCGGCCCGATGCGCCGCGATCAAGCGGCAGCATCTCCCCGGCGCGGATGTGATGGCGCGTGAGGCTCGGCCGGTCTACGCGGGCGACGCATGTACGGCTGCTGCCGTCGATCACGAAGAGCGCCACCGACTCGCGCGTGGCGCCGGCTAAGCGCCGCAGCACGAGATCGATCGCATTGTTGGCATCGAACGAGCTCTGGTAGCGCACGCCGAGCCATCCGGCCGCGGGGCCGAGGCGCCAGCGGCGGTCGTCCATCTGCACGAGATAGCCGGCGCGGGCGAGGGTGCGCGCGGTGCGCAACACGGTGGGCTTGCCCATCGCCAGGCGCCGCGAGAGCTCGGCGAGGGACATCCCCTGTTCGTGCGCGCCGAACGCGTCGAGCACCGCGAGCGCGCGGGTGACGGCGTTGACGTTGTCGCGGGCTGGGGTCATCGGGGCTCGGTAGCGTTCCGCACTGCGCAACGCCATTGTAATCCGGGCAGGAGGCGCATCACAATGCGCCACAACGGCCCATGGTTAAGCGCAAAGAGGCCGCGTCGAGACCAACCGCCCGAAGAGGACCCTCACCCGTCATGCTCATCGACCGCACCGTCCCGTCGGCCAGCGCTGGCGCCCGCTTTCGCGCGGCGCTCGCCACCGACAAGCCGCTCACCATCGTGGGCACGATCAATCCGTTTTGCGCGATCCTCGCGCAGCGCGCCGGGCACAAGGCGATCTACCTTGCCGGGGGCGGCATGGCCACGCACTCGTATGGTCTGCCGGACCTCGCGCTCACCACGATGAGCGAAGTGCTGGAGAACGTGCGCCGCATCACCGATGCCTGCGACCTGCCGCTCCTCGTGGACGTGGATACCGGCTTCGGCGGCGTCTTCAACATCGCACGGCTGATCAAGGGCCTCATCAAGGACGGCGCGGCGGCGATTCACATCGAGGACCAGGTCGCGCTCAAGCGCTGTGGCCACCGGCCCAACAAGTCGATGGTGTCCACCGGGGAAATGGTCGATCGCATCAAGGCCTGCGTGGATGCGCGCACGGACCCGGATTTCTTCCTCGTGGCGCGGACCGACTCGCTGACCAAGGAGGGGCTCGACGCCGCCATCGAGCGCGCTCGCGCGTACGTGGATGCCGGCGCCGACATGATCTTTGCCGAGGCGGTGACCACCCTTGCGCAGTACCGCGCGTTCGTCGATGCGCTCGACCGTCCGCACTCGGTGATGGCGAACATCACCGAATTCTCGCTCACGCCGGGCTTTACCGTCGACGAGCTGCGGGAGGCCGGCGTGTCCGCTGCGCTCTTCCCGCTGTCCGCAGCGCGCGCGATGGCCGGCGTGGCCACGCGCGTGTACGAGGCCATCCTGCGCGACGGCACGCCCGCGTCGATGCGCGATGTGATGCAGACGCGGGTCGAGCTCTACGAAGCGCTCGACTACCACGCTTACGAGCAGAAGTACGACGAGTTGTACGCCGCCGAGGCGCCCGTCCGGCGATAGAACCGTGCGGCCGCGTCCCAAGGCCGCCAGAAGGAGGAGACGACCATGATTCCTGCATCGCGTTTGGCGGCGTCGTCGCGCCGCTCGTTCCTGCTTGCCGGCGGTACTGCGGCGCTCATTCTGCTTGCCGGGGCCGGACCGGCGGCGGCGCAGCAGCCCGTGATGCGCTGGATCGTGCCCTTCGCGGCTGGCAGCTACACGGACAACGTCGCGCGCATTATCGCGCCGGGAATTGGAGAGCGTCTGGGCCAGACGATCGTGATCGAGAACCGCGCTGGAGCCAACGGCACCATCGGCGCGGATTTCGTCGCCAAGGCACCGCCCGATGGACAGACCGTGCTGGTGGGCGGGGCCAGCGTGAACGTGGTCAACCCCAACGTCTACAAGTCGCTGCCCTACGATCCGGTGCGCGACCTCCTGCCCGCGGCCCGCATCGGCCTGCTGCCGTTCATGCTGGTGGTCAACAACGAAGTGCCGGCCAGCAACGTTGCCGAGCTCATCGCCTACGCCAAGAAGAATCCGGGCAAGCTCTCCTACGGTACGCCGAATACCGCCACGCTCGTGGGCATGGAGACGTTCAAGCGCGGAGCAGGGGTGGACATTGTAAGCGTGCCCTACAAGGCGAGCCCGCAGGCGATCGCCGACCTCGTGGGCAATCACGTGCAGGTGGCGATCGCGGACTTTGCGATCACGATGCCGCAGGTCAGGTCGGGCAAGCTGCGCGTGCTGGCGGTGACGATGCCCAAGCGCTCGGCCATCCTCCCCGACGTGCCACCGCTCGCCGACACGATCCCCAACTTCGACGTGTCGGCATGGACGGGCCTGTTCATGCCCGGGAAGACGCCGCCTGCCCACGCCCAGAAGCTGTACGACGCCATGCGCGCCACGCTCGCCACGCCCGAGGTGCGGGACAAGCTGCTGTCGATCGGCTTCGACGTCCAGCCCATGGGGCCGGACGAATTCGGCACCTACCTGCGCAACGAGATCAGGACCTGGGCTACGCTGGTGAAGGACGCCGGGATCCAGCCGGAGTGAGCGGCCGCGCCATGTACGCCGTCGACAGCCACGCGCACGTCTTCGACACGGCGCGCTTTCCGTTCACCAATCCGCACGGCTATCGGCCGCAACCCAACGAGTGCGGTACGGCCTTCGAGTTCCGCACCGTGCTGGCGGCGCACGGGATGACCCACGGCCTCCTCGTGAATCCGTTCGCGGGCTACGCCACCGACAACCGGTGCCTCCTCGCCGCCATCGCCGAGTCGCAGGGACAGTTCAAGGGGGTGGCCCTGGTGGGGCACGACACCACCGACCGCGATTTGCAGGCCTTGAACGATGGCGGCGTGGTGGGCGCCCGCTTCAACACGCTATTTCAGGGTGCGACATCGCTCGAAGGCGCGGCTGGCCTGCGCCTGCTCGCGCGCATCAAGGCGCTCGGCTGGTTCGCGCAGATCTACTTCCACGACGATGAAGTCCTGAAGCTGCTGCCGATCCTCGACGCGGCCGGGATTCGCGTGGTGGTCGACCACTGCGCCTGTCCCGATCCTGCACGGGGCCTCGACCAGCCCGGCTTCGCCGCGGTGCTCGAGCTCGGCCGCCGCGGCTATGCCGCCGTGAAGCTCTCGGGTCCGTTCCGCTACTCGCAACGCTCGTGGCCCTACGACGATTGCGATCCGTTCGTGCGCGCGCTGATCGACGCCTACACGCTCGACAACTGCGTGTGGGGCTCCGACTGGCCCTTCGTACGCCTGCCAGGTCGCTACGACTACGGACCTACGCGGCACGTGCTCGATCGCTGGTTGCCCGATCCTGCCGACCAGGCGCGCGTGCTATGGGACGCGCCCCGGCGCTGGTTCGGCTTTGCCGCACCGGGCACCGCGGTGCCGGGCAGCGCTGAGCCGGCATGAGCGCGGAGGAGCAGGGCCGCGTCCGCCTGCCGGCCGCCGCGGCCCACGATCTCGCCCTGCGTGCGCTGCGCGGCGGCGGCTTCGACGAGGAGGAGGCCGTCGCGCTGGCGGAGCACATGCTGGAGGCCGCCCTGTGCGGCTACGAGTACTCGGGCCTGCCCAAGGTCCTCAACGTGGTGGAGTTTCGTCGCGGGCGGCCCGTGGAGGGCCCCATGCGGCTCCGGCGCGAGACGCCCTTGTCGGCGGCGTTCGACGGGGCCGGACGCAATGGCATGTATACCGTCAAGCGTGCCACGGAGGTGGCCATCGCCAAGGCGCAGGACAGTGGCTTCGCGCTCGTGGGCGTGAACAACACGTGGATGAGCGGACGCAGCGCGCACTACGTCGAGATGATCGCGCGGGCGGGCCTCGTGGGCATCCACACGGTCAGCGCGCGGCACGTGGTCGCGCCGCCCGGCGCTGCCCGTGCCGCGATGGGCACGAACCCGATCGCCTTCGGCTTTCCCACGGAAGGCGACCCGCTGCTCGTGGACGTGGGCATGTCCACGCTCATGTTCACCGACCTGGCCTTGCGGGTGCGCCGTGGCGAGTCCCTGCCTCCGGGCCTTGCGCTCGACGCGCACGGCGTGTCCACGCAGGATCCCGCGGCGGCGCAGCGCGGCGCGGTGCTCTTCTTCGGTGGTCACAAGGGATTCGCGCTCGCGCTGGCGATGCAGGCGCTCGGGGTGCTCGCGGGGTCGGCCGAGGATCCCGATGGCGCCGGCTACCTCGTGATGGCCTTCAAGCCCGATCTGCTGGTGCCCGCCGCCGAGTATCGGACGGCGCTCGCGGTGAGCCTCGCGGCGGTGAAAGCCACGCCGAAGCTTCCCGGTATCGGGCAGATCCGCCTGCCCTCGGAGCGCTCCTACGCGGAGCGCGCACGGAACCTGCGCGAAGGCATCGAGATCGACCGCGACATCCACGACCGGCTCGTGGCGCTCGCCGGCTGACGGCGAGCGCTATTTCGCGAGGAGGTAGGCGCGGCTGTCCGCGAAAAAGTCGCGGCCGCCGTCCGCGCGCAGCGCCGTACCCACGCCCTCCGCGGTGAGGACCTCGAGCAGGAGCGCGCTTGGCACGCTGCCGTCGATGATGTGTACCGAGCGCACGCCTTCGCGCACCGCGCGCAGCGCTGCGCGCACGCGCGGCTCCATGCCGCCGTGGACGACCCCTTCGCGCAGCATCGTCTCGGCATCGGAGGCCTTGAGGATCGGCACCACGCGGCCCTCGCGGTCCTTCACGCCGTCGATGTTGGTCATCAGCACGAGCTTCTCGGCGGCGAGCGCGCGCGCGAGCTGCGCCGCGAGGAGGTCGGAGTTGATGTGGTACGTCGCGCCGTCGTGGCCCACTCCGATGGGCATGACCACCGGGATGAAGCTGCGCGAGAGCAGAAGCTCGATGTACGCGGGGTCGATGTGCTCCACCTCGCCGAGGAAGCCCAAGTCCGGCGCGGCCGGATCGGGCTCGTTCAGCGTGAGTGGACGCGCGCGGATGAAGGCGCCGTCGTGGCCGTCGACGCCCACGGCGCGGCAACCGTGCTGGTTCAGCAGCGATGTGAGCTCCTGGTTGAGCTCCGACAGCGCCATTTCGACCACGGTGAGCGTGCGCTCGTCGGTGATGCGGTGGCCGCGATAGCGCTTCGACTCCATGCCCATCGTGGCGAGCAGCGCGTCGATGCCCCAGCCGCCGCCGTGCACGACGATGGGCTTCATACCTACCAGCCGCAGCAGGGCCACGTCGCGTGCGAAGCCGGCACGCAGGTTGGCGTTGGCCATGGCTTCGCCGCCGAAGCGGATGACGAGCGCCTTGCCCTGGAAGGCGCGCAGGTAGGGCAAGGCCTCGGCGAGGATCCCGGCTTTCTGGGAGGGCGTCATGCAGCTATTAGAGCATGACGGCGCGCGCGCCGCGCCGGCCTTTGCGCAACGTCACGGCACGGATAGGGATCGCGCCATGTCTTGTCGCGCGCTTCTCCGCGCGAGCATGATGGTGATGAGCGTCATACAGGGCCGTGCACGTCGCTCACTAAGGCCCTGCGCCACGCCCCCGCACGCGCAAGGCACGCAGGTGCTCGGCCTGCACAGGGGATTCGTCGATACGGACCTCGTGCGCGACATCCCAGGACCGAAATCGACGCCGGACGCCGTGGTGCGTGCGGCCTTCGACGTGCTGGAGGCAGGCGCCGCGGAAGTCGCCGCGGACGCGATTACGCGGAGGGTCCAGCGCGGCGTCGCGGCGGAGCCGGCGGCGGACCTGCAGCCGCCTATGGGGAAAGCGAAGCAGCCCCGCTAGCTGTGGAGCCTCAGCACGTTGTCCCCGGTGAGCTGGAGGCGGCTGATGGGT
>CALFEY010000299.1 GCA_937958295.1 uncultured Pseudomonadota bacterium
GCGCCGCGCGATAGATCTCCTTGATGGTCTGCAACGCCGCCGGGCTCTTCTGCGCAAGCACGCCCACGAGCGCGTCGACCTCGGCATCGAGGGCGTCGCGGGCGACGGTGCGGGTGACGAGGCCTGTGCGGGCCGCGGTCGCGGCGTCGAAATTCTCGCCGGTGAGGGCGTAGTACAGCGCCTGCCGCATGCCCATGAGCTCGATCGTGCGCAGGCTGGCCGCGCCACCGGGCACGTGACCCCAGTTGATCTCGGGCAGGCCGAATACGGCAGAGTCGCCGGCAATGACGATATCGCAGGCGGTGGCCACCAGCAGGCCGCCGCCGAAGCAGTGGCCATGGATCTTGGCCACGGTGGGCTTGGGCGACTGCGCGAGGCCCTCCCACATCCAGCGCCGCGCGGTCTCCATCACCTGCGCCCGGCGCGCCGGCTGGTTCTCCAGGTCGCGAAAGAATTCCTTGATGTCCGCGCCCGCGCAAAAGCTCTGCCCGGCGCCCGCGATCACCAGCACGCGCACCGCGGGATCCTCGTTGAGCGCGGGCAGCAAGCCGGCCATCTCCTCGTGCATGCGCGGATTCATCGCATTGCGCTTCTCGGGACGATTGAGCGTGATCCATGCCACGCCGCCGACGGTTCGCACGTCGATCGTTTCCAGCCGATGATCGGTCACACGGTCTCCTTGGAGTGCCGCTCGCGCCCCCTCGCGCTGCCACGCAGGGCGAGGCGCGGGCGCGACGCGTGCATCAATCGATCTTGGCCTTGCCCTGCAGGGCCGCGCCGCTGCGCTTGTGCTCGGTGGCGAGGAAGGCAGCGAACTGGTCCGGCGTGTTGCCCACGAGCTCGTAACCCGTGTCCTGGGCGCGCTTCATGATCGCCGGCGACTTCAGCACGGCATTGATGTCGGCCGCGAGCTTCTCGCGGATCGCCTTGGGCGTTCCGGGAGGGGCCACGAGCGAGAACCAGATACCGCCAACGGCGGGATTGTCGAGGCCCGTCTCCGCGAGCGTGGGCACGTTCGGGAAGCCGGGAAGCTTCTTGTCGCCGGTCACGAACACGATGGAGCCCGTGCCGGTGTTGACCGACGCGATCACGTTGAGCGAGGTGAAGAACATGAGCTGGACGTCGCCTGCCGCAAACGCGGTCATGCCGTCCCCCGCGCCCTTGTAGGGAATAGGCACCCAGTTAAGGCCGTGCTGCCGCATGACCGCTTCCACGCCGAGGTCCACCGGATTGGCGGCGCCCAACGAGATGTAGTTGAGCTTGCCCGGATTGGCCTTGGAATAGGCGATGAGCTCCTGCAGGGTCTTCGCGCCCACGCTCTTGCTGACGCCGAGGGCAAGCGACGCCGTGACGAGATGGGTCACCGGCTCGAAGTCCTTCAGCGGATCGTAGGCGGGCTTGGTCTGCAGGAACGGCAGGAGCACGTACTGGGTGTTCACGAGGCAGATCGTGTAGCCGTCGGGCTTGGCATTCGCGCAGGTGTTGAGTGCGACCAGTCCGTTGCCTCCCGGCTTGGCCTCCACGATGAAGCCCTTGCCGTTCTTCTCGGCGAGCGCGTTGCCGATCGCGCGGATCAGCGCATCGACGCCGCCACCGACCGCCTGGGAGGACACGATGCGGATCGGCTGCGAGGGATACGCCTCCTGCGCCGCGGCGGTGCCGGACACGATGGCGGTCGTGGCCACGGCCACTGCGAGGGATTTCCAGAGCTTGGCTTGCATGGGTGGTTCCTCCTTGTCTAATGGGGTCCTGCGTCGTGCAGCGCTGACGGTGTTGCCGCGAGTTCGATGCGACCGGCGCCCACCACCTCCACGGCGCGCTCCGGTACCCGGGTTCGAAACACGATGGCGCCCTCTTCGCGCCACACGTCGGTGTGCAAGGTGTCGCCGGGGAAGACGGGCCTCGTGAGCGTCGCGCCCGCCTGGCGCAGGCACGGCGCATGGGCGATGAGGTCCCCGGTGGCGGCCCGCACGGCCCCGTGCAGGGCCATCGAGAAGGTGGCGAGGCCGTGAAGGATCGGACGCGCGAACCCCGTGCGCTGCGCGTGCGCGGGATCGGCGTGCACTGCGTTGTGATCGCCCAACGACAGCCGGTAGGTCAGCGCGAGGTTTGCCGGCGTGGGCTGCACCACCGTCATGTCCGGCGGCCGCTCCGGCGTGGGATGCCGCGCGGGCGCGCCGTCGCGAGGCCCTCCGAAGCCGCCGTCGCCGCGCGCGAAGAGCCAGGTATCCACCGTGGCGAGGAGCACCGCATCGGCGGCGCGCACCTCGCGCCGCACGCACACGAGCGCGCCGCGTCCCGCGCCCTTGTCGACCACGGCGTGATAGAACGTGCGCGCCGTGCCGCGTCCCTCGGTGCCGGGCATGCGCAGCAACGTGAGCACTGCCTGCCCCACCACGATCTGGTCGGGATCGATCCCCAGGCGCGGGTCCCGCGAGCGCGGGTCGCGCACGAGGTCGACCCAGCCGAGCACGATGGGCAGCGTGGGCAAGGCCAGCAGCGGCTGGCGCGGCGCGTCGTAGACGTAGCGCAGTTGCACGGGATCCATGGGATCCGTGCCCATGCCGCAGCCGAGCGCATGCAGCATCACGTCGCGCGGGCCGTAGGCGTACGGCACCTCGAGGGCCGGGTGGGCGAGGAGCGCCTGCGGGTCGATCACGAATGCGCCTCGGCTTGCCCATCTGCGACCGTCGCGGCGGCGACCTCCACCTCCACCGCGAAGGGCGTGGTGAAGCCGCGCAGGATCGCGGTAACGGCATCGCGCCGGGCCTCGTCGCGCGTTCGCACGTGCACGAAGGGACCGCCGTTGCGCAGCTCCACCGCGAAGCTCATGCCCTCGCCCGCGACCGGCGACAGGACACTTTCGAAGACCCGTGCCGCCACCTCCACGGCGAGCTGCGACTTTAGCGGCTTGCCCACCGCCGACAGCGGAATGCGGTCGACGATGATGATCTCCTTGGGCACCGCCACCGGATCGGCAATGCGCGGCGCGATGGCGGCCAGGAGCGCCTGCGCCGTGGTGTGCGCGCCCGCGTTGAGCTCGACGAAGGCAATCGGCAGCTCACCGGCGTGCGCATCCGGGCGGCCGATGGCCGCCGCCAGCGCCACGGTGGGCTCCTGCAAGAGCGCATCCTCGATCTGCGCCGGATCAATGTTGTGGCCGCCGCGGATGATGAGGTCGCGCTTGCGGCCCACGATGCGCAGGTAGCCGTCGGCATCGAGGCTACCGAGGTCACCGGTCACGAACCAGCCGTCCTCGATGAAGGCGCCGTGATCGTGCGCCGGGTCGAGGTAACCGGGCGCGACACCCGGCCCCCGGACCAGCACCATCCCGGTCTGCCCGGTGCCGCACTCGCCCTGGATGACGCCCGCGTCGTCGACCTCGACGATCCTGATCTGCGTGTAAGGCGTGCGCAGCCCCGAGCATCCGGCGCGCACGGGACCGTCGCGCGGATCAATGGTGACGTTGCTGGTGTTCTCGGTGAGGCCGTACATCATGAGCGGTCGCACGCCGGCGATGTCGATGATCCGCTGCTGCACCGCCGGGGCGATGGCGGTCGACCCGGTGGCAAAGCAGGATCGCAGCGATCGGATGTCCTCGGTGGTGGGCGGATTGCGCCCTAGCACGGCGAGCGTCGTGGGCACCCCCGACAACCGCGTGACGCGGAAGCGCTCGATGAAGCGCCAGTAATGCGCGAGGTAGTGGCGGTTGCGGGCGCCGGTAAGGCCCGGGATCACGATGGTCATCCCGTTGGCGACCGGGACCAGTCCCCGTCCGCACAGTCCGCCGATGTGGAAGAGCGGCGTGTCGCCCAGCACGGTCTCGTCGTGTTCCAGCGCGAGGCCCTCGTTGGTCGACCAGAGCCGGTAGACGAGGCCCCGGTGGGCGATCCGCACGATCTTGGGCGTGCCCGTGGTGCCGCCCGAGTGCACATAGGCGGCGATGTCGTCGGGCGCGGCCCGCCGCCGGTCGAACGACAGCGCGTGGCCGTCGTGCCGGCTTGCCAGGGCGAGGAGATCGGTGTCGGGCGATGCCTTCTGGCCGTCGACCGCAAGCGAGAACAGACGCACATCGGGCAGCCCGGCGGTCGCCTCGCGCGCGTTCTCCCACACGGTGAACTCCGCGGTGGGCCCCAAGGCAACGACCGCCCGCGCGCGCGACGCGACGAGCAACGCGCGCAACGCCGGCGCCCGCAGCATCCAGTTGATGGGGAACGGGCGTGCGGCGGTCAGCGTGCCGAGCAGTGCGGCATAGAGCGCCGGCAAGGTGGGCGTGACGATGGCGACCACGTCGTCGGCGCCAAGGCCCACGGCACGCAGGAGGTTGGCGATACGGGTGGCCTCGGTGCGCAGGCGGGCGTAGCTCCACGTCGTGGCCGGGGTCGCGCTGTCGCCATCGGCGACGAAATGCAGCGCCGGCTTTGCCGGGGAACGGTCGCATCCCGCTTCCAGACAGCGCACGAAGTCCCACTCGACGATCCGCTGCGCCAATGGGACCCCCTCGAGGGTCTCGATGTCCGACAGCGAGCGCAGCGGCAGGTAGTTCGACATAGGCGCCCCATGGTCGGCAATCGGCGTGGCGCTGCCAGCCGCCCGCCG
>CALFEY010000300.1 GCA_937958295.1 uncultured Pseudomonadota bacterium
CAGTCGGGCACGCTGAAGCGCGGCGACATCGTGCTCGCCGGGGCCGTGTTCGGCCGTGTGCGCGCGATGAACGACGAGAACGGCAAGGCGGTGTCCGAAGCGGGCCCGGCTATTCCGGTGGAGATCCAGGGCCTGTCCGATGTTCCGCTCGCGGGCGAGGACGTGATGGTGCTGGGCGACGAGCGCAAGGCGCGCGAGATCGCGCTCTTCCGCCAGGGCAAGTTCCGTGACGTGAAGCTCGCCAAGCAGCAGGCCGGCAAGCTCGAAAACATGTTCGGCGAAGTAGGCGAGAACGAGGTCAAGACGCTCACGCTCATCATCAAGGCCGACGTGCAGGGCAGCTACGAAGGCCTGTCGCAGGCGCTGTCGAAGCTGTCTACCGACGAGGTCAAGGTCAACATCGTCCACGCCGGCGTGGGCGGCATCACCGAGTCGGACATCAACCTCGCGCTGGCGTCCAAGGCGGTGGTGATCGGCTTCAATGCCCGCGCCGACGTCCAGGCCCGCAAGCTCGCCGAGGGCAGCGGCGTGCAGATCCGCTACTACAACATCATCTATGACGCCGTCGACGAGGTGAAGGCGGCGCTGTCCGGCATGCTCACCCCGGAGCGCAAGGAGAACCAGCTCGGGCTCGTGGAGGTGCGCGAGGTCTATCGCATCTCCAAGGTGGGCACGGTGGCGGGTTGCTACGTCCTCGAGGGCCTCGTCAAGCGCGGCTCGCGGGTGCGTCTGCTGCGCGACAATGTCGTGGTGCACGAGGGCGAGCTCGACTCGCTCAAGCGGTTCAAGGACGATGTGCGCGAGGTCAAGGCCGGCTTCGAGTGCGGCCTCTCGCTCAAGAACTACAACGACTTGCAGAAGGGCGACCAGATCGAGGTCTTCGAGATCGTGGAGGTGAGCAGGACTTTGTAAACAGGTCAGATGGGCCCGCGGGCTCTCGCCGCGAGCCCATGGAAACATCGACGACGCTGACTGCCATTCGAGAAGCTGATCAGGGGGGAATCGCCGGCGGGTCCGGACGATTCCCCTTGTGGACCGTAATGAAAAGACATTCGCAGCGCGCGCAGCGAGTGGGCGACCAGATCCAGAAGGAGCTGGCCGACCTCCTGCGCAACGAGGTCAAGGATCCCCGCGTGGGGCAGGTCACCGTCACGCGCGTGGACGCCTCGCCCGACCTGTCGCACGCCACGGTCCACTTCACCCACCTCGCCGGGCGCGAGCACGGCGACGAGGCGGTGCAGGCGCTCACGCGCACCGCGGGCTTCCTGCGCAGCCAGCTCTCGCATCGTCTCGACCTGTACTCGGTGCCGCAGCTGCACTTCGCCTACGACGACTCGATCGAGGCAGGGATGAAGCTGTCGCAGCTCATCGACGACGCCGTCGCCGCCGACAAGAAGCTCGGCGAGTAGCCGCTCGTCGCGGTCGCGCGCCGTCGCGACCCCGCCGCCATGTCATCCGCTCCCGCGAAGATCGTCCGCCGCGACGTCGACGGCGTCCTGCTGCTCGACAAGCCCACGGGGTTCACCTCCAACGCCGCGCTGCAGAAGGCGCGCTGGCTGCTGCGCGCGAAGAAGGCGGGCCACACCGGCACGCTCGATCCACTCGCGTCGGGACTGCTGCCGCTGTGCTTCGGCGAGGCCACTCGCTTCGCCCAGCGCCTGCTCGACGCCCCCAAGGCGTATCTCGCCACGATCCGCTTTGGTGCCACCACCACCACCGGCGATGCCGAGGGCGAGGTGAGGCAAACGCGACCCGTGGCCTTCGCGCGCGACGACCTCGAGGCCGTGCTCCGCCGCTTCACGGGCGAGCTCATGCAGGTGCCGCCCATGTACTCCGCGCTCAAGGTGGACGGCCAGCCGCTGTATCGCCTCGCGCGTGCCGGGGAGGAGGTCGAGCGCGCGCCGCGCCGCATCGTCATCCACGCGCTGGAGTGCACCGGATGGCAAGCGCCCGAGGCCACGGTGAGCGTGCGCTGCAGCAAGGGAACGTACGTTCGAGTGCTCGCCGAGGACATCGGCGAGGCGCTCGGCTGCGGCGCCCACCTGGCGGCGCTGCGCCGCACGGCCACCGGCGGCTTCTCGCTTGACGGCGCCGTCACGCTGGAGGTGCTGGCGGCGATGGACGAGGCCGGGCGCCTCGCCCTGTTGCGTCCCGCGGCCGAGCTGGTGGCCGACATGCCGCGGATCGTGATGGAGGCCGACGCCGCGCGTCGTTTCGCCCACGGTCAGGGCGTGCCCGTCGCCGGTCGTCCCGACGGGGAGTACGCCATGTTCGACGGTCCCCGGCTGCTCGGCATCGCCCGGGTGGCGGCCGGCATGGCCCAGCCGTCGCGCGTGCTCCCGTCGGCGGTCGCAGGGGCGTGAGCGACTCGGCCAGGGACACGACCCGCGCTACCGTCTACGCCCGGGCAAGCCTTGCCGGAAGTCCATTTTTCGGCTTATAATTTAAGACTTTGCGAAATCGCAACTAAGACAGACGAAAGAAGAGGAATAACGCCATGGCCGTGACGGCTACCGACAAGGCGAAGGTGATCGCCGACAACCAGCGTGGCACGGGCGACACGGGCTCCCCCGAAGTCCAGATCGCGCTGCTCACCGCCCGCATCAATGGTCTGACCGACCACTTCAAAGCCAACGTGAAGGACCACCACTCGCGCCGCGGTCTGCTGCGCATGGTGTCGCGTCGGCGCAAGCTGCTCGACTACTTGAAGTCGCGCAACACCGACTCGTACCGCTCGCTGATCGACAAGCTCGGCCTGCGCAAGTAATCATCGACATCGCCCGCCTCCAACGCGGGCGATGTCGTTTCCGAAGCTTTCCCGCGATGGCCGCGCTTTGCACCTCTTAGCGCGGCCGTTGTCGTTCATGGGACTCCAATATGTCTAATGTCATCAAGAAAACCGTCCAGTACGGCGCGCACACGCTGACCCTCGAAACCGGCGAGATCGCCCGCCAGGCCGGAGGCGCCGTCATGGCGAGCCTCGGCGATACCGTGGTGCTCGTCACGTGCGTGGCCGCCAAGACTGCCAAGGCCGGCCAGGACTTCTTTCCGCTGACCGTCGACTACCAGGAAAAGACGTACGCCGCGGGCAAGATCCCCGGCGGCTTCTTCAAGCGCGAAGGGCGGCCCTCGGAAAAGGAAACGCTCACGTGTCGCCTCATCGACCGTCCGCTGCGTCCGCTGTTCCCCGACGGCTTCTACAACGAGGTGCAGATCGTGGCCACCGTGATGTCGATCGATCCCGAGATCGATCCGGACATCGTTGCGATGATCGGCGCCTCCGCGGCCGTGTCGCTGGCGGGCATTCCGTTCGCCGGCCCCATTGGCGCGGCGCGCGTGGGCTACGTCAACGGCCAGTACGTCCTCAACCCGTCCAAGACCGAGCTCGGCACGTCGCAGCTCGACCTCGTGGTCGCCGGCACCGAAGCCGCCGTGCTGATGGTGGAATCGGAAGCGCACGAGCTGCCCGAGGAGGTGATGCTCGGCGCCGTGGTGTTCGGTCACCAGCAGCAGCAGGCCGTCATCGACCTCATCCACTCGCTCGTGGAAGAGGGCGGCAAGCCCGAATGGGACTGGCAGGCGCCCACCAAGGACGAGGGCATGATCGGCAAGGTCACCGCTGCAGTCGAAGGGGACCTCCGCGCGGCCTACCAGCTGCGGCAGAAGCAGGCCCGGCAGCAACGCCTGAAGGAGGTGTACGCCAAGGCGCGCGCCGAGTGCGTGCCCGCCGATGCGCCGGCCGACTATGCCCGCGCCGTCGACAACTACGTCTTCGAACTCGAAGCGAAGATCGTGCGTCACCAGATCCTCGCCGGCGAGCCCCGCATCGATGGCCGCGACACGCGTACCGTGCGTCCCATCAGCGTGCGCACCGGCGTGCTGCCGCGCACCCACGGCTCCGCGCTCTTCACGCGCGGCGAAACGCAGGCGCTGGTGGTGGCCACGCTCGGCACCGCGCGCGACGAACAGATCATCGACGCGCTGATGGGCGAGTACCGCGACCGCTTCATGTTCCACTACAACTTCCCCCCCTACGCCACCGGCGAGACCGGCCGCGTGGGCAGCCCC
>CALFEY010000301.1 GCA_937958295.1 uncultured Pseudomonadota bacterium
CGCTGGCGGTACCGGGCCTGCATATGGCCCGCAACGCGCTCGCTGCGGCCGCCGCCGCGATCGCGGCGGGCGCCTCGATCGTGGCGGTCAAGCGCGGACTCGCCGCCTTCCGTCCGGTGGCGGGGCGCCTTGTAGCGTCACGCACGGGCGCCGGCGCGGAGGTGATCGACGACACGTACAACGCCAATCCCGACTCGATGCGCGCCGCCATCGACGTGCTCGCGGCTGCGGCCGGCACGCGCGTGCTGGCGATGGGCGACATGGGCGAGGTCGGCGCGCAGGGAACTGCGTATCACCGCGAGATCGGCGCGTATGCGCGTGAGCGCGGCATCCATCGCCTATACGCCCTCGGCGCGATGTCCGCCGAGGCCGTGGCCGCCTTCGGGGCGGGGGCCGCGTACTTCGACGATGCCGACGCGCTCGCGGCAGCGCTGGTGCCGGTGGCGACCACGGGCGTTACCGTGCTCGTGAAGGGCTCGCGCTTCATGCGCATGGAGCGCATCGTGGCGGCCCTTACCGGCGCCGGGGGAGGCGCGCACTGATGCTGCTCTTCGCCGCCGAGTGGCTCGAGCAGTACGCCCGCGCGTTCAACGTGTTCAGCTACATCACGTTGCGTGCGGTGCTCGCCACGATGACCGCGCTCGTGATTTCCTTCCTCATCGGCCCGCGCATGATCGCGTGGCTCACGCGGATGAAGATCGGGCAGTCGGTACGCGACGACGGTCCGAAGTCGCACCTCGTGAAGGCCGGTACGCCCACGATGGGCGGAGCGCTCATCCTGGTGGCCATCGTCGTGACCACGCTGCTGTGGGGCAACCTCGCCAACCGCTTCGTCTGGGTGGTGCTCCTCGTCATGCTGGGCTTCGGCGCCGTGGGCTGGGTGGACGACTGGCGCAAGGTCGTCTACCGCAATCCCAAGGGCCTGTCGGCGCGCGCGAAGTTTTTCTGGCAGTCGATGATCGGCATCACCGCCGCGATCTACCTCGCCTTCTCGGTGTCCGCGGACAACAACCCACAGTTTGTGCGCCTCTTCTCCGACTGGGTCGCGAGCGGCTTTTCCTCCGAGCTCTCCGCGCGCGCCGACCTCATCGTCCCGTTCTTCAAGACCATCTCCTATCCGCTCGGCGTGTGGGGGTTCATCGCGCTCACCTACCTCGTGATCGTGGGCACCAGCAATGCCGTCAACCTCACCGACGGCTTGGACGGCCTCGCGATCATGCCCACCGTGATGGTGGCGAGCGCGCTGGGGGTCTTCGCCTACGTGATCGGCAATGCGATTTTCGCTCGCTACCTGGGCTTCCCCAACATCCCGGGCTCCGGCGAGCTCGCCGTGATCTGCGGCGCTATCGCCGGCGCGGGACTGGGCTTCCTGTGGTTCAACGCGTATCCCGCGGACGTGTTCATGGGGGATGTCGGCGCGCTGGCGCTGGGTGCAGCGCTCGGTACCATCGCGGTGATCGTGCGCCAGGAGGTCGTGCTCCTCATCATGGGCGGCGTCTTCGTGATGGAAACGCTCTCTGTGATGATCCAGGTGATTTCATTCAAGACGCGCGGCAAGCGGGTATTCCGCATGGCGCCCATCCACCATCATTTCGAGCTCAAGGGGTGGAAGGAGAACCAGGTCGTGGTGCGCTTCTGGATCATCACGATGCTGCTCGTGCTGTTCGGCTTGTCCACCTTGAAGCTGCGCTGACCATGTCCTACGCCGACAGACGTGCGGTCGTGCTGGGAGCCGGGCTCACCGGGCTCTCTCTCGCGCGCTACCTCGCCGCGGAAGGCGCGCACGTGCGCGTGGCCGACACGCGCGCCGCCGCGCCGCTCGCCGCCGAGCTCGCGGCGGCGCTTCCGGGGGTGCCGCTCGTCACCGGCCCGTTCACCGACGCCACGTTCGCGGGCGCGGACCTCATCGCCATCAGCCCCGGCCTCGCCAAAGACCAGCCGGCGATCGCGGCGGCCGTGTCCCGCGGCGTCGAGCTCGTGGGCGACATCGAGCTCTTTGCGCGCGCCTTGCCCCCCGCCCAGAAGGTGCTCGCCGTCTCGGGCTCCAACGGCAAGACCACGGTTACCGCCCTCACGGGGGCGCTGTGCACCGCTGCGGGCCTGCGGACCGTGGTGGCGGGCAACATCGGCGACGCGGTGCTGGACGTGCTCGCCCGCTTCCGGGGGCGGGCCGCCGCCGAGCCGTGGCCCGACGTCTTCGTGCTCGAGTTGTCGAGTTTCCAGCTCGAGACCACGTGGTCGCTCTCGCCCACGGCCGCGGCCGTGCTGAACGTCACCGAGAACCACCTCGATCGCTATGCGGACCTTTGCGCCTATGCTGCGGCCAAGGCGCGCATCTTCGCCGGCGGCGGTGTGCAGGTCGTCAACCGCGACGACACCTTGTCCTCCGCCATGCGCATCCCCGGCCGCACCGTGGAGTCGTTCGGCAGCGGCGTGCCTACCGGCGAAGGCGAATGGGGCCTCGTGCGCTTCGACCGCACCGCCTGGCTCGCGCGCGGAGGCAGCCTGCTCGTGCCCGCCGACGCCCTGTCGCTCGTGGGGCGTCACAACGCGCTCAACGCGCTCGCCGCGCTTGCGCTCGCGTCCACGGTGGCGCGCGTGGACCGCGCGGTGCTCGACGCGCTCAAGGCCTTCCAGGGGCTGCCGCACCGCATGCAACGCATCGCCGAGGCGGGGCGCGTGGTGTACATCGACGATTCGAAGGCCACCACGATCGTCGCCACGCAGGCCGCGCTCGACGGCATCGAGCGGCCCGCGGTTCTCATCGCGGGCGGCGAGGGCAAGGGCCAGGACTTTCGCGCGCTGAAGTCGTCGGTGGATGCTGATTGCCGTGCCGTGCTGCTCATCGGTCGCGACGCGCCGCTCCTCGCCCAGGCCCTCGAGGGCACCCCCGCGCGCGTGGAGCTCGTGGGCACGCTCGACCGGGCCGTCGACCGGGCCGTCGAGCTCGCCGAGCCCGGCGACGCCGTCCTCCTGTCGCCCGCCTGCGCGAGTCTCGACCAGTTCGCGAACTACGTCGAACGCGGCCAGCGCTTTGCCGCACGGGTCGCCGCCCGCCTTGCGGAGGTATCGCATGCGTAAGGCGCTCACCGCCCCCGCGGCGCCGGGCGTGCGCCCGTGGCGCGCGCTGCGCGCGGAAGCGCCGGCGGCCAAGGGCAGTGCGGCACGCACCTTGGCG
The DNA here is from genome assembly GCA_937958295.1 of uncultured Pseudomonadota bacterium. GTDB lineage: Bacteria > Pseudomonadota > Gammaproteobacteria > Burkholderiales > Casimicrobiaceae > VBCG01. The sequence goes on from CALFEY010000301.1 coordinate 3,179, forward strand.
CCCTACGACGCTTCGCTCGCCTGGGCCGCGCTGCTGCTGCTCGCCATCGGCCTCGTGATGGTCTACTCGGCGTCCATCGCGAGTGCCGAGGTATCGGCGCACACGGGCAATCGCGCGTGGTACTTCCTCGCCCGCCACGCGATGTTCGTTGTCGCCGGTCTCCTTGCGGCGGCCGTGGTGTTCCAGGTGCCCATGCGCGTGTGGCAGGAGATGGCGCCGTGGCTCTTCATCGCGGGCGGCGTGCTGCTGGTGCTGGTGCTGGTGCCGGGCATCGGCAAGTCGGTGAACGGCTCGCGCCGATGGCTCTCGCTCGTGGTGGTGAACGTGCAGCCCTCCGAGTTCATGAAGATGGCCGTCGTCCTCTACGCCGCGAGCTACGCGGTGCGGCGCGCCGCCTTCCTCCACGCGGAGCAGCCACTGCGCCAGACGATCGTGCGCGGCTTCCTGCCGCTGTTTGCCGTGATGGTGATCGTGGGCGGCTTGCTCCTGCTCGAACCGGATTTCGGCGCGTTCGTGGTGATCGTGGCCATCGCCTTCGGCATCCTCTTCCTGGGCGGCCTCGACTGGCGGCTCTTCCTGGGCCTCGCTGCGCTGCTCCCGGTAGCGCTCGCGGGCATCCTCGTGGCGGCCCCCTATCGCCTGCAGCGGCTCACGGCGTTCCTCGATCCGTGGTCCGATCCCCTGGGCAAGGGCTACCAGCTCACGCACTCGCTCATCGCCTTCGGTCGCGGCGAGTGGTTCGGCGTGGGCCTGGGCGCCAGCGTGGAGAAGCTCCTCTTCCTGCCCGAGGCCCACACGGACTTCCTCCTCGCCGTGATCGCCGAGGAGCTGGGCTTCGTCGGCGTCACGGTGGTGATCGCGCTCTTCGTGTGGGTACTGTTCCGCGCCTAC
>CALFEY010000302.1 GCA_937958295.1 uncultured Pseudomonadota bacterium
CGTGGTGCTCATGGGCCCCACGGGCGCGCCCACCGAGATCGAGCCGGGCGAGACCGTCGTGCTCGTGGGGGGCGGGCTCGGCAATGCCGTGCTGTTCTCCATCGGCCAGGCCTTCCGCAATGCCGGCTCGCGCGTGCTGTACTTCGCGGGTTACAAGAAGATGATCGACCGCTACAAGGTGGCCGAGATCGAGGCCGCCGCCGACGTCGTGGTGTGGTGCTGCGATGAGGCGCCGGGCTTCGCGCCCGAGCGCACGCAGGACCGCACGTTCGTGGGCAACATCGTGCAGGCCATGCACGCCTACGCGAGCGGCGGTCTGGGCGAGCAGGCCATCGCCTTCCGCGAATGCGACCGCATCATCGCCATCGGCTCCGACCGCATGATGGCCGCCGTGGGCCGGGCTCGCCACACGGTCCTCGCGCCGTTCATGAAGCCCGGTCATCATGCCATCGGCTCGATCAACTCGCCGATGCAGTGCATGATGAAGGAAATCTGCGCGCAGTGCCTGCAGTTGCACCGCGATCCGGTCACCGGCAAGGAGAGCTACGTGTTCTCCTGCTTCAATCAGGACCAGCCGCTCGACCGCGTCGACTTCCCGGCGCTCGACCTGCGCCTGCGCCAGAACGCGGTGCAGGAAAAGCTCACGGCGCGCTGGATCGGCCACGCGCGCCGGACGGCGCCGGCCTCCCCCTAGGAGACGCGCAGTGGGCCTCAACCTGTTCGCGGCGCTGATGCCCCCCGAGGAGCGCTTCACCGGGCTCTTCTGCGAGCAAGCCCTGCGCATCCTCGAGGCCGCGCAGGAGCTGCGCGCGATCGTGGTGGAGGACGCCGACATCGACGAGCGCGTCGCCAGAATCCGTGCGATCGAGACGGCCGCCGACGCCGTGGCCCGCAAGGTGTTCATCGCCGCCAATCGTACCTTCAATGCGCCGATCGACCGCGAGGACATCCTTGCGCTCGGCCACGAGCTCGATGATGCAGTGGACCTCATCGAGGACACTGCCAAGGGCATCGCGCGCTACGACGTGCACAAGTTTCCCCCGGAGCTCGTGTCGATGTGCAACGGCATCGTCGAGTGCGCACGGTTGCTGGGCGAGGTAATGCCGCATCTCGACTCGCTCACCCGCGACCACAAGAAGATCTTCGCGCTGTGCGGGCAGATCGGGCGCATCGAGGGCGAGGCGGACGACGCCTTCGACCGGGCGCTCACCCACCTGCGGGTGCAGCTGCGCACGGGCGAGATCGACACCATCGCCTACCTCGACCGCAAGGAGCTCTACGAGCTCGTGGAGAGCGTCGTGGACAAGTGCGACGACATCGCCAATACCATCCAGGCCGTGACCACCAAGCACGTCTGAGCCAACTCGTGCGCGCGGGCCGCCTGCGCGGCGCCGTCCGCGCCGGCGAACCATGGACCCTTCCGCGCTCGGCCTGCCCATTCTCGTCGGCCTCATTGCCGTCGCGCTGCTGTTCGACTTCATGAACGGGCTGCACGACGCCGCCAATTCCATCGCCACCGTCGTGGCCACGCGGGTGTTGCGACCGCAGACGGCGGTGCTATGGGCGGCCTTCTTCAACTTCATCGCCTTCGCGGTGTTCGGCCTGCATGTCGCCCAGACGGTCGGCACGGGCATCATCGCGCCGGGCATCGTCGATGGCGCGGTGATCTTCGGCGCGCTCGTGGGCGCCATCGCCTGGAACGTGATCACGTGGCGCCTGGGCATCCCCTCGAGCAGCAGCCACGCGCTGATCGGCGGCCTCGCGGGGGCCGGCATCGCCAAAGCGGGCCTGTCCGCGGTGGTGGTAAAGGGACTCGCCATCACGGCGGCGGGCATCGTGGTCTCGCCGCTCCTGGGCTTCCTTCTCGCGCAGCTCCTCGTGCTGGCCGTGAGCTGGACCCAGCGGCGGCGCTCGCCATTCGCGGTGGACCGTCGCTTTCGGGTGATGCAGCTCTTCTCTGCCGCGGCCTACTCGCTCGGCCATGGCGGCAACGACGCGCAGAAGACGATGGGCATCATCGCCGTGCTGCTCTACTCGCAAGGCTTGCTGGAGGGGGACTTCCACGTGCCGTTCTGGGTGGTGATCAGCTGCCAGGCCGCCATGGGCCTCGGCACGCTGATGGGCGGCTGGCGCATTGTGCACACCATGGGCTCGCGCATCACCCAGTTGAAGCCCGTGCAGGGCTTTTGCGCCGAGACGGGCGGTGCGATCACCCTGTTCCTTGCCACGGGCCTCGGTGTGCCCGTGTCTACCACGCACACGATCACGGGCGCCATCGTGGGGGTGGGCGCCGCGCGCCGCGCGGCGGCGGTTCGCTGGGGCGTGGCGCAGCGCATCGTGGTGGCCTGGGTGATCACGCTGCCGGCGGCGGCGCTGATCGCGGCCGCCGTGTTCTATGCCACCCGGCTGTTGTGACCCCCCGTTAGGGCCCTTGCGTCGCGGCCGTCTCGGGCAGGGGTCCGCCCGTGCCAAGTCCCACGCGCTGGGCTTCGGTGTCGAAGATCGTCGTCACGGCCACGTTGGCGAGGTTCACGTCGGGGCCGAACTCGGCGAAGAGCCACTTCTTCATCGCTTCCACGTCGCAGCTGCGGACCCCTTCGATCCACGGCCCGGGCAACTCGATCATCACGCGGTCCAGCGGCAGGTGCCGTTTGATGATGGCGAGCGTGTCCGGGCGCACCTGGCCGCCGCGGTCGACGAGCTCGGCCGCCTCGACCAGCACGAGCGACGCCCCAGCCTCGAGGCAGATCTCCGCCTGGGCAATGAGCAGCGCCGGATTGCTGAGCGTCTCCTTCGACCCCACCTCGCCGAACACCTCGAGACCGCTCGCCACCGCGGCCCGGATCTGGCCGCGTCGCTGCACGTCGGTGAGCGGCACGGTGTTGTCGGAGATCTCGATGGTGCGAAAACCCAGCGCGCGCGCCTCGGCGTAGAACGCCGGGAGCGCCGCCTCGCCGAGCTTGGCAAAGACATATTCGTGGAACTGGCCTCCGATGAACGGCTTCACCCCGTGTCTCTCGTAGAGGGCGAGCTTGGCCATGAGGAGGTCGCGCGCGTACAGCCGGGCGGTACCCGTCTTCACCTTCATGAGGTCGATGCATGGCGCAGCCATCTCCAGCACGCTCTGCACGTAGGCGAGAGGCAGGCCATCGTCGATCACCATGGTCATGCCAGTGCGGCGCGGTTTGGCCAGGCTGCGCCGGGCATCGATGGGCACTAAGGCAAATGCGTTGTCGGTCATGGCAATCCGCGTTCGGTAGGAGAAGGGCTCGACGGCGTCATTCCGGCGTGAGCCGCGAGAGCTTGTACATCTTGGCGAAGCGATCCTGCTCGGCGGCGAGGAAGGCCCGGAACTCTGCCGGCGTGCTGCCCACCGGGTCGATGCCCATCGCCACGAGGCGCTCGCGCATCTCGGGGGCCTTCAGGACCGCCGCGAATTCCGATTGCAACTGCGCGACGATCGCTGGGGGCGTGGCGCCGGGCACGAACACGCCCATCCAGTGCGACACCTCGAATCCGGCCATGCCGGCGGTCTCCGCCACCGTCGGGATGTCAGCGGCCCAGGCCACGCGCGCCTTGGTGGTCACTGCCACGGGCACGAGCTTGCCCGCCTTGATGTGCGGCAGCACCGGTGCCATGCCGACGATGGCAAAGGGAATCTCACCGCCCAGCACGGCGGTCGTGGCGGGGCCGGCGCCCTTGTATGGCACGTGCAGCAGGTCGATGCCGGCGAGGCTGTTGATCCACTCACCGGCCAAGTGCTGCGAGCTCGCATTGCCGGCGCTGCCGAACGAGAGCTTGCCTGGATTCGCCTTCGCGTAGGCGACGAGATCGGTCATCGTACGCACGTTCACGCCCGGATTGGCCACCACCACCAGCGGCGTGATGCCCGCAAGGGTCACCGGGGCGAGGTCCTTGCGCGGGTCGTAACGCATCGTCTTGTAGGCGCTCGGGGCGATCACGATCTCCGCGGGCGAGGCGAAGAGGATGGTGTGGCCGTCCGGCGCGGCCCGTGCCACGTACTCGGCGCCGATCATGCCGTTGGCGCCCGCCTTGTTCTCGACGATGACCGTCTGGTTGAAGCGCTTGCCGAGCTGCTCGGCGAGCAGGCGCGCCATCGCATCGTGCCCGCCTCCCGGTGCGTAGGGCACCACGAGCGTGACGATCTTCGAGGGAAAGGACTGTCCCGCGGCAGGGACGGGCAGCGCCAATGCCGCGAGCGCCATGAGCCCGGTGACGGCGGAGAGGAAGGCGTTCATCGAATCACCTTTCAAGTGAGCGGAGGAGGGGGGTGGGGGCGACACCCGCTTCAGGCATCGCGGAAAACGTAGATCGGGCTCGACCACGCCTGGTGACCGTTTTCGAGCGTCACGCGCACATAGAGCGGCGAATCGCCGTCGGCCTCGATGTCCACCTCGTGCTCGAAAGAGAAGGCACGGGCGTCGTTGCGGTCGGGAAGGCGGAACAGGCGCACGCGCCGCTCGAGGCCGCCGGCGTCCAGCACGACGTCGTCGTAGCCGATGTCGGCGATCGCGATGGTGGCCTTCACGTGCGGGGTATCGAGGTCGATGCTGCCCGCGCGGGGGTCGTCGAGGAGGAGGTCGGTACCGGCGAAGTTGCCGGTGGTGACCGACTCCCAGCGCAGCACATGGTCGCCCTCCGCCTCCAGCGCCTTCTCGAGGTGCCAGAAATTGATCGGTACGAACTGCGCGATGCGGTTGCCGTCGACCGCGAGGCGGCCGTCCCACGACGTCATGCGGCCGCGTCCCCGGTACTCGGCGCCTTCCCAGATCACGCGGATGCGCCGCCCGAGGTCCGCCGCCGCGTAAGGGCGCAGCGTGGCGCACGTGCGCGGGCCGCAGCGCAGGTCCACGCGCTCGATCGGCGCGCCGGCCTCGATGCGCACGCGGACGCGGGCGCGGGTGCCGCGCGTGGCCACGATGTCTCCCATCCGGGCCACCGCGACCGGATCGCTCGCCGCCGCGGGATCGAGCAACGGGTCCTCCCGGAAGCGGCGCGCCGGCGCATCGAACGTCGCCTCCACCTCGAGGTGCAGCCGGTCCCCGGTGGTGCCGTAATGGCGGCGGTCCTTCATGGCTTGCCACAGGCTCGCCCGGTCGAGCGACGCCATCGCCACGCAGGTGAGCCCGCCGTAGGCGCCGAAGATGGAGGCGCCCGGGTGGCTCGCCCCGGGACGTCCCTTGTGGTCGTCGGAGTTGCACACCACGCCCACGCGATGGCCCAGCGCGAAGGCGTCGAAGAGCAGCCACTCGAAGGTGCCCCAGGAGGAGTGGACCTCCACCGAGCGCTCGATGGTGCCGTCGTGCCCCGCCGTGAGATCGGCGTAGCGGCCGCCCACGTGCGCGAAGGCGAGCGCGTTCTCCCCGTCACGGCGCAGCGCCGCGAAGAGGTCCCTGACGTGGTTGCAGTCGCTCGCGATGTCGGAGGTGTCTTCCACCAGCGCGTGCGAGGAGCGGCGGATCGCGCGGCCCTCCTCGAAGAAGAAGATGTTGCGGTCCCCGCCCAGGTGGGTGACCGGCGAGTATTCGTAGCCGGGCAGGGTCACGAAGCGGCCCGGGGCATCGAATTCTCGGTATAGCGCGTTGAGGTCCTGCCAGAACGCGTTGCTGATCTGGAAGTCGTTGCCCTGGTGGCCCACGAAGTCGCAGAACGCGAGATCGCGCGCGAAGAGAAAATAGTCGCGGGCGCTGTTGGTGCCGATGGTCTCCTCGCTCTGGGCGTGGAAGTCGCCCCAGAACGTGGGCACGCTCGCGGCATCGCCGATCACGATGGGGTTGGACTGCGCGAGGAGCGCGCCGCGGTCGTCGAGCGCGCGGATGCGCAGCACGCCCGGTCTGCTGGCGCCCAGGCCCGCGACCCGCAGGGTCGGGCCCCCGTCGAGGGCCACGCGGGCGGGCAGCCCCTGCATCGGGCCGTCCGCCTCCAGGTGCACGTGCCCGTGCAGCGCCGCGACCGGATTGCCGCACCGGTCGTCGGCACGCAGGCACACGTCGAAGGGACGGTCGACGCCGCGATGGGTGGGCGCGGCGAGCACGTAGCGATGCGGCTGCCCGGGCACCAGGTCGACCGTCGCCTCACCGGCGACGTCACCATAGACCACGGTGCCGAATGGATCGGCCTGCACGCGCACCTCGAAGCGCGGCTCACGCATGGTGGACACTCGCCATCCGGCGCTGCCCCCACTTCGATCACCGAGCACGAGCGTCAGCGAATCCCCTTCGCGCAGGGCGTCGCGCATCACGTTCACGCGGATGGCCTTGAACCAGGGGCGGAACGAGCCGCGCGGATGATACTCGGGCACGAGCCGGGTACCGTTGGACGCCGTCACGCTGCAGAAATTGGGGGCGTTGGGCCGCTCGAACTGGGGCCGTCCTGCGTCGCTCGCGAAACGGAAGAGGAAGCGCACGCTGCCCTGGTCGTCGATGCCGAACCGGCCGGCCGTGTACGTGATGCGGAAGGTGGCCATCGATCCCGCCGTTACTTGCGCGGGACCTTCGAGGGCCACCCTGCCGAGGACCTCGGGTGGGTACGACAGACGTGACAGGGAGGGGTTGCGGTGCATGGCAGACCAGTGGGGACGAGAGGCGGGTGGAGGACAGAACGCGATCGGCGCGCGGTGGCGGCGGTCAGAACGGATCGCCGTGGGCCGGCGGGCTGAAATTGAGCATGAGGCCGAACCCGGTGGGCGGCACAACCATGCGCTGGAAGGTGATCGCCTCGCGGCCGAAAGAACGCGCCACGATATGCAGACGCAGGGCGCACGCCCCCTTCTTCTGCCCGATCACGGGCGCGTCGTCCACGTCCACCGGCACCACGTGCGCGGTGCCGGTTGCGGACAGCGTGGGTGCGGCAAAGTCGGTCTCGAGGACGGTCTTGAGGTTGACATCGTTCAGGCGGCGCTGCGCCATGCGGGCGAGGCGCCCGAAGCGGCTCGCCCGTAGCCACAACGTGCTGCTGCAGGAAAACTCGCCGCCGATGTCCACGCGTCGCCGCAACTCGACGTAGCCCTCGTCGTCGGCACCCAGCGCGGTCACCCACGGGCCGTCGTGGCCCACGATCTTGCGCTCTAGCAGCGTGGCAAACACCGCCATCTCGGTGTGGCCATCGGCCGCGAGGAAGCGGTAGTGCCAGGAGCCCGCCACCGGACGGCGGACACTGCCCACGAAGGTGCCGTGTCCTTGCCGCCGTACGAGGAAGCCTTCCTCGACCAGCCGGCCGAGCGCCTTTTGCGTGGTCCCGAGGCTCAGCCCCAGGGCGGCGCTCAAGTCGCGCTCTCCGGCGATCTTGGTACCCGCCGAGAGCTCCCCGCCGCGGACGGCCTCCACGATCGCGGCGCGTAGTCGCACGTGCTTGGGCACCTCGGGCGCCTGCTCGCGGTAGCGCAGCATCACGAGGGAGGTGGAGGTGTCCATGGCGGCACCCACTTTAGGACGCGTCGCCGGCATGGTCAATAGCTTCAGTGCTCTATAGCATTGGCGACGACAGACGGACTTCTTTGCTTGCGACAACACAAGTGCCGGCCCCCGCTGCCGCTGGTGTATAAATCGCCGCCATGTCCCCGCCGCTGTGCACCGCCCACTACAACCACGGCCGCTGTCCGGTGGCCTTCGTGTTCAGCACCCCCGGCGCGCGGGAGCTCGCGGCCGGCATGCCGGTGGCGGGGGTGACCGGCGAGAACCTCGAGTTCGCGCTCGAGGACCTGCATGCGCTGGATCCGCAGCGCTTCCCCTCGGCGTCCCGGTACGACTACCGCATCACCAATGCCCATACCGAGGTGCTGGCGGCGAGCCTGGGCCACGCCGCCTCGGAAGCCACGCCGGCGCAGATTCTCGCGCCAGGCAACGTCGCGCGTGTGCGCGACGAGCTCGCCGACTGCGACGTGGTGGTGCTGTGCGGCATGCGGGCACAGCTCCTGGCCAACGCGTTGCGACGCCCGGGGCGCGCCCTCGGGTGCGCCTCGCACACTGGCAATCGCGCCCTGGTGGCCAAGTACCACGGCCCCCATTTCTCCGCGGGTGCCGATGGCCGCGCTCGCCGACGCCTGCGTGCGCAGCAATGGGCGCGCGACATGCTGGCCTCCCTCGCGCCGCGGGCGCCATGACCGCTCTCGACGCGACGCGCCCCGCCGCGGCGGGGCCTGCGGATGCGCAAGCCATCCTGGCCGCGCTCGACCAATCCCCGGCGTTCGTTTGCATGCTGCGCGGGCCGGCGCACGTGTTCACCTACGCCAACGGCAACTACGCGCGCCTGACCGGCGATCGGCCGCTTCTTGGTCGCTCGGTGCGCGACGCGCTTCCCGAGATCGCCACGCAGGACTTCTGCGCGACGCTCGACGAGGTATGGGGCACCGGCAAGCCGTTCGTGGGCAAGGCGATGCCCGTCGCCCTCGAAGGCGTGGGCGGGCGGCAGACGCGTCACCTCGACGTCGTGTACGAGCCCATGCGGGACACCTACGGTGCAGTGGAGGGCATCCTCGTGCACGGCGTGGACGTCACCGACGAGGTCCGCGCGCGTCTGCTCGTCGAGCAGCAGTATCGCCGCTTCGACGCACTGCTGTCGTCCGTGGCGGACTTCGTTTATATCTTCGACCGCGATGGCCGCTTCCAGTACGTCAACCGCGCACTGCTCGACTTGTGGGGCCTCACCGCCGCGCAGGCGATCGGCAGGAATTTCCACGAGCTCGGCTACCCGGCGGCGCTGGCCGAGCGCCTTCAGCACCAGATCGCCGGAGTGGTGGCCACGGCGGGCAGGGTCGTCGACGAGACGCCCTACACGAGCCCGGTGACCGGCGCCACCGAGCACTACGAGTACATCTTCGTGCCGATCTTCGGTGCCGACGGCGTGACCGTCGAGGCCGTGGCCGGCACCACGCGCGACATCAGCGCGCGCAAGCGCGACGAGCTCGCCCGCGCGAGCGCCCATGCCGAGGCGCAGAAGGCGGTGAAGCTCAAGGACGAGTTCCTCGCCACGCTGTCGCACGAGCTGCGCACGCCGATGAGCGCAATCATGGGCTGGGCGCAGGTGCTGGCGCGTCGCGGCCACGGCGATGCCACGGAGCGCAAGGCGGTCGACGCGATCCTGCGCAATGCGCGCTCGCAGGCGCAGCTCATCGAGGACATCGTCGACCTGTCGCGCATCGAGGCGGGCCGGGTGCGCCTTGCGCTGCAGGCCGTGGACGTGCAACAGGTCGCGCGCATTGCCGCCGAATCGCTTGCCCCGCTGGCGGAAGCCAAGCCCGTGGCCATCGACATCCCGGAGATTGCCGGGTCCACACTGGTCACGGCCGATCCCGATCGCCTGCAGCAGGTGCTGTGGAACCTCATCAGCAACGCGATCAAGTTCACCACGCCCGATGGCCGGGTGGCGGTGCGCATTCGCCGTGACGGCGGCGAGGTCGTCGTAGAGGTGGCCGATGACGGTATCGGCATCCGCGCCGACTTTCTGCCGCACGTGTTCGACCGCTTTCGGCAGGGCGACGGCAGCCACACCCGGCGTGCGGGTGGCCTCGGGATCGGGCTCGCCATCGCCCGCCAGCTCGTCGAGCTGCAGGGCGGGACCATCGCGGCGCAGAGCGCGGGGGCCGGGCAGGGAGCAACCTTCACCGTGAGGCTCCCTGCCCGCGACGATGCCACGTCGCCGCGCGACCCTGTCCCGCCGGTGCTGGAGGCAGGGTCGCTGGCGGGCCTTTGCGTGCTCGTGGTGGACGACGAGGCGGACATCCGGCAGTTGCTGCGTCACGTGATCGAGGCGGCCGGCGGCC
>CALFEY010000303.1 GCA_937958295.1 uncultured Pseudomonadota bacterium
CCGCCGCCGCCGCCCGCGCCCCCGTGCGCGTCGGCGACGTCGGAATAGCCTTCGCCGCCGTTGCCGCCGCTGCCCCCGAAGCTTTGCGCCAGCACCACGGCCCCGCCGCCCACGCCCGGCATGTCGAGGGTCGCGGCGCCGAAGGCGAGCGCGAGCGTGCCGCCGGCACCGCCGGCGCCACCGGCACCACCATAGGCCGCGCCGCCAGTGGCCTCGGTGTAGCCCGCATTGCCGCCGGCGCCGCCGAAGCTCTGCACGAGCATCGAGCCGTAGGAGGTTCCGACCTGCGCGAAGGTGCCCGCGGCCATGGCGACCGACACGTTGCCGCCCGAGCCGCCGTTGCCGGCGTCCCCACCGTGGCCGTTGAAGGTGTACTTGTGATACTTGCTGCCGTCGCCACCGGCGCCGCCGACCGCGCGGGCCACGAGCCCGTAGACTTCGGCGCCCGTCGTGCGCACGGTGCCGCTGGCGATATGCACGCCCACGGTGCCGGCGCCGCCGCCGTTGCCCGCGCGGTCACCCGGCTTGCCGGTACCGCCCGCGCCGGCTTGCGTGGAGATGTAGAGGCCGCCGCCGACGCTGTCGATGCCATAGGGCGCGCCGGCCAGCGACAGGGCGAGGCCGAGCGAGCCCATGCCGTTCTGGTTCTCGCCCACGGCCGAGGCCGTGGCGGTGAGCGACACGGCCGACTGGTTGAATGCCGGCTGCGTGATGAAGGCGGTGAGCGCGCTGATGTCGAGCGTGGTGTAGCCCTGCGCGTAGTTGATCGGACCGGGGTTTCCGGTGCAGTTCACGATGCCGTCGTTCGCCGAGCACTGGGCGAGCGGCGCGCGGGCGGGCAGGAGGAGGGCGGCAAAGACGACGAGCGCGAAGAGTGGAGGACGTGGTGTCGGCATGGTGGGGACGTGCGGGTGGCAGTGCGCCGGCCGGCGGGCGCGGCCGGCGCAGGACCACACGATAGCAACACCGGTGCTAAGCCGTCGGCCCCGGGCGGACGGGCGGCGCAGACGCGCCGCTGCCTGGGCGGGCGTCAGGCCCGCGGGGGCCGGGGCACGCGGCCCATGAGGAAGAATTCCTCGTTGGGCCGCATCGCGATCAGGTGCGCCATGCGGTTGGACAGCGCGAAGAAGGCGGCGATGGCGCCGATGTCCCAGATGTCGTCGTCGCTGAAGGCGTGCGCGCGCAGGGCGGCGAAGTCCTCGTCGGCGACGTCGCGGCTGGCGGTGGCGACCTTCATGGCGAAGGCGAGCATGGCTTTCTGCCGCGGCGTGATGTCGGCGTGCCGGTAGTCCACGGCCACCTGGTCGGCTACCAGCGGATTCTTCGCGTAGATGCGCAGGATCGCGCCGTGGGCGACGATGCAGTAGAGGCAATCGTTGGCGCCGGAGGTGGCCACCACGATCATCTCGCGCTCGGCCTTGGTGAGGCCGCCTTCCTTCTCCATGAGCGCGTCGTGATATGCGAAGAATGCGCGGAACTCGTCGGGCCGATGCGCAAGCGTGACGAAGACGTTGGGCACGAAGCCGGCCTTATCCTGCACGGCGAGGATGCGCGCCCGGATGTCCTCGGGCAGGTCGTCGAGCTGCGGTACGGGGAAGCGGGACAGCGGCGCGCTCACCGGCCGGCCCCTAGGACGAGGGCGGGACGTAGCCTTGCGGCATGTCGGCCCCGCCGCCGAAGAAGTGCTTCTCCATCTGCTCGGCGAGCCACTTGCGCGCGCGGGCATCGGCCAAGCTCAGGCGATTCTCGTTGACGAGCATCGTCTGGTGGCGCAGCCACTGCGCCCAAGCTTCCTTCGAGACGTTCTCGTAGATGCGCTTGCCGAGCTCGCCCGGATAGGGCGGGAAATCGAGACCTTCGGCTTCGCGGTTGAGCTTCACGCAATGGATCGTGCGGGCCATGCCATGTCCTCCGGACGTGCGACCGCGCGGTAGCGCGGTCCCCGCGTCCTACAGTGTCTTGCGGTAAACGAGCGACTTGCGCTGGTAATTGTAGAGCGCCTGCTTCTGCTGCGGCAGATCGGCGACGCTCGCGGAGCGGAAGCCGCGCTCGAGGAACCAGTGGGACGTCTTGGTGGTGAGCACGAAGAGCTCGGCGAGCTTCAGCTTGCGCGCGCGCGCCTCGATCTCGCGCAGGAGCGCCTCGCCGTAGCCCTCGCGCCGGAAGTCGGGCTGCACGGCCAGCGCCGCGAGCTCGCCGACCCTCTCCTCGGTGAAGGCATACAGGGCGGCGCAGCCGATGATCTGGTCGTCGTACTCGGCGACGAGGAAGCGCTCGATCTCGCTCTCGAGCCGCTCGCGCGAGCGGCGCACGAGCACGCCCTGCTCCTCGAGGGGCTCGATCACCTGCAGGATGCCCCCCACGTCGTCGATCGTGGCGCTGCGCAGGTGGGCGAGCGCGGTGGAGGCCACCATCGTGCCCACGCCGTCGCGGGTGAAGAGCTCGAGCAGCAGCGCGCCGTCCAGGCGTCGCGAGATGAGATGCGCGCGCTTCACGCCGTTGTTGCAGGCGCGGATCGCCGCCGGGAGATACGTGCGCACATCGGGGGCGAGCTTGTCGCCCTTGGCCAGCAGCGCTTCGGCATCGGTGGTGGACAGGTCGGTGAGGAGCTGGCGGCGCCCGTTGCGCACGCCATCGGTGTCCATGAGGAAGATGAGCTTGGTGGCTTCCAGGCGCACCGCCACTTGCGTTGCCACTTCCTCCACCGTGAGATTGAAGATCTCGCCGGTGGGCGAGTAGCCGATGGGTGAGATGAGCACGATGTCGCCATCGTCCAAGCGCTGCTGCATCGCCTCTGTATCCACCC
>CALFEY010000304.1 GCA_937958295.1 uncultured Pseudomonadota bacterium
GGCGGCAGCGGCGGCTCGAGCTCCTTGCCACGCGCATGCCCGAGGAGCCTCCCACGGCCGGCCCCGCGGGCGAAAGGGGATCCCATGCGGCGACTGCTCCTCACGGCGCCCGCTGACGCCGAAACCGTCGGCGACGATCCGCGCGACCCGGCATCGGCCGGGCTGCGCGTCGCCTTCCTGTGCGCACAGTGGTGCACGGCGTGCCGCGAGTTCGGCCCGGTGGCGCAGCGATTGGCCGACGCGCATCCCGACATCGCGATGTACTGGGTGGACGTGGAAGACGATGCCGCGGTAGTGGGTGACATCGACGTCGAGAACTTCCCCACGCTCGTGATCGCGCGGGGGGATGCCGTGCTCCATGTGGGCCCGACCCTGCCCCAGGAGGGCATCGTGCGCCGCTTGCTCGACGAGATGCGCCGGCGCACGGAGCCGCTCGCCACGGCTGCGCCGGCGACCACATCGTTGCTGCAAGCGTTGCGCGAGGCCTGAAGGCAGACCTCGATCAACCGGGCCTGACGCCTACCGGTAGAACGCCTCCACCTTGCCCTTGAGCTTGATCAGCAGCGGGCGGCCCTTGCGGTCGACCGTCTTGCCCGCGGCCACCTTCACCCAGCCTTCGCTGATGCAATACTCCTCGACGTCGCGGCGCTCCTTGTCGTTGAAGCGGATGCCGATGTCGTGCTCCATCACCGCCGGCACATGGTGGGGGCTTGCCGGATCCACCGACAGGTGGTCCGGCAAGGGCGGGCGTTGCAAAGGATCGTCCATGGCGTGATCTCGGGTTGCAGAGGGCGGAATCTACACCACCGCGGGCGCGCCCTGGCGCCCGCCCCACGCGACCGCAGTCCGCTCCGACGCGGGACAGCCGCCGACGCACGGCGGAGACGCGCCTACAGGACGACATCCCCGAGGCCTACTTGCCGCGTTTACCGGCATCGACTTGGCCGGCCGGGCCGGACGCGCCACGCTTCCCGGGAGATATCGTTCCCGGAAGCGCCATGCCAATGCACGATGCCGTCGACCTCCGCCGCCGAGAATTCCTGGTCGTGCGCGGGACCACTGCCGCGACCACCGCGCCGCCGCTGCATGCCAACGCTCAACCAGGCGCAGGCCGTCTCGCGGCACGCCCGCCCGTGTTAGCCACAGTCTCCTTCGAGGTGAACGGACAGCCACGGCAGCTCGAGCTCGATACGAGGACCACACTCCTCGACGCGCTGCCAAGGGCGCGAAGGCCGTGACGGCCGCGATGCTCGCAGGCGCGAGGACCACGGAGCAGAATGCCTACAAGGTGACGCTCGTGGAGCGCACGATCGCCGCCGTGATGACGCAAGGGAAGGCCCCGCGATGAAGTTCACGGAGCCCGCCACCGCCAATCCGATCGACCCGCTGAAAGTGGTGAGCCAGCCGGTCGATCGCATCGACGGTCCTCTCAAGGTCAGCGGCACCGCGCCCTACGCGTACGAACGGCACGACGTCGCACCCGGCCAAGCGTGCGGCTACGTGATCGGGGCCGGCATCGCGAAGGGCCGCATTGCGTCGATGGACCTCGCCGCCGCGTACGCGGCGCCCGGCGTGCTGGCCATCGTCACGGCGCAAAACGCAGGCCCGTTGGGCAAGGGCCGATTCAACACTGCGCGGCTGCTCGCAGGCCCCAACGTCGATCACTACCACCAGGCCGTCGCCCTCGTGGTGGCGGAGACCTTCGAGCAGGCGCGCGCGGCCGCACGTCTCGTGCGGATCGCCTACGTCCCGGCCAAGGGCCGCTTCGACCTCACGAAGGCCAAGGACACCGCAAAGAAGCCCGACTCGATCATGGGCGACCCGGCGGATACCGCGGTGGGGGACTTCGCCGCGGCGTTCGCGGCCGCGCCCGTGAAGGTGGACGAAACCTACACGACGCCCGACGAGGCGCACGCGATGATGGAGCCGCATGCGTCCATCGCCGCGTGGGACGGCAACGAGCTCACGCTGTGGACATCGAACCAGATGATCGACTGGAGTCGCGGCGACATCGCCAAGACACTCGGCATCGCGAAGGACAACGTGCGGCTGAGCTCGCCCTTCATCGGCGGCGGCTTCGGCGGCAAGCTCTTCGTGCGTGCCGACTCGCTCCTGGCTGCGCTCGCCGCGCGAGCGGCCAAGCGGCCGGTGAAGGTCTCCCTGACCCGCGCGCAAATGTTCAACAACCCCACGCACCGCCCCGCCACCGTCCAGCGCGTGCGCATTGCCGCAACCCGCGACGGCAGGATCGCCGCGATCGCACACGAGAGCTGGTCGGGCGACCTGCCGGGCGGCCAGGCCGACGGCTCCGTTAGCCAGACCCGCGTTTTGTATGCCGGGGCGAATCGGATGACCGCAACGCGGTTGGCCGAGCTCGACCTTCCCGAGAGCAACGCGATGCGCGCCCCCGGCGAGGCCACCGGCATGATGGCGCTCGAGATCGCCATGGACGAGCTCGCCGAGAAGCTGCGCCTCGATCCGGTGGAACTGCGCGTCATCAACGACACCCAGGTCGACTCCGAGGATCCGGCCATTCGGTTTTCGCGGCGCCAGCGCGTCGAATGCCTGCGGCTCGGCGCCGACCGGTTCGGTTGGGTCCGGCGCAACGCCACCCCCGCCAGCACCCGTGAAGGCCGGTGGCTCATCGGCCTCGGGATGGCGGCGGCGTTTCGTCCCAGCCCGGTCATGAAGTCGGCGGCGCGCGTGCGTATCGACGGTGCGGGCGAGGTGACCGTGGAAACCGACATGACCGACATCGGCACGGGCAGCTATACCGTCATCGCGCAGACGGCCGCCGAGATGCTCGGCGTGCCGCTCGACAAGGTGACGGTGCGCCTGGGCGACTCGCGCTTTCCCGTCTCCTGCGGATCGGGCGGCCAGTGGGGGGGCAACGGCTCGACGGCGGGCGTCTTCGCCGCCTGCACCAAGCTGCGCGCGGCCATCGCGCGCAAGGCCGGAATGAGCCCAGCGATGGCTGTGTTCGCTGACGGCTTCGTGCGTGCTGGCGAGCGCGGCGTGGCACTCGGGATGGCCGTGGGCAGGACACCGCTGGTGGCCGAGGATGCCATCGAGTTCGCGGACCTCGACAAGAAGTTCAGGCAGTCGACCTTCGGCGCGCACTTCGTGGAGGTCGCGGTGGATGCGGCCACTGCGCAGACGCGCGTGCGGCGCATGCTCGCGGTGTGCGCCTCCGGCCGCATCATCAATCCCAAGACCGCCCGCAGCCAGGTGATCGGCGCCATGACCATGGGCGTGGGCGCTGCACTCACCGAGGACCTCGTGGTCGACAAGCGGCGGGGCTTCTTCGTCAACCACGATCTCGCAGGCTACGAGGTGCCGGTGCACGCCGATATCCCGCACCAGGACGTCATCTTCCTCGACGAGACGGACCCGATGGCGTCGCCGATGAAGGCAAAGGGCGTGGGCGAGCTCGGCATCTGCGGCGCGGCTGCCGCCGTGGCCAACGCGATCTATAACGCGACGGGCGTGCGCGTGCGGGACTACCCCGTGACGCTGGACAAGGTGCTGGCAGAGATGCCACAGATGGCGTAGCGGGTCGTCGAAGCGGCGCGTCGTCAATCCGACTTGATGTTTGCGTCCTTAACGAGCTTCGCCCACTTGCCAATCTGGAAATCGATGACCTTGGCAAACTGCTCTGGAGTGTTGCCCACGGGCACGAATCCCAGGTCCACCAGCCGCTTGTTGGTCTCCGGGTCGTTGATCACCTTGACCACCGCCGCATTGAGCTTGGCCACGATCGGTGCGGGCGTTCCCGCAGGGGCGAGCAAGCCCTGCAGGTGATCCGACTCCACCCCGGGATAGCCGGACTCGATGAAGGTGGGAACGTCGGGCGCCGCAGGGGAGCGCGTGGCATTGGTGATCGCGTAGGCGCGAAGCTTCCCGGCAGCGATGTGGGGCTGGGCTGCGGGCAACGACGCGAACGTCAGTTGCACTTGGTTACCCAGCACCGACGCGATCGCCGGGCCAGCTCCATTGAAGGGAATGTGCGTGATATCCAGCCCGGCATTGAGCTTGAAGAGCTCACCGGCGAGATGCTGCGCGGTACCCGCGCCCGGCGTGGCGTAATTGAACTTGCCCGGATTCGCCTTGATGAGGGCCACGAGCTCCTTCAGATCCTTCGCGGGCACGCTCGGATGAGCCACGAGAAGACTGGGCGCCGAGGCAATGTAGGTAATGGGCGCGAAGTCCTTCACCGGGTCGTAGCCGGGCGTGGGATACATCGCGGGGTTGACCACGAAACCGCTGGCCACGATCAGCAGGGTGTAGCCATCGGCAGGTTGCTTGGCGGCGTAGGCGAAGGCAACGTTCCCCGCCGCTCCGGGCTTGTTCTCGGAGACCACGGGCTGTCCCAGCACATCGCCGAGCTTCACGGCGATGATGCGGGCCAGCGCGTCGGTGGATCCGCCGGGGGGCACGGGAACGATGAGCTTGAGGGGACGATCGGGGTAGCTCTGCGTCGAGCCCTGGGCCTGGGCCAGCGGGACGGCGGCCAGCAGTGCCACGAACGCTGCGCCGCAGAGGGTGCGCATCCAACGAACGACAACGGGTGCCTGAGTCATGAGCCTGATCCTTGGTGAGTGGCGCGATTGCGCATCACGTCACGTTGCCTCCGCGTCCCGGCCGGGTCGACGTCCTGCGTCCCCGGGTGCACCATCACGCCGTACGCCTCGCGCGCGTGCTCCTCGGTGACCTTGCCCAACCTAAGGTCTTCCTGCACGGCCGCGGGGTCGCGCCGAAGCGGATCCCCGTAGCCCCCCGAGCCCGCCATCTCGGCCCGGAATACATCGCCTTGCTTGAAACGTCGTATGAATTTGGAGGGCAAGGCGTCGGCGTCGCCTGTTCCGGGATTGAGCGTTGCGGTGGCCGCCGCGCCATCGCCGCCGTCAAACAGTCCCCACGGCCGCGACTTGAAGCGATCAGAGCGCACCTGCACCACCGTCTCCGGCGCGAGAAAGCGGTACTGCCGCACGATGCCGAGCGCACCCCGATGCTCCGCGGCTCCTCCCGTATCAGGGAGAAAGGCGTACTCGTCCACCCGGATCGGGGACTCTGCCTCGATCAACTCCACTGGCACGTTGGCGAGATTGCCGATGCAGTAAGGTCCTGCGTCCTGGCCGTCGGCGTCCGGTCCGCCCCCGTTGCCCGTCGTATTGTGGAACTCGAGATGCAGGAAACGCTTGCCCGCTGCATCGTGTCCGGACGCCGCGATGGCGAATTCCGAGCCGCCGGGGCATGCCGGGATGCGGCCACGGGTGAGCTTGCCCAGGGCCCCCAGCACGATGGACCGCACGCGAAAGCCTGCCTGTCCTCTCGAGCCCACGGCTGCGGGAAACCGGGCACTGACAAAGCTCCCCTCCGGCGCGATCACGTCGATGGATCGATACAGACCCGCGTTATTGGGAATCCCCGGATCGAGCACGGTGCGCACCGCGGCATAGGCACACGACATCGTGAAGACGTAGATCGAGTGCACCGCCCCGCCGGACTGCGGCGGGCTTCCGCTGAAATCGCAGGTGATGTGCTCGCCTCGCTTGGTCAGCTTGAGGTGGATCCGGATGGGACCCTCGTGCACGCCATCGTCGTCGTTCCACTCCGTGAACTCGACCTCCCCGTCGGGCAGGGCCGCGATGCCCGCTCGGGCCAGGCGCTCCGTGTAGTCCATGAGGTCCGCCATGTAGGCGCGGAAGGCAACCGCCTCCCAGGAGGCGAGCAGCTTGAGCAACTCGGCCTCGGCCTGATCGAGCGCTGCCATCTGCGCGCGAAGGTCGGCAATCGTGCGCTCCGGAATGCGCGTGTTCCATTCGATCACGCGCAGCAGCGTGCGGTTGTCCCGTCCGGCCTCGCGGAATTTGGAAGGCGGGATGCGCAGGCCTTCCTCGAATATCTCGTTGCTGTCGGCCGCGTTGCCGCCAGCCACGCGGCCACCCAGGTCCGAGTGATGCAGGATCAGGCCCACGAACGCGATGCGCTTGCCGTCCTTGAACACCGGCTTGAACGTGAAGATGTCGTTCAGGTGACTGCACCCGGAGTACGGATCGTTGCTGCCGATGATGTCTCCTTCGTCGATGTCGTTGCCGAAGTAGTCGAGGCAGCCCTTCAGCGCCGGCATCATCGCGCCGAGGTGAACGGGCACCGCCATGCCCTGGGCGACGAGTTGCCCGGCGTCGTCACAGATGCACGCGGAGAAGTCCATCGTGTTCTTGACGTTGGTCGAGCGCGCCGTGCGTACGACCATCACGAGCATGTTGTCGGAGATGGTGACCAGCGCGTTCTTCAGGAGCTCGCGCCGGACCGGATCGATCTTGAGGGTCCCCTCCACGGCGTCAATCCTTCACGATACAAATGTTGTTGAGCGCATCCAGTCTCGCGCGCCAGCCGGGATAGATCACGGTGGTGGTGTCGTACTCCTCCACGATCGCGGGACCCGCAACGGCTTGCTCCGCAAGGCTCGCGCGGGTGATGATCGCCGCCTCCTGCCATCCGTGCTGCGGGCCGAAGTAGGCCTGCCGCGCCGCGCGCGCGGCCGTCCGCTCGTTGCGCCGTGCCATGTGCTCGGGCATGCGCGGCGTCAACGGCACGCCCCGGCACTGCGCCTTGATGGAGACGAATTGCAGCGGCTCGCCGGGCGATTCGTACCCGAAGATCTTGCGGTGCTCCGCGGCAAACGCGGCCGCGATCTGCGCGAAGGTGTCGTCCCCGGCGGGAAAGCGCGTGAGGGCGATCGGCAGAGGCGATGTCTGCCCGACGTACTTCACATCCGCGAACACGACGATGTCGCGGCGTGCCGCCTCGACGAAGCCCTCGCTCGTGAGCAGCGCTTCGCCTTCCGCGACCAGCGGCGCCGCAGCGGCGTTGAAGTCCTCCGGGGTCACCGCGGACACGCGGCGATAGAACCCCGCGATGAGCTGGTGCTCGACGTCGGCAAAGAGCATCCCCAGCGCACTGAAAAGACCCGCCACCGGCGGCACCACGATGCGCGTCATCCCCGCGCCCTCGGCCAGCGTGATCGCATGAACGGGGCCATTGCCGCCAATGGCGAACAAGGCGAAGGCCGAAGGGTCCATCCCCTTCTCCGACGACACGCCCCGCAACGCCCGCAACATCGTGGCGTTGGCGATGAGGTGGATGCCATACGCAGCATCGACCTCGCCGATGCCAAGCCTGTCGGCGAGCTCCTGCACCGCACGCTTCGCCTTGCCGAAGCTCAGCGCCAGCTCGCCGCCCACGAGCGCGCCCGGGTTGAGGTACCCGAGGAGCAGGTTCGCGTCCGTGACCGTGGGCTCGGTGCCGCCGCGGTCGTAGCACACCGGCCCGGGCTCGGCGCCGGCGCTGCGTGGGCCTACCTGGATGCCGCCGGCGGCGTCGATGGAGGCGATGCTGCCGCCGCCCGCGCCCACCTCCGCGATGTCGATCGTGGGCACCTGTACTGGAAAGCCGCTCCCGCGGATCATGCGGTTGCCCAGCGCCGCCCCGCCGCCCACCTCCGTCTCGGGGCAGAGGCCGAACCTGCCGCCTTCGATGATGGTCGCCTTGGCGGTGGTCCCGCCCATGTCGAACACGATGAGCTCGGTCACGCCCGCGCGCTCGGCCACGCGCTGGCCACCCAGCACGCCCGCTGCCGGACCCGACTCGATGATGTAGATCGGACGCTCGGCGATGGCAGCACCAGGGGCGATTCCCCCGCTCGACTGCATGATCATAAGCGGTGCCGCGATGCGCAAGCGCGCGAGCCGCGCCCTCAAGGAGGCGACATAGCGCTCGATCACCGGACGGATGTAGGCATTGACGACCGTGGTGCTGGTGCGCTCGTACTCGCCGATCTGCGGCAGGAGTCGCACCGAGGCGGAGACCGAAACGCCCGGCAGCAGCCTCGCCAGTTGCTCCGCGGCCATGAGCTCGTTGACGGGATTCACGTAGGCATTGATGAACGTGACCGCCACCGCCTGCACGTCCCGGCGGCCGATCGCGCGCGCGACCTCCGCCAGTTCCGCCTCGCTCACGGCCTCCAGGACGTCGCCGGTGGCGCTCACGCGCTCCGCGATCTCGAAGCGCAAGTCGCGCGGGATGAGCGGCTCGGGCTTGCGGAACGTGAGGTCGTACAACCGGGGCGAGCGGAAGCGACCGAGCTCGAGCACATCGCGAAAACCCTTCGTGGTCACGAGCGCGGTCCTGACGCCCCGCCGCTCGATGATGGCATTGGTAGCCACCGTCGTGGCATGCACGAACTCGGTGATCGCCTGCGGCTCGATCCGCAGCTCGGTCAGCAAAGACGCCACGCCCTCCTCGATAGCCTGGCTGTAGTCGCGCGGCGTCGAGAGCACCTTCTTGCTGAACACGCCTCCGCCATCGTCGACCAGAACGATATCGGTGAAGGTGCCGCCGATGTCCACGCCCAACCGGTAGGTTGCCGTCGCCATCGTCTACGCGGCCCGATAGTGACGCACAACGGAGGCGCGCACCTCGAGCGCCAGGTCCTGGACGCGGGAGGCTCCTTGGGCCTGCCGTACGTCCTCGGCAGAGATGGCCACTGCTCCCTGACGACCGATGATCACCACCTCGTCGCCCAGCGCAGCGTCGGGCACGTCGGTAAGGTCGATGCGTGTGTACTCGAGCGAGGGCGGCGACAGCAGCGGAACCCGGCGGCCACGGATCAGCACGGCGCCCGCATGCAGGCGGGCCATTCCGTCGCTGTACCCGATGGGGATCACTCCGACGCGCAGTCCCGGGCGCAAGGGAATCGGCGAGTCTTCGACGTATTCGGTGCGCGTGATCGCGCGCGCCTGCAGCAGGCGTGTGCGCAGCGCGTGGAACGGCGTGCGGCCGTCGGCGTCCGCAGCAAAGACAGACGCGCCGGGGTCCACGGCACTCAGGATCATCGCGCGTCCAGTCATGGCCATCACCCGCGAGCTGGCCATCGCGGCGAGCGGCACCGTGATGCCCTCGCGTTCCAGCGACCGCAGCACCGACTCGAAGCGCCGGTACTGCCAGTCGAGCGCGGCGTGCGTCGGGTCGGCAACCACCGTCGGATGGCAGTGCAGGAGGTACACGTCGGCATGCGGATGCTCGCGAAGGCGGCGGACGAGCTCCACCGTGCGCTCGGCGGCGATCCCGAGGCGCTCCGGTCCCACTTCGATCTTGAGCGCGATACGCCGTCGTCGCGTGGCATGCGCGAGGTAGGCGTCGACCGCCTCCTCGCTCCACAGCGATGGAATCACGTCGAGCGCCTCCATGGCGCGTACTGCGGCGCGGTCGAGCATGGCGCCTGCATACAGCAGGATCGGCCCGCCGACACCGGCATCGCGCAGCAGCGCGGCGTCGTCGAGATTGGCGAGCGACAGCGCATCCGCCCCGGCCGCCAGCACGGTACGCGCACCTGGCACGATGCCGTAACCGTAGGCGTTGGCCTTGACCGTGGCGAAGAAGAAAGTCCGTGGCCCCACCAGCGTGCGCACGCGCGCGGTGTTGCGCGCCACTACGCCGAGGTCGATCTCGAAGATGTTGGGGCGCGCGAGCGATCGATGATCGTGCTCCGCAAGCACGCCAACGAGGGGGGCCGGCAAGAATGCGTCGGCAGCGGGCGCACAAGCGGCGATGTTGCCTGGCAATGGCGCGGGGACTGTCGACATGCCGCGTGGATCGGTCGTCATGGGTCGAGCCGAGTATGGAAGCCCGGGGGGGCGCGGACAAACGATTAATTCAACGCCCATACATGAGTTAAAGTCATGCAATTGCCGCCCGTGCCCAAGCTCCACTGATAGCGTGAAACGCCAACTCCCCCCTCTGCTCTCCTTGCGCGCCTTCGAGTCGGCAGGACGGCACCAGAGCTTTACTCGCGCGGCCGCCGAGCTGTCCGTGACTCAGGGCGCGGTGAGCCGGCAGGTCAAGTTGCTGGAGGGGTATCTGCGACAGCGGCTGTTCAGCCGCCGCACGCGCCAGGTGGAGCTGACCGACTTCGGCGCGGCGTACCTCCGCACCGTGCATGAGTGCTTCTCGATGTTGGAGGACGTCGAGGCGCGCCAGCGGCGCGTAACCTCGCGCATGCGCATCAGCGTGCCGCAGTCGCTCGCCAATCTCTGGCTCTTGCCGCGGCTCGCCTCGTTCACCGAGGCGCATTTCGACGTCCACGTCGACACGTCGTTCGCACCCGTCGACTTTGCAACCGACGCCATCGACGCCGCCATTCGCCTGGGCCGGCTACCCGGGGCGCGCTTCGATACGCTACAACCGGACATTCCTCACGAGATGGTTCGAAGCTGGGTCGGTGTCATCGCCGAGCATCTTGCCGATGAGATCCTCACTCCGGTGGCCAGTCGCGCCCTCGTCAAGGCGGGAGCGCCCATCCGGCAACCGTCGGATCTTTTGCGCTACGACCTCATCCACGTCACGTCCCGACCTCGCGCGTGGGCCGATTGGCTGCGGGCGCATGGCGTGAACACGCCTCCCCCGCGAGGCCCCGAGTACGGGCACTTCTTCCTCGCACTGGAAGCGGCCCGGCGCAGGCGAGGGATCGTGCTGGCCCCCACCTTGCACTTGCGGCTTCCGGCAACGACGACGAACCTGGTCTGCCCGATCGAATCGCGGGTGCCGAGCGCGGGGGCGTACTACCTGCTCTACCGCGAGCGCGATGTGGAGGAGCCGCGTATCCAGGCGCTGAAGCGGTGGCTGTCCGACGAGGTCGCGCGTGAATCGACGGGCAAGCCGCCGCGCCGTGTCCAGCGACGGAAGACGCCGCGATAGGACGACGTGACGGGGCTGACCACCGAGCCGTCCGGAATCGCTCGCGCACGTCGCGGCAGGGACTTGCGTCCCTCCCGCCTGCGCAGATCGGGATCGCCTGCCGGCTCGCGTCGACTGCGCAAAGAAAAAGGGCTTGCATCGCTGCAAGCCCTTGATTGTGTGGTTGCGGGGATAGGATTTGAACCTATGACCTTCGGGTTATGAGCCCGACGAGCTGCCAGACTGCTCCACCCCGCACAAGAATAGTAGCACGAAACAGCCCGGCCCACCACCTTGCGCTAAATCTGCGCGAGGAGACGCCAGCGCGGTCGACATTCGGTGCCGATGCAAGCGGCGCGGCGTCCGACTCGCACCAACGCGATCCCCAAAATGCAGCGCGGAGGGGTTTTCCTGCCTCGCGCGAGTGCACGCCCGCGCCCGCACCGCAGGTGTCACCAGCACCACGCGTGCTGCATCAACGGCCCCCGTGCGCGCAGCCGCGTGCGCGCTTCATAGCGGAAAGCCGTATTGCAACTGGCGCGCCTTCGCACGCACCCGAACGCGTTCGCGTCGTCGACGACCGTTCAGCGCCGTGGCACACGGCTTGCTGCGACTACAGCGCGCGGGAGATCAGCCCCGTGCTCCACCATTGCGACCGGCGCGACGAGCCGGCGGAGCACTGCACGGAGTCACTTGGGGAGTACGCACGTTGATTCGCATCGCATTGCTGCTGTTCAGCGCCTGGATATCGATCGCCGCCGCGCAAACGACCGCCGAGCCCGACAAGGGCGCCGTGCCCTCCGCACCCGCAGAAGCCCCGGTGGCCGCACCTGCGCCCGCCCCGACCGCGGCCGCCGTGCCCGTGCCGCCTGCCGCAGAGGCCGCGCCCACGCGCCCGTTCATGACCTCCGTCGACAAGATCAGTGCCGGCGACACGGCATGGATGATCACCGCCACTGCGCTCGTATTGCTGATGACGATTCCCGGCCTCGCGCTCTTCTACGCGGGCATGGTGCAGAAGAAGAAC
>CALFEY010000305.1 GCA_937958295.1 uncultured Pseudomonadota bacterium
GTGCGAAGATCGACTGAGGATCGCATGAGCCGGACCGACAAGCGCTCCACACAGCGCCCCAACATCCTCTGGTACTGCAGCGACCAGCAGCGCCACGACACCATCCGCGCGCTCGGCCAGCCGCATATCGCCACCCCCATGCTGGACGAGCTGTGCGCCGGGGGCGTTGCCTTCCGCCGCGCGTACACGCAAAGCCCGATCTGCACGGCGGCGCGCGCGACGTTCCTCACCGGCCGCTATCCTGCCGCGCACCAGACGCATCGCAACGGCAACGCCCACTTTCCTGCGCACGAGAAGCTCGTCACGAAGCTCTTTGCGGAGGCGGGCTACGACTGCGGGCTCGTGGGCAAGCTCCACCTGTCGGCCGCGAAGCACTTCGAGGTCCGGCCCGACGACGGCTATCGCGCCTTCTGGTGGAGCCACCATCCCACCCCCGATGCTGCGCGCGGCCACGACTACGAGACCTGGTTGCGCCACGAGAAGAAGGTCGACCCGAAGGCGCTCTACTCGCCCATCAACTACTTCTGCGGCCCCGGCGTGCCGGCCGAGCTGCACCAGACCACGTGGTGCAGCGAGATGGCGATCCGCTTCGTGACGGAGCAGCGCGACGCGCCGTGGCTCCTGTCCGTCAATCCCTTCGACCCGCACGCGCCCTTCGACGCGCCGCCCGAGTACCTCGCCAAGGTGCGGGCGCGCGACTTGCCGTTGCCGCTCTTTCGCGAGAGCGACCTCGCCCGCCAAGCGGCCTTCGCGGGCATCGACCAGCAGACGTACGTGGCCGTGGATCCGCGCGTGCGCCGCCGGATCGAGCTCAAGTCCGAAGGCGACCACGACTCGATCGCCTCGCAGACCAACGAGTACGACGCGCTGGAGGTCAAGGCGAACTATTACGCGATGATCATGCAGATCGACGACCAGCTCCGGCGCATCGTCGACGTGCTGCGCGACACCGGCCAGCTCGACAACACCATCATCGTGTACATGAGCGATCACGGCGAGCTCCTGGGCGATCACGGCCTCATCCTCAAGGGCTGCCGGTTCTTCGAGGGCCTCGTGCGCGTGCCGCTGGTGTTCTCCTGGCCTGAGGGCTTCGCCCGCGGCGTGACTAGTGAGGCGCTGGTCGAGACCGTCGACGTGGCACCCACGCTCCTCGAGGCCGCAGGCCTCCCGGTGCCGCCCTCGATGCAAGGCCGGTCGCTGTTGCCGATCCTCACGGGCGAGCGCCCGCCCGACGTCCATCGCCCGCATGTGATCTGCGAATACTTCGACGCGATCGGCGGCCACCCTGACCACACGCACGGCACGATGGTCTGCGACGGCCGCTACAAGACGTGCGTGTACCACGGCCACGAGGTGGGCGAGCTCTACGACCTCGCTGCCGACCCCGGCGAGTTCGATAATCTCTGGGACGACCCGGCGGCGCGCGACCTCAAGGCCGATCGCCTGAAGTATCACCTCGACGCGATGATGGGGACGATCGGGGTCGGGCCGCCGCGCAGCGGCAACTACTGATCGGCGAGCCACGCCGCGAGCGCCATCCGTCCGCTCGCCTTGTCGCGCCGCCACGAGAAGAAGCGCTCGGCATCGGTGTGCGTGCACCAGCCGCCGCCCGCGGCCTTCATGCCCAGGCACGCAAGTCGATGCCGCGCGAGGCCGGGGAGGTCGGCGAGCCATTTGCCTTCGCGCAGCGGCGTGAAGAACGCCGCGTACGCGGCGTCGCCGGCGCAGTAAGCCGCGTGCACGTCCGCTCCCACCTCGAACGCCCGCGGGCCGATCGCGGGGCCGAGCCACGCCACCACATCGGCGGGCGGCACGGCCATCGCGGCGACCGTAGCCTCGAGCACCCCGGCCGCGAGCCCGCGCCAGCCGGCGTGCGCCACGGCCACGACGCTGCCTGCGCGATCGGCGAGCAGCACGGGCAGGCAGTCGGCGGTGCGCACGGTGATCACCACGCCGCGCTCATGGGTGACGGCGGCATCGGCCTGCGGTGGCGCGGCGCGCAACGCCGCAGCGTTGTCCGCCGTTACCTGCACGACTTCGCGCCCGTGCACCTGCGACAGCCATATGGGGTCCGCCGCCAGGTACGCCCGCAAGCGTCGGCGGTTCTCGCCGATGGCGCCGGCGAGGTCCGCCGCTTCCGGGAACGCTGTGCCCACGTCCATCGACGCCGCGGCCCCCGTCGATACGCCGCCCGCTCGCGTGGTGAAGAGGGCGCGCACGTGCGGCGGGCCTTCCCACTGCGGCAAGATCCAGCCGGCGGGAAGCCCGCTCATCGGCGATCGCGCAGCGCCTGCACGAGGGCAGCGAGGTCGGCCGGTAACGGCGACTGCCAGGTCATCGCCTGGCCGCTGCCGGGATGCACGAGCCCGAGGCGCCGGGCATGCAGCGCCTGCCGCGTGAGCGCACGCGCCGCGGGCCATGCATCGAGCGTGTGGCGGTGCCGGGCGCGATAGGTGGGATCGCCCAGTAGCGGATGTCCCACCGCCGTGAGGTGGACGCGGATCTGGTGGGTGCGACCGGTCTCGAGGCGGCAGTGCACGAGGGTCGCGTCGCCGAACCGCTCCATCGGCTCCACGTGCGTGCGCGCGTCCTTGCCCTTGGCGACCACGGCCATCGACGTGCGCTGCGTGGGGTGGCGACCGATTGGGGCATCGATGGTGATGGCGCGGGCGACGTCGCCGTGCACCACCGCGGCGTACTCGCGCTGCACGCTGCGCGACGCGAGCTGGCGCACGAGGCTCGTTTGCGCTTCGGCGGTCTTGGCCACCACCATGAGGCCGCTCGTATCCTTGTCCAGGCGATGGACGATGCCTGCGCGCGGCAGCATGGCGAGCGCGGGCGCGTGATGGAGAAGGGCGTTTTGCAGCGTGCCGTCGCGGTTGCCGTTGCCCGGATGCACCACGAGCCCCACCGGCTTGTCGAGCACGAGGATCGTGTCGTCTTCGAACACGATCGGCAGGTCGATGGCCTCGGCCTCCACGCGCTCGTCGATCGCGCCTTCGCCCTCGGTCACGAGGAGCGCCTCCCCGCCCGCCATCCGCTGCCGCGGCAGCGTGACGATCGCTTCGCCGACGCGCACGTGACCCGCTTCGATCCAGCCCTTCAGGCGGCTGCGCGAGTGTTGGGGCAGGAGCTGCGCCAGGGCCTGGTCCAGGCGTTGTCCGGCGGCAGCGGGAGGGACGTGCAGGTGATGCTCGACCGGGGTCACCGGCGTGGCGGCGGCGGGCGCGGCACCTGCGCCGGGCGGCAGGGGGGCAGAGGTATAATTTGCGCCGGAGGTAGCCACGCATGCACCGTTCGAACTCGCCCCGGGCCGCATCAGGCCGCCCGCGGCTCTTCTCCCTCGCGGGACTCGCGCGACTCGCGGTCGTGTCCACGCTCGCGTTCGCGCTCGGCGCCTGCGGCCTGCTGCCCGAGGTCAAGGACGAGACGGCCGGCTGGTCCGCCGATCGCCTCTACCAGACGGCGCACGACGCGCTGGTCCAGGGTAATTATACGCGCGCGACCAAGCTCTTCGACCAGCTCGAGGCGCGTTTTCCCTATGGCCGCTACGCGCAGCAGGCCATCCTCGAATCGGCCTACGCCAATTGGCGCGCGAACGAGACCGCCGCGGCGATCGCGGCCGCCGATCGCTTCATCCGGACGTATCCCAACCATCCGAACGTCGACTATGCGTACTACCTCAAGGGCCTCGTGCACTTCCGCGAGGACCAGGGCCTCATCGGCTTCGTGTACGAGCTCGACCTCGCCGAGCGCGATCCCAGGGAGATGCGCAGCTCGTTCGCGGCATTCAAGGAGCTCACCGCGAAGTATCCAGACAGCCAGTATTACCAGGACTCGCTCGCCCGGATGCGCTATCTCAACAACGCCATGGCCACCTACGAGTACAACGTCGCGCGCTACTACTACAACCGCGGTGCGTACATTGCGGCGGCCAACCGCGCCCAGGGCGTGCTCGTCAACTTCCCGCAGACCCCGGCCAACGAGAAGGCGCTCGACATCCTGTACAAGAGCTACGCCAAGCTCAACATGCCGCAGCTCGCCGACGATTCCAAGGCGATCCTCGCCAAGACGTATCCGGAGAGCCGGTACGTCACCGGCGTGAAGGACAAGTCGTGGTGGGAGTTCTGGAAGAAGGAAGAGGAAGCGT
The DNA here is from genome assembly GCA_937958295.1 of uncultured Pseudomonadota bacterium. Taxonomy (GTDB): domain Bacteria; phylum Pseudomonadota; class Gammaproteobacteria; order Burkholderiales; family Casimicrobiaceae; genus VBCG01. Next base: position 4,151 of record CALFEY010000305.1, read on the forward strand.
ACGGCGTCCAGGCCACCGGGCAGCTCGCGGAGCAACCGTGGTGGAAGTTCTGGTAGTCGCCTGAGCGCCGCCGCCCGCGTGCCCGCTCCGCGCAGCGCGTACGCGCCGCTGCGGCCAGTGCCTAGCCTCGCCGCAACGCCGCAAGAAACGCCTCCGCTTCGCTCTGCTCGCGCGTGCGCTTCATCGGCGGCAGGCTTTGCCAGATGCGCCGGCCGTAGGGCTTGTCGGTGAGCCGCGGATCGCAGATGACGAGAACGCCGCGATCCGTCTCGGTACGGATGAGCCGCCCCGCCCCCTGCTTGAGGCTGATCACCGCCTGCGGCAATTGCCACTCCATGAATGGATTGCCGCCTTCCTCGCGCATGCGCGTGAGTCGCGCGGCGAGCAAGGGGTCGTCGGGCGGCGCGAACGGGAGCTTGTCGATGACCACGAGCGACAGCGCGTCGCCGGGCACGTCCACGCCTTCCCAGAAGCTCGCGCTGCCGAGCAGTACGGCATTGCCGAGCGCGCGGAAGCGCACGAGGAGCTCCGTGCGCGAGCCCTCCCCCTGGACGAGCAGGGGATAGTCGAGGCCGCGCTGGCGCAGCGCGTCGGTAAGACGGTCGCGCGCCCGCGTGAGCGCGCGCAGCGTGGTGAAGAGCAGGAAGGCGCGGCCCTCGCTCGCCTCGATGAGCGGTAGCGCGGCGTCGACCACGGCGTCGGTGTGCTCGGGCGAGTTGGGGGCGGGCAGGTTGCGCGGAACGTAGAGCAGCGCTTGCGCAGGATAGTCGAAGGGACTTGTCCAGGCCTCGGCGTGCGCGGCCTCGAGGCCGAGTTGCGCGGTGTAGTGCGAGAAGTCGCGGCCCACGGCGAGCGTGGCGGAAGTGAAGATCCACGCGCGCGCGGTGCCCTCCACTTGCCGCCGCATCAGGGGCGCGATCGACAGGGGCGAGGCCTCGAGCTGGAAGCCGTGCGGCGAGAGGTCGATCCAGCGAATCCAGACGCCTTCCTCTTCGGGCGACTCGGGCACGGCATCGGCGCCGTCGCGCCAGCGAGCCACGGCATGCGCGGCGTCGCGGGCGCGCTCGGCGAGCTGCGCCAGCTCCTCGCTGCGCTCGGCGAACTGCGCGAGCTCCGCGGCAAGGCGATCGAGGACGGCTGCGAGGTGGTCGAGCGCCTCCGGGAAGCCGGGGCGCGCGAGCGCGGCGTCGCGGGCAAATTTGCCCACGCCCTCGCCGGCGGCGAGGCGGAGCTTGCGCACGGCGGGCACCACTTCGACGGAGGCATCCGGCAGGTCGGCCACATCGCGGGCGGCCGTGCGCGCCGTAACCTCGGCATCGCGCGCCAGATCGTTGAGCTGCGCCGAGCTCACCTGCTCGCCGAAGAACAGCGTGGCCGTATCGGGGAGCTGGTGCGCCTCGTCGAGGATCACCGTGTTGCAGTTGGGCAGGAGCTCGGCCACGCCTTCGTCGCGCAGCATCACGTCGGCGAAGAAGAGGTGATGGTTCACCACCACGACGTCGGCCTCGAGCGCCTCCTTGCGCGCCTTCAGCACGAAGCAATCGGCGTGATGCGCGCAGTTCTGCCCGAGGCAGTTGTCCCGCGTGGACGTGACGAGCGGCCAGATGGACGCGTTTTCCGGGACGTCGGCGAGCTCGGCGCGATCGCCGCGCTGCGAGGCCCGCGCGAAGGCCACGATCTTGGGAAGGTAGCGGGCGTCCTCGCGCGAAGGCAGGCGGTCTTCGCGGCCGGCGCGCTCGAGGTGGTGATGGCAGACGTAGTTGGCGCGTCCCTTGAGCAGCGCCACCGTGACGGGCACGGCCAGCGCGTCGCGCACGAGCGGAAGGTCGCGCTCGAAGAGCTGGTCCTGGAGCGTCTTGGTGCCGGTGGAGACGATGACCTTGCCGCCGAGGAGCAGCGCGGGCACGAGATACGCGAAGGTCTTGCCCGTGCCGGTGCCGGCTTCGGCCACCAGCGCACCGCGGCGCACGATGGCGCGGCCGATGGCCTGGGCCATGGCGAGCTGCTGCGACCGCTGGCGGAAGCCGGGAAGGGCCGTGGCGAGCGCGCCGCCGTCGCCGAAGACCGCGGCGAGGTCGGCGTCGTGCGCGCGCTCGTTAGGCGACGCTGCGGCGTCTGCCGTGTCGTCGAAAAACGGATCCGCCGGATCGCGCTCGAGCTCCACGGCAGGCGGATCGCGGGAGGCGACGCTTGGCAGCGGGCCCCTACGAGCCCTTCTTCGCGGGCGCCTTCGCGGCCGCGGCGGGCTTTGCGGACGACTTGGCGGGCGCAGCCTTGGCCACCCCGGCGACGGCATCGGGCGGGGTGGTGAACGCCACGCGGACGTCGTCGACCTTGTAGGAGAGGTCCTCGAAGACCTTGTCCACGCGGTATTCGTAGTCGGTGCCGTCTTCGCCGTCGCGCCAGCGCAGGTCCACCATGGCGGCGAGCCAATAGGATTGCAGCTGCCGCAGGTGGTCGACCACCTCGCGCCACGGGGTGGCCTCGCGCAGCGCGGCCTGGTACGGACGCGTGATATTGATCTTCTGCTTGTCCACGCAGTATTCGCTCTTGGCGCCGTTGACGCCCTTTTGGGCATCGGCGTAGCCGAACTCGATGATCTCGATGCTCTTCACGTGACGACACATGCGGTACAGGTGCACCACGGCATCGAGGTAGCAGTCGAGTCCCGTGTCGTCCGTGTTGGGGCAGATGTACGGGCTACCGGGCTGGAACTTCTGGGCGTCGGCGGGGGTGGGCGCGACGAAGGTGAACGCAAGGGCGACGAAGAGGGCGAGACGGGCGAGCATGAAGATCGATCCGAAGGGCAGGCGAAGCGAGATGCTACCGCGCCCGGCGCTTCGGCAAAAGACGGCCGGAAGACCTAGGCCCGAGTTCGAGCCCCCACCCGTGCACGACGCCTGCCGTTGCAGCCGTTCAAGCGGCGCTCGCATTTTCACCACTGCAAGCGGCGAGCGCCGGACCGTTCCGGCCCGCCACCCTCGCTATCATGTTCCGGATGCAAAGGACGCAACACCGCCGTCACGTCATCCATCGCCCGCGTGGCGCGTCTCTTGCGTCCGATCCCCACATACGACAACGCCCGCAAGGCCTTGCCAGCCCGCGGGCGTCGGCGTGTGGAGGCTGCGTTAGATGGTGACGCCGCCTGAGACCTCGATGACCGCGCCGTTGATGTAGGACGCTTCGTCCGACGCCAACCACGCGTACGTATTCGCGATTTCCTCGGGCTTGGCGAGCCGGCCCATGGGGACGCGGTCTTCCATCATGCGCACGACCTTTTCGGGCATGGAGGCGAGGATGGGGGTTTCCACGAAGCCCGGGCAGATCGCATTGGCGCGGATGCCCTTGCGGCCGAGCTCGCGGGCCCAGGTCTTGACCATGCCGATCACCGCGAACTTGGTCGCGGCATAGTTGGTCTGGCCGAAATTGCCGTAGATGCCCACGATCGACGAGGCATTGAGGATCACGCCCGAGTTCTGCGCGAGCATGATGTCGACCACGGCCTTGGTGCAGTTGTAGACGCCCTTGAGGTTCACGTCGATCACGCGATCGAACTGGTCCTCGCTCATTTTCTTGAACTGGGCATCCTGCACGATGCCGGCGTTGTTGACGAGGGTGTCGATGCGGCCCCACTTGGCCATCACCCCGTCGACCATCGCCGCGATCGTGGCCTTGTCGGTAACGTCGAGCTTGAAGCCGATGGCCTCCCCGCCCGCTTCCTTGACGAGGCGGACCGTCTCCGCGACCGTTTCCATGTTGATGTCGCACACGGCGACCTTGGCGCCTTCCTTGGCGAACTTCAACGCCGTCGCCCGGCCGATGCCCTGGCCCGCGCCGGTGATGATGGAGACCTTGCCTTCAAGACGCATGGGTATGTCCCTGTTGGTGCACGCGCGAGCCCCGAAAGTGGGCAGGAAGGGCGCGTCAAGCCATTCGACTATAGCGATATTTGGTGCAACGCACAAGCCGTTTTGACCGTGTGATGACGGTGTCATGACGATTGCTGGCTTTGCCAATAATCGATGTAAATTCAAATGGATAGATTGACTCCAGGACAAACCATGGGTCCCCCTCCGGGCCGCGGCGCGATCCCACGTGCGTGGGTGGGTGTTGCGCCGCTTTGGTGCGATGCGGGCGCGACCGGTCCGTCAGGGTGCGGGCCACCAGTGCTCGATCGTGAGCTCGAGCGACGAGGTGCCCTGCCAGTCATTGATCTCGGGCCGGTAGGCGGCCCGCAGGCGCGGCGGGAGCGGCTCCGCGTGGCGGAAGAGGATCGCCGAGAAGCGCTCGCCTGCGCGCTCCAGCACGAGCTTCGTGTGCTGTCCCCCAACGATCCGCGCCTCCCGAACCACGAAAATGTCGTCGAAGGTAGGCGCCGGCAGGCCTTGACCCCACACGCGCTCGCGCAGCTCGCGGGCGAGCCGGAGATCGAGGTCGCCGGGGGGAAGCTCGCCGTCGCTGTCCACAGTGCGCGCGAGGTGGGCCGGCGTGAGTTGCTCGCGCGCGACTGCCTCGAAAGCGGCGGCAAAGGCCGGCAGGGCGCCGCCGGCGATCGACAAGCCCGCGGCAAAGGCGTGGCCGCCGAACTTGAGGATCGTGCCCGGGCTGCGCTTGCTCACGAGGTCGAGCGCGTCGCGCAGGTGGAAGCCGGCGATCGAGCGGCCGGAGCCGCGAAGCTCGCCTTGCGTGCCTGGCGCGAAGACGAAGGCGGGGCGATGGAAGCGGTCTTTCAGGCGCGAGGCCACGATGCCGATCACGCCCTGGTGCCAGCCGTCGCGATACAGGCACACGGTGCAGCGGTCGTCGGCCGCCTCCACGTCGCGCAGGTCGGCGAGCGCCTCGTCCTGCATGCCCGCTTCCACCTCGCGGCGCTCGCGGTTGAGCGCATCGAGCTTGCGGGCGAGCTCCAGGGCGTCGCTCTCGTCGTCGGCGAGGAGACAGCGGATGCCGAGGCTCATGTCGGCCAGGCGTCCCGCCGCATTGAGGCGCGGACCCGCCACGAAGCCCAGGTCGAAGGCGGTCGCGCGCCGCACGTCGCGACCGGCCACGTGGAAGAGGGCGCGTACGCCGGGATGCCCCTTGCCTGCCCGCATGCGGGCAAGCCCCTGTTCCACCAGCACGCGGTTGGGCTGGTCGAGGCGGACCACATCGGCGACCGTGCCGAGCGCGACGAGGTCGAGCAGGCGCGCGAGGTTGGGGCCGGTGCCGGCGCCGAACGCGCCGTCGGCGCGCAGGCGCGCCCGGGTGGCGAGCAACACGTAGAACATCACGCCGACGCCGGCGATGTGCTTGCTGGGGAACGTGCAGCCCGGCTGGTTGGGATTGACGATGATCGCCGGGGACGGCAGCTCCGGTCCGGGCAGGTGGTGGTCGGTGACGAGCACCTCGATGCCGAGCGCGGCGGCGGCCCGCACGCCGTCCACGCTCGCGATGCCGTTGTCCACCGTGACGATGAGCGCGGGCTGCCGCTGCGCCGCGAGCGCCACGATCTCGGGCGTGAGGCCGTAGCCGAATTCGAAGCGGTTCGGCACGAGGAAGTCGATGACCGCCCCCATCTCGCGCAGACCGCGCACGCCCACCGCGCATGCGGTGGCGCCGTCGGCGTCGTAGTCGGCCACGATCACGATGCGCTCGTGCTGCGCGATTGCCCGCGCAAGGCGCGCGGCGGCCGCGTCGATGCCGCGCAGCGTGCCAAACGTGGGTAACGCCGAAAGCGAGTGATCGAGCTCGCCGGCGGAGGCGATGCCGCGCGCCGCATAGACCCGCGCGAGCACGGGGGACAGGCCCGCCGCGATGAGCTGCGCCGTGGCCGGATGCGCGGGACGGCGGACGAGCGTGGTCACGCGCCCGTGCTCGCGCGACGCAGGCGGGCCTTCAGCCGCCCCAGGAGCGACGGCGATCCGGCATTCCACTCGCACGCGCGGCCCTGGCCGTCGCCTACCACCACGAGGCGGGACAGGGCGGCGCGCTCGAGCGCGAGCACCGCCGGCTCCAGCCAGTCGCGCAGCACGCGGGCCAGTGCGTCGGCATCCGTGACCGGGTCCGCCACCACGAGCGCATCCGCCGCGGGGAGCGCGGCGTATGCGGCAGGCAGTGGATGTGCCGGGATGCCGCCGAGGGTGGCGAGTCCGCGGCCGACGTCGCCTTCGGGCCGAGCCGTGACGTGCAGCGTCGGCAACGCGGGCACTGCGCCCGCCAGCACGCCCCCGTCCGCGATCCAGATGCCGGTGACGGGCGCCCGCCCCGCGGCCTCGCGCGCGGCGTTCACGGGATGCGCATGCAGCAGCATCTGCATCTCCGATAGCCAGCGCCGCCAGATGCGGCCGTGCGGCCCTCGCGGCAGGAACGGCTGCAGCGATCCCGCGACGGAGCGCAGCGGGGTCGTCTCCACCGGAACGTGGTCCGCCGACGTGACGAACCACGCATCGGGGCGCGGCACGTGGAAGGCGAGGCCGTCCTCGGCGAAGTGCGCCGCGAGCGTGGCGCGCAGCGCCTGCGCGTCGTCGTCGGTGAGGTCGTCGATGCGTCCGGTCATGAGCACATCGTCGCGCCCGGCCACGAGGGCGAGCGGGTCGGCGCGCAGGACGTGCGCGCCCCGCGCGTCGAAGCCCGCGCCGAGGGCCGCGAGCGGGGCCACGGGCGTGTCCGCGGGCAAGCCGACCGCCACGAGCGATTGCGCATCGATGTCGCGGGCAAGCTCGGTCACGGCGCCGAGCGCCGCCAGTCGGTGCAGTGCATCGACGTTGCGTGCGGAGGTCTGCTCGGCGGAGCGAAGACCGTGAACGATGAGGGTCAACTGCATGGAGTGGACGTGCGGCAGGCGTGTAACCGGTGGGGTGCCGCACGCCGTGACGCGGGACCGGAGCGCTGGAGTGTAGCAGTCGGCGTGCATGCGATAATCGTGCCTCCCGCCTCACCGCGCTTCGCCGCAAGCTTTCCTTGTCGCCCTACGAACTGGCCGTTGGCCTGCGCTACACGCGTGCCCGCAAGGGCTCCGGGCGCAACACGTTCATCTCCTTCATCTCGCTCATCTCGATGGCGGGCATCGCCCTCGGCGTGGCCGCGCTGATCGTGGTGCTGTCGGTGATGAACGGTTTCCAGGAGGAGTTGCGCAACCGCATCCTGTCGGTGGCCTCCCACATCGAGATCCGCGGCATGCCGCAACTCATGGACTGGCCCCGCGTGGCCGAGTACGCGCTCGCCCAACCGCGGGTGAAGGCGGCGGCACCTTACGTGCTCGGCCAGGCCATGCTCACCGCGAGCGATGTCAATCGCGGCGCGCTCATCCGCGGCATCGACCCCTCGCGCGAGGACACGGTCGCCGACATCGGCCGCCACATGCGCGCCGGCTCCCTCGCCGACCTCAAGGCCGGCGAGTTCGGCATCGTGCTCGGCGGCGATCTTGCCCGTGCGCTCAACGTCACGCCCGGCGACACGGTGGTGGTGATCACGCCGCAGGGCACGATCACCCCCGCGGGCACCCTGCCGCGCCTGAAGAGCTTCAAGGTCGTGGGCATCTTCGAGGTGGGGATGTACGAGTTCGACAGCGGTCTTGCGCTCATCAACATCGAGGATGCGCAGCGGCTCTATCGGCTCGACGGCGTGTCGGGCGTGCGCCTGAAGATCGACGACCTCTTCGCCGCCCCCGCGGTGGCACGCGACCTGTGGCAGCAGCTGCCTGTGCAGGCGGAGATCCGCGACTGGACGCGCAGCCACTCGAACTTTTTCCGCGCCGTGCAGATCGAGAAGCGGATGATGTTCATCATCCTGACCCTCATCGTGGCGGTGGCCGCGTTCAACATCGTGTCCGCGCAGGTGATGGTGGTCACCGACAAACAGGCCGACATCGCGATCCTTCGCACGCTCGGCGCGGCGCCGGCGTCCATCATGGCCATCTTCATCGTGCAGGGAGCGCTGATCGGCTTCCTGGGCACGGCCATCGGCGTGGCGGGCGGGGTGCTCCTCGCGCTCAACATCGATGTGGTGGTGCCCTTCATCGAGCGCCTCTTCAACATCCAGTTCCTCGACAAGTCGGTCTACTACATCAGCGACCTGCCGAGCGACCTCCAGCGGGCCGACGTGATCACCATCGCGGGCATCGCGCTGGCGCTCGCGCTCATCGCCACGCTCTATCCGGCCTGGAAGGCCGCGCGCGTGAATCCGGCCGAGGCGTTGCGCTATGAGTGACGCGACCGCGCAGGCGGCGGTCCCGGTGCTCGAGTGCCGCGGGCTTGCCAAGACGTACACCAGCGGACCGGCCCCGGTGCCGGTCCTGAACGGCGTCGACGTGACCGTGCACACCGGCGAGCGCGTGGCGATCGTGGGCTCTTCCGGGTCGGGCAAGAGCACCCTGCTGCATCTGCTGGGCGGCCTCGATGCGCCTACGGCGGGCGAGGTGAGCGTGGAGGGCGTGGCGCTGGCGTCGCTGTCGGAGGCCGCGCGGGGTGCGCTGCGCAATCGCGCCCTCGGCTTCATCTACCAGTTCCACCACCTGCTGCCCGAGTTCAGTGCGGTGGAGAACGCCGCGATGCCCCTCGTCATCCGCCGCATGCCCCCTGCGCAGGCGTACGATGCGGCCGCGGCCACGCTCGAGCGCGTGGGCCTCGGACATCGTCTCAAGCATCGGCCGGGCGAGCTGTCCGGCGGGGAGCGGCAGCGTGTCGCGCTTGCGCGGGCGCTCGTCACGCAGCCGCGGTGCGTGCTCGCGGATGAGCCCACCGGCAATCTCGATCGCAAGACCGCCGAACAGGTGTTCGAGCTCATGCTCGAGCTCAACGCGGCGATCGGCACCGCGCTCGTGATCGTCACCCACGATCAGGAACTCGCCGCCCGCGCGGACCGCATCCTCCATCTCGTGGACGGGCGCCTGCGCTAAGGCCTGCCGAGCGGCGCGCGGGGCAGCGCGTCGGCTAAACTCGGCTGCATGGAACTCCCGCTCCTCCTCATCTTGCCGTTCGTGGGGAGCCTCGTGGCCGCGCTCTTGCCCACGCACGCGCGCA
>CALFEY010000306.1 GCA_937958295.1 uncultured Pseudomonadota bacterium
AGAAGCCCGTGGGCCTGCAGAAGCTCCTCTCCACCATCGCGCGCGCATTGAAGAGCGCCGCGGTGCAGGAGCCGCGGCGCGTGTCGCTCGCCGCCCTGGGCGCGAGCACGGCGATCCGCGAGACCGAGCGCGGGCTCGAGCATCTCCTCGCCGGTCGGCGTCCGATCCTCGTGCTCGGCGAATCGGGCACGGGCCACGATATCGCCGCGCATGCGCTGCAAACGCCCGATGCCCCCTTCGTGACGCTCGCGAGCGCCTCGCGCCTCACCGCCAATCCACTCGCATTGCTCGAGGAAGCGCGCGAGGGCGTGCTCTACTGCCCGGAGATCGGCCAGTACTCCAAGATCGAGCAGAAGGGCCTCGCATTCCTGCTGCCCAAGCTCGACAAGCTCAACGTCACGCTCGCGTGCACGAGCAGCGAGCCGCTCGGCAACCTCGCCGCCGAAGGGAAGTTCGATCCGGCGCTCCTTGCCCAGCTCTCGGCGGGCACGATCATGCTGCCGCCGCTGCGGAAGCGCCGCGAGGACATCCCGCCGCTCATCGAGCGCTACTGGCGCGAAGCCTCCAAGGACGACCCACCCACGCCCCTGCTCGCCGCCTTGCCGCCGGCCGCGCTCACCGCGCTGTCGAATGCGTACTGGCCGGGCAACCTCGATCATCTCGCGAGCTTCGTGAGCAACCTCGCCCTCGTGCGCGGCGAGATCACCACCGATCATGTGAAGCGCGTGCTGGGAGAGGCCGCGGCGCCCAACCCGTCGCCGGCGCCGGAGATCACGTCGCGCTTCTTCGACCTGCCGCTGCGCGAGGCGCGCGAGGCCTTCGAGCGCATCTACTTCGAGCAACTCCTGGGCCGCGAGCAGAGCAACATGAGCAAGGTCGCGGAAAAGGCCGGGCTCGAGCGCACCCATCTCTATCGCAAGCTGAAGCAGCTCAACATTCGCTTCTCGCGACGCGTCGACGACGCCGCCGCGTGAGCGCGCACCGGACGCTTTCCGCCAGACGTCCCTTGCCTTGAGCGCAGCGCCTACCGACCGCAAGACCGCCGCCGCCCTCGTCGTGGGCGCGATCGGCGTCGTCTACGGCGACATCGGCACGAGTCCGCTGTACATGCTGCGCACCGCGTTCACCGGCGAGCACGGGCTCGCCGTCACGCCGGACAACGTTTATGGCGTGCTCTCCGCGGTGTTCTGGTCGCTGATCGTGGTGGTCACGCTGAAGTACATCGCGCTCATCATGCGTGCCGACAACAACGGCGAGGGCGGCATCCTCGCGCTCACCGCCCTGGTCTCGCGGGGTCTCGCGCGGCACGAATCGCGGCGGTGGTGGCTCGTGGGCTTCGGCATCTTCGGGGCCGCCATGTTCTACGGCGACGGCATGATCACGCCCGCGATCTCCGTGCTCTCGGCCGTGGAGGGGCTCGAGATTGCCACGCCCGCGCTGCATCCGTACATCGTACCCATCACGCTCGTGATCATCGTGCTGCTCTTCGGCATCCAGAAGCACGGCACGGCACGCGTGGGCCTGTTCTTCGGTCCAGTGATGGTGCTCTACTTCAGCGTGATTGCCGTGCTCGGGCTCATCCAGGTGGTGCAGGCCCCCGCCATCCTGGGTGCCATCAACCCCTGGCACGCGTGGCGCTTCTTCACCGATTCCCCGGGCCTCGCGTTCCTGGCCCTCGGCGCGGTGGTGCTCGCCGTCACCGGCACCGAGGCGCTGTACACCGACATGGGGCACTTCGGGCGCTCGCCCATCCGCCGCGCGTGGCTCGTGCTGGTGCTCCCCGCACTCGTGCTGAACTACTTCGGGCAGGGGGCGCTGCTGCTCGCCGACCCTGCGGCCATCCGCAATCCGTTCTATCTCCTGGCACCGTCATGGGCGCTCATTCCGCTCGTGATCCTCGCCACCCTGGCCACCTCCGTGGCCTCGCAAGCCGTCATCTCCGGCACGTTCTCGCTCACGCGCGCGGCCATCCAGATGGGCTACTGCCCGCGCCTGAAGATCGAGCACACCTCCGAGCGGCAGATCGGGCAGATCTACGTCCCCTTCATCAACTGGACGCTGTTCGCCGCGGTGGTGATGCTGGTGGTGTCGTACCGGTCTTCCGAGAACCTTGCCGCCGCCTACGGCATCGCGGTGACCTGCGCGATGTTGATCGACTCGATCCTCATCTTCGTGGTGATGCGGCGCCTGTGGAACTGGCCGCTATGGGCCGCGCTCGCCATTGCCACGCCGCTCATGCTGATCGACATCGCGTTCCTCTCCTCCAACGCGCTCAAGATTCCCGCGGGAGGGTGGTTCCCGCTGGTGGTGGGCGCGGTGATCTTCACGCTGCTCACCACGTGGAAGCGCGGTCGCGCGCTCCTCATGGACCGCCTCTCGCAGGATGCCCTGCCGCTCGATCTGTTCGTGCAGAGCATCGAGGTCTCGCCGCCCACGCGCGTGGAAGGCACCGCCGTGTTCATGACCTCCACGCCCGACCTCGTGCCGCATGCCCTGCTGCACAACTTGAAGCACAACAAGGTGCTGCACGAGCGCGTCGTCTTCCTCACGGTGGTGATGCGCGACATCCCCTATGTCGATGCCGAGGATCGCATGGAGATCAAGACGCTCGGCGCGGACTTCTACCAGTTCCTCGCGTACTACGGCTTCAAGGAGGATCCGGACGTGCCGGAGCTCCTCATGGACTCGGCGCGCAAGGGGCTCGCCTTCGAGATGATGGAGACGAGCTTCTTCGTCTCTCGCGAGACGCTTATTCCCACGGTATCGCCGGGCATGGCGCTATGGCGCGAGCGGCTCTTCGCGTCGATGTCCAAGAACGCTGTCAAGGCCAGCGAGTTCTTCAACATTCCCACCAATCGGGTGGTGGAGCTGGGGACGCAGGTCGAGTTGTGATGCCCCGCGGTGCTCGTGGCCGACGCCGATTCCCCTGCCACCGCGGCGAGTGACCTGCAGATCAACGAAGGCTTTCGTCGCGAATACGCCGCCAACGCGCAACGGCGGCAGGTGATCGGCAGCCGCGTGTAGGGGGATTCGTCCGCCGCGCACCAACGAAAACGCCGACATCGCTGCCGGCGTTTCGTGGGTGGCTTGGGCCGCCTTGCTTTACAGCGCGTCGGCCATCTGCGAGCGCATGGTCTTCATCGCCTTGCTCTCGATCTGGCGGATACGCTCCGCGGACACGCCGTACTCGTTGGCGAGATCCTGGAGCGTGGCCGCGGACTCGTCCTCGCGCAGCCAGCGCGCCTCGATGATGCGACGGCTGCGGTCGTCGAGCTTGGCCAGGGCCTTTTGTAGCCCCCGCGTGCGATTGGTGGCCGTTTGCTCGCGCTCAAGGATCTTGGCCGGCTCGTCTTCGCTGTCCGTGAGGTAGGCGATCGGCGAGACGAAGTTCTCCTCGTCACCCGGCGTGGGGTCGAGCGCGACGTCGTGGCCGCCCAGGCGCGTTTCCATCTCGACCACCTCTTCCGGCTTGACGCCGAGGTCGCGGGCGATGCGCTTGGCTTCGTCCACCGACAGCGCGGCCGAGCTGGCCTTCATGCTGCGCAGGTTGAAGAAAAGCTTGCGCTGGGCCTTGGTCGTGGCGACCTTCACCAGACGCCAATTGCGCAGGATGTACTCGTGCATCTCGGCCCGGATCCAGTGCAGCGCGAACGACACGAGGCGCACGCCGCGCTCGGGGTCGAAGCGGCGCACGGCCTTCATGAGGCCCACGTTGCCTTCCTGGATGAGGTCCGCCTGCGGCAGGCCGTAGCCCAGGTAGTTGCGGGACACCGCCACCACAAGCCGGAGGTGGGACAGGACCAGCTGGCGGGCGGCATCGATGTCGTCGCTCTTCTTGAGCTCGCGGCCGAGGGCGGTCTCCTGCTCCGGGGTCAACAGCGGGAAGCGGTTGACCGCCTGGATATAGTGATCGAGGCTGCCCAGCGAAGCGGGGGTGGGGAACGCCAGGGTTGAACTCGTCATTGCCATGTCTCCATATTAGAGGCATCGCGCGGACGGGCTTTGTGGGGGCCCGGCGGCACGTCGATGCCATTTTAGCACTCGTACACTTTGAGTGCTAATGGACCGGGAAGTTCCCGACTGGTTCACTCAGGTATGTGTGCTTCCCGTCCCCGTCCATCGTTAGGCGGGATGGTGCGGCAATGGTTCGGAGAGGGCGGCGGTTTGCGACGTGCGGCGCCGGGCTGGCGTGAACGGCGCCCCACGAGGGTGAACGGGGGGAGGAGCGGTCACCGCGTCGGCGGCTTGAGGTGAGTGCTCGCTATCTTTGTATTGTAGATTAGGCGTCGGTCGGTAGCAATGCCTCGACAAAGTCTCGGGCCACGAAGGGCCGCAGGTCGTCGACCCCCTCGCCCACCCCGATGAACTTGAGCGGCACCGGATGCTGCTTGGCGATGGCGGCGACGACCCCGCCCTTGGCACTGCCGTCGAGCTTGGTCACGATGAGGCCCGTGAGCCCCGACGCCGCATCGAAGGCCTTCACCTGGGCGAGCGCGTTCTGCCCGGTGTTGGCGTCCACTACCAGCAGCACCTCGTGCGGGGCGCCTTCCTGGGCACGGCCCAGTACCCGCCTGACCTTGCGCAGCTCCTCCATGAGGTGGGCCTGGGTGGGCAGGCGGCCGGCCGTGTCGGCCAGCACCACGTCGATCCCGCGCGCGCGGGCGGCGTTGACCGCGTCGAACATCACCGAGGCGGCATCGCCGCTCGCCTGCTGGATCACGGCCACCCCGTTGCGCTCTCCCCAGGCCGCGAGTTGCTCGCGGGCCGCGGCCCGGAAGGTGTCACCGGCGGCCAGCAGGACGGTGAGGCCCTGCTGCTGGAGCCACTTGGCGAGCTTGCCGATGGAGGTGGTCTTCCCTGCACCGTTCACTCCCGCGAGCATGATCACGAACGGCCGTTGCGAGCCGATCACCAGCGGCTTTTCGAGCGGCGCCACGAGATCCACCATGGCTGCCGCGAGCTCGTCGCGGGGATTGGCGCCCTCCCCGGCTCGCTTCCATCGCCCCTTGAGGTCCTCGATCAGGTGCTGGGCGGCATCCACGCCCACGTCACCGGCGATGAGCGCGTCTTCGAGGGCTTCGAGGTCCGAAGCCTCAAGCTTGCGCCGAACGAACACGCTGGAGAGCGCGCCAGCGAGCTTGGCCCGCGACAGGCCCAGCCCCGCCTTGAGCCGCTCGGTCCACGAGCGCGCGGGGACGGCAGGCTCGGGCGCCGCCGGCAGCGGCGGAAGCGCCGCAACCTCTGCCTCGACGGGCGCGGGGTCATCCGCTGGCGGGCTTGCGTCGGCCGGCGGGGGTGCCTCGTCGGCAGGGGGCTTCTTGCGGAAGAAATCGAACACGGCGCCTCGGGCGGCGGGCTTGGCGCCGCCGCAAAGCTAGAATTCTACCGGTTCGCCTCCTCCCGCCTCGCTCCCCTTCCCCGTGCCCCCCTCGCCCGCCGCCCAACGCCTGCGCATCATCGGTGGCAGCATGCGCGGTCGGGTGGTGCGCTTTCCCGCCCTGCCGGGCGTGCGGCCCACCCCCGACCGGGTGCGCGAGACCCTCTTCAACTGGCTCGGCCAGGATTTGGCCGAGCTCGCCACGCTCGAGCTCTTCGCCGGCAGCGGCGTGCTGTCCCTTGAGGCCCTGTCGCGCGGGGCGGCGACCGCTGTGGCGGTGGATCGTGACCGCCGCGTGATTGCCGCGCTGGCGGCCACGGCGCGCGAGTTCGGTGCCGCGGGGCTGGAGGCGCACGCAGCCGAGGCACGCGCCTGGCTCGCCGCCGAGCGACGCGTCTTCGACGTGATCTTCCTCGACCCGCCCTTCACGGACGATCCCTGGCCGTGGCTCCTGCCCGCCTGCGCGACGCGGCTGGCCGCGGGCGGCTTCATCTACGCGGAGGCCGCGCACGAGATCACGCCTCCGGCGTCACTCGTGCTGCACCGCCACGCGAGGGCAGGACAGGTGCATTATCATTTGCTGCGCCTGCACAGCGAGGCATCGCCATGATCAAAGTCGTCTATCCCGGCACGTTCGATCCGCTCACGCGTGGCCACGAGGATCTCGTGCGCCGGGCAGCGCATGTGTTCGATCGCGTGGTCGTGGGCGTGGCCGACAGCAAGGCCAAGAACCCGCTGTTCACCGCCGCGGAGCGCATCGAGATGGCGCGGGAGGTACTGGCGCCCATCGACAACGTGGAAGTGACCGGCTTCTCGTCGCTACTCATGGACTTCGTGCGTGCCCAGGGCGCCCGCATCATCCTGCGCGGCCTGCGCGCCGTGTCCGACTTCGAGTACGAGTTCCAGATGGCGGGCATGAACCGGCATCTGTACCCCGACGTGGAGACGCTCTTCCTCACGCCCTCGGAGCAGTACACGTTCGTTTCGGCCACCATCGTGCGCGAGATCGCCAAGTTCGGCGGCGACGTGTCCCACTTCGTGCATCCCGCCGTGGCCAAGCGCATCCGCGCGCGCGTGGCGGAGCAGGCCCACAAGGGGTGACCATGGCGCTCATGATCACCGACGAGTGCATCAACTGCGACGTGTGCGAGCCCGAGTGCCCCAATGACGCCATCGCGCAGGGCGCGGAGATCTACGAGATCGATCCGTCGAAGTGCACCGAGTGCGTGGGCCACTTCGACGTGCCCCAGTGCCGCGAGGTGTGCCCGGTGGACTGCATCCCGGTCAACCCGTCGCACGTGGAGACGAAGACGGTGCTGATGCGGAAATACGAGGGGCTGATGAGGGGGAAGGCGGGGGAAGGTCTCCCGACGTAACCTCTCGTCCGTGGACATGGGCAGGCGGCGTTAGCGCGAGTTCGCGTCCGCGATCATGTTCGTGTACGCATCTTCGACCGTGCGCGCGAACCTTGGTGCATCGCACATCGGTGACCCAATGAAGCGTCCGCGAAGCTCCGCTCGCAGCGACGTCAGCTTGCCGGCGTTCGTGGCGAGGGCCACGACCTTCGCGTGATACGCCTCCAGCGAGTGAGCGATGAACTCGTGGAGCCCGGTGGCGCCGAGAATGGAGACCCCGTGTCGCCCCGCGAGGGTCTCCCCGGCGAGCGAGATGACGGGAACCCCCATCACCAGTGCGTCACACGTGGTGGTGCATCCGCAATAGGGAAAGGGATCGAGCGCTATGTCCACGTTCCGGTATTCGGCGAGCATCTCGCGCTCGACCGCAAAGGGCTGAAGCAAAAGTCGATCGGGCTCGACGCCGAACTTGGCGAAGCGCTCCTGTACCACCCGCTGCGTTTCGTCGGAGGCGAATGCGCCCGCCTTGAGAATCAGCCGCGCGGTCGGGAGTTCGGCAAGGATTCGGGACCACGCCTCGATCACCGGAAGTCCGATCTTCGACAGCCTGTTGAAACACCCAAAGGTGACGAAGCCGCGCTCGAGCAAAGGCGGTGGTGACAGGGGCGGGAGGTCGGTCACCGGCTCGTAGCAGAGTCGGACGCCCGCGAGTCTCACGACACGCTCGCTGAAACGCTGTCGCCTATCAGTCGGGGTATGCCCTTCATCGGTCAACACGTAGTCCATGGACTCGATCCCGGTCGTGTTGACGTAATCCATCCAGGTCACCTGGATCGGCGCCAGTCGCGCGCTCAGCATCGGAAGACGTCCGCCGGGGCAGTGACCGACGAGATCGACGAGGATATCGAGCTCATCGTTGCGAACCACCCGCGCCAGCGCGTCATCGTCGAGATCGGCGCCTTGCCGCCAATGATCGACGTGCCGCTGCATTTCCGCGGTTGCCGCGTCCGATTCCGACGATGTCGCATAGCAGAAGATCTCGAACCTGGACCGATCGTGGTGACGTAGCAGCGGAAGCACGAAGTGCGCGAGCGGGCCGCCGCCGAAGCGAGGCGAGAGGTAACCCACGCGGATCCGTCGCTGCCGATCCGGGCGGGGTCGCCCGTGGTGGGCCCGCGGTCTCGCGTGGCGTCGCCCGTACTCGAGATGCTCCTCGAACATCGCCTCGGGAGTCATGCCTTGCACATAATGAAGCGCCATCAGCAGATTGCTGTGCGAAGCCGCGAACGCTTCATCGAGAGTGACCGCCTGTCGAAATTGAGCGAGAGCGGCCTCGTGATTGGCAAGGTTGAGGTGGGCGACGCCTAGGGCGTTGCGGAGGTCGGCCCGTTCCGGCTGAAGCGCCACGGCAAGCTCGAACGCTGCAATGGCGCTCGGCAGATTCGCCAGCCGATCCTCGGTCGTGCCCAGGAGTGCGGCTACCGTCCCGCTCTCGGGCAACTCCGCGGCCGCCTGGCGCAATACGCCCGCGGCTTCCTGTAGACGTCCCTCGTTGAGATACGAGTACGCCAGGGCGAGCCAGAGCCTCGGGAAGTTTCGCGCGCGCGGCAGGACGGGCACCACGAGCTTGCGGACGCGGTCCCCATCACTCTTGGCCTGGATCGCCGCCGCAAGATCGCATATCGCGTGGAGGTCCTGCGGCCGCACCTGCAACTGCTCCTTGAACCATGCTTCTGCCTCGTCCGCGTTCCCCGTGGCGAGCGCGAGCTTGCCTAGCTCCGTCCGGACGCGGCCGTCGTTGGGCCGTAAGCTGAGGAACTTGATCCATGCTGCGCGCGCTTCGCTATGCCGCCCGAGGTCGACGTAGGCCAAGGCCGCATTGAAGAGTGCAGGCGGCAGGTCGGGTTTGAGACGAAGCGCCGTCTCGAAGGACACCGCGGCCTTTGCGTTCTCGCCGCTTCGGCGCAGGGCCTCTGCGTACCATGCGTGCGCAGGCGCGCTTTCGGGGTCCGTCGCGATCGCGCGTTGCGCATGCGCCATTGCATCTTCCGTGCGTCCCTGTTGAAGCCGAACAATTGCAAGTTGCGTGCTGGCCTGGACGTTTCCCGGCTCTTCGATCAGGACCGATTCCAATGCATCCGACGCGGCGGATAGATCGTTGGCGCCGAGCAGGGTTATCGCTTGGCGGAGAAGAGCGTCGACGGAGCTCATGAATCGGGTGGTTATAGCGGAACGTCGTTGGAGACATTATCTCTTGGTGGCGGGCTCTCGAAATGAGAACGGGCGCCCGCAGGCGCCCGTTCGATCGTGCTCAGTACTTCGTCAGTTCGGCCAGTTGGTGGTGGAGGAGGCTTCGCAGCTTCCCTGACCGCAGGTGACGTTCCGGAAGTTGAAATAGTACGTCTCGCCAGGCACGAGCCCCGTGACCCCGCCCCCGCTGCCGACATTCCAGTAGAGGAGGACGGCGGTGCCGGCGGTGGCATCGAGCGGGCCGTTCGCGCCGTTGCCGGCGTAGTCGGGCTCGCGGAAGTCGCACGCGCTCTTGGAAATGGTCATGTGGCGATAGGCGGGCGGACCCTGATATTCGGCGAGGCTCGTGTAGCCGGCCGTGCGATACGACGACGGCGAGGTCGGAACCGTAACCTTGAGCGCATACATCGTTTCCTGCGTGAAGCCGCCGTAGGAGGACGTCTTGAA
>CALFEY010000307.1 GCA_937958295.1 uncultured Pseudomonadota bacterium
CGAAGTGCGCGCGAGCAAGGCGGTGATCGACGCCTACCTCGGCGTCGCTCACTGATGGAAGCCGCCGCGCTGCGTCCGGCGCCGCAGGCCGCGTCTGCCGCCGCGGTGCCGTTCCTCGAGGTCAACAACATCGAGGCCATCTACGACCACGTGATCCTCGTGCTCAAAGGCGTATCCCTCGTGGTGCCCGAGCGCGGCGTGGTGGCGCTCCTGGGGGCCAACGGTGCCGGCAAGAGCACCACGCTAAAGGCCATCTCCGGACTCCTGCGCGCCGAGCGCGGTGAAGTGACGAAGGGCACGATCGCGCACCGCGGGGAACGGCTCGACCGCCTCGACGCGAGCCGCATCGTGGCGCTCGGCGTGTGCCAGGTGATGGAGGGGCGCCACTGCTTCGCTCACCTCTCCATCGAGGACAACCTCCTTGCCGGGGCGTACATGCGCGGGCTGCCGCGCGCGGAGCGCGATGCCGAGCTTGCGCGGGTGTACCGCTACTTCCCGCGCCTGAAGGAGCGCCGCCGCACGCAGGCAGGGTACGCCTCCGGAGGCGAGCAGCAGATGACCGCCATCGGTCGCGCCCTCATGGCAAGGCCGAAGCTCATCCTTCTCGACGAGCCTTCGATGGGACTCGCGCCGCAGATCGTCGCGGAGATCTTCGAGATCATCCGCGCGCTCAATGCGAGCGAGGGCGTGTCGTTCCTGCTGGCCGAGCAGAACTCGATGGCCGCGCTTCGCTACGCCGACTACGGGTACATCCTGGAGAGCGGACGCATCGTGATGGACGGCGCTGCGGCGGCGCTCGCCGACAATGCCGACGTCAAGGAATTCTATCTCGGCCTGTCGGGTGCGGAACGAAAGTCCTACCGCGACGTGAAGCACTACCGGCGACGCAAGCGCTGGCTTGCATGAGCGACCACTACGACGCGCTGGAGACGCGCGATCCGGAGTTGCGCGAGCACGAGCAGCTGGCGCAGGTGCGGGCGCAGGTTGCCCACGCCAAGGCGCACGCGCCCGGATTCGCAGGCCTGCTGCGCGACATCGACCCGCGCGCCATCGTCGACCGGGGCTCGCTCGCGCAGCTACCGCTCACGCGCAAGTCGGAGCTCGTCGCGCTGCAGCAGGCACGACGTCCCTTTGGCGGTCTCGCGGTGGGGGGCTGGGGAGACGTCGCGCGCGTGTTCGCCTCCCCCAGCGCGATCTTCGAGCCGGAGGGACGCGTTGCCGACTACTGGCGCTTCGCGCGGGCGCTCTTCGCGGCGGGCTTCCGGCGGGGCGAGCTCGTGCACAACGCGTTCTCGTATCACTTCACGCCCGCGGGTTCGATGGTGGAGCAAGGCGCGCTCGCGCTCGGCTGCACGGTGTTTCCCGGCGGCGTGGCACAGACCGAGCTGCAAGTGGAGGTCATGGCCGAGCTGCAACCGCATGGCTACGCCGGAACGCCCTCCTTCCTCGACATCATCCTCGAGCGGGCGGACGCGCTCGGCAAACCCGTGCGCAGCCTGCGCAAGGCGCTCGTGTCCGGCGAGGCCTTTCCAGCGGCGATGCGCGAGCGCTTCGCCGCGCGCGGCATCGCCGCCTGCGAGCTCTACGGAACGGCGGACGTGGGATCGATCGCCTACGAGACGTCCGCGCGCGCGGGCCTCGTCGTCGAGGAGGGCGTGCTGGTCGAGATCGTGCGTCCTGGGTCCGGCGATCCGGTCGGGCCCGGCGAGATCGGCGAGGTGGTCGTCACCCCACTCGCCAACCGCGACTATCCGCTCATCCGCTTCGCCACCGGCGACCTGTCGATGGTGCTGGACGGCCCCAGCCCCTGCGGCCGCACCAACCTGCGGCTGCGCGGCTGGCTGGGGCGCGCGGATCAAACCACGAAGGTGCGCGGGCTCTTCGTGCACCCTTCGCAGGTGAATGCGATCGTCGCGCGCCATCCGGAGATCCGGCGGGCGCGCCTCGTTGTCGACCACGATGCCGGCAAGGACCGCATGACGCTGCACGTGGAGCTCGAGGCCAGCGCCACGGCCGATCCTGCGGCCTACACGGCCACGATCCGGCAGGTCACCAAGCTGCGCGGCGAAGTCGTGTGCCGCGGCGTTGACGAGCTGCCCGGCGACGGCAAGCTCGTCGACGACCGGCGAGGCGTAGCCGTTCCGTAGCCGCGGGCAAGCTACCGCGGCATGCCAACGCGCAGCCGGGCCGCCGTGTCCGCGGCGCGAGCGCTGTCCGCAACCCGCGCGGATTGCCGCTAACATGGCGGCCTCCTCGTCGCCGGGACTGCTGCCGATGAACTGGTTCCACGAGCTTTCCTCCACCCAGCTCGCCGTGCTCGTGGTCGTTGCCACGCTCACCGTCTCGATCGCGGGACTCGCGGCCACCGCCGCCCGGGTGCGGGCCACCTCGCTGCACCAGACGCTCGACAACGGCGCGATCTCCGGCCTTCTCGCCGCGCTCATCGGCATCTACGCCATCGCTGCCGGTCTCACCGCCGTGGCGGTGTGGGGGAACACGGGCGATGCCGGCGCCAAGGTGGGACGCGAGGCCACCGTCATCTCGGTGCTCTTCCACGACTTCGCGGGTTATCCCGAGCCCCAGCGTACCGAGTTCCGCGAGGCGCTCATCGGCTACACGCGGCACATCATCGATCAGGAGTGGCCGCTGCACGAGCGCGGCGAGGCGCCCACGATCCCGCTCGCCACGGTCGAAGCCTTCCAGCGGGCGTTCTTCGGCTTCGAGCCCGCCACGGAGGGCCAGAAGATCGTGCATGCGCAATCCGTGGCCGTGTACAACGACCTGCTCGAGGCCCGCCGCATGCGCCTGCAGGCCGTGCAGGACACCGCGCTGCCGCTCGAGCTGTGGGTGATCGTGCTGCTGCTCGGCGTGATCGCGATCTCCGCGTGCTTCCTCCTGCGCATGGAGAGCTTCCTGATGCACGCGACCATCACCATCATCGTGGCGGCGCCGATCGCACTCATCCTCTATTTCATTGCGGTCACCGACCGCCCCTTCCAGGGCGGCGTGAGCGTGTCCGCCGAGCCGTACCGCGAGGTGCTCGAGCGCATCATGCTGCCGGAGGCCGCGCGCAAGTGACGCGTCTGACGGGACCTGCTATCGTCGCCGCATGAACATGCTCGCCGCTGCACGCAGGCTCGCCCTCGCCCTCGCCTTCGCACTACCCGTGGCGGCCGCCGCGCAGAATGCGTTCACCACGCAATCGGTGAACATGCGCGCTGGCCCCGACCGCTCGTTCCCGCTCGTCGCCTGGATTCCCGCCGGCACGCCCGTGCAGGTCTTCGGCTGCCTCGACGGCTGGCGCTGGTGCGACGTGCAGTGGGGCTTCAACCGCGGCTTCGTATGGTCGCAGTTCCTGCAGACGAGCTTCGGCCCGCAACCGTCCATCATCTTCTACGGCGGCCCGACCATCGGCCTGCCCCTCATCACGTTCTCGATCAACTCCTACTGGGATTCGTTCTACCGCAACCGGCCGTGGTGGAACAACCGCAACTACTGGTACGGCCGGCCACCCCCGCCGCCGCCGCCCGTGTGGCGTCCGCCACCGCCG
>CALFEY010000308.1 GCA_937958295.1 uncultured Pseudomonadota bacterium
GCCATTACCCCAAAGCTGTCTAACTTGGCCGTGCCCGGTCCGAACCCGCTAAGATGTACCGCTTGCGGACGCCCCGGAAGAAGGGCGCCGCGAAGCCGCGAAAGGCTTCGAGGAGGATTCGATGGAGGAAGCGCAGGACACGTTTCCGCGCCTGCTTTTGCACCACGCCCGCGTGCGCCCGGACCATCCGGCCACCCGCGAAAAAGATCTCGGGATCTGGCAGACCTGGACCTGGCGCCAGGTGGCCGACGAAGTGCGCGCGCTCGCCTGCGGACTCGCGGCGCACGGCTTCCGGCGCGGCATGCACCTCGCGATCATCGGCGATAACCGGCCACGCCTGTACTGGTCCATGGTGGCGGCGCAGGCGCTGGGGGGCGTGCCGGTTCCGATGTACCAGGATGCCCCGGCCGCGGACTTCGTCTATGTCCTGAACGACGCCGCCATCGCCTACGCGATCGTGGAGGACCAGGAGCAGGTGGACAAGCTCCTGGAGGCCAGGGCGAGCGTGCCGTCGCTGCAGCACATCTTCTACGACGATCCGCGCGGCATGCGCCACTACGAAGGCGTCACGGGCTTCGACCAGCTCGTGGCCGACGGCCGCGACTACGACCGCGCCCACCCGGGCTTCTACGAGGCCGAGGTGGCCAAGGGTGTCGGCAGCGATGTGTCGGTGATGCTCTACACGTCGGGCACCACGGGCCGTCCCAAGGGCGTGCGCTCCGCGCACTCCGCCTTCATCGCCGCAGCGCGGGGCGGCGCGCAGTTCGACCACCTGACCGCCAACGACAGCGTCCTGTCCTACCTGCCCATGGCCTGGGTGGGCGACCACCTCTTCTCGATCGCGCAGTGGCTGGTGGCAGGGTTCACCATCAACTGCCCGGAGTCGGGCGACACCGTGATGACCGACTTGCGCGAGATCGGTCCCACGTACTACTTCGCGCCACCGCGCGTGTTCGAGAACCTGCTCACGCAGGTCACGATCCGCATGGAGGACGCCGGGGCGGTCAAGCGCTGGCTCTACGCTCACTTCATGGAGGTCGCGCGCCGTTGCGGCGCGGAGATCCTGAGCGGCAAGCCCGTGCCCGCCGGCGACCGCCTGCAATACGCCCTCGGCAACCTCCTGGTGTACGGACCGCTGCGCAACGTGCTCGGCATGAGTCGTATCCGCGTGGCCTACACGGCGGGCGCGGCCATCGGGCCCGATCTGTTCCGCTTCTACCGCTCGATCGGCATCAATCTCAAGCAGCTCTACGGGCAGACGGAAACCTGTGCCTACGCCTGCCTGCAACCCGACGACGACGTGAAGCTCGACGCCGTGGGCGTGGCCGCCCCGGGGGTGGACATCAAGATCGGCCCCGGCGGCGAGGTGCTCGTGCGCGGGCCGATGCTGCTCACGGAGTATTACAACCAGCCGCAGGCCACGGCCGAGTCCATCGACACCGAGGGCTTCTTCCACACCGGCGACGCCGGCTTCCTCGACGCCTCGGGCCAGCTCAAGATCATCGATCGCGCCAAGGATGTCGGCAAGCTCGCCGGCGGGGCCATGTTCGCGCCCAACTACATCGAGAACAAACTCAAGTTCTTTGCCCACATCAAAGAAGCCGTGGCCTTTGGGGATGGGCGCGACCGTGTCTGCGCATTCGTGAACATCGACATCGGCTCGGTGGGCAATTGGGCCGAGCGCCGCGGGCTCGCCTATTCGGGATACTACGACCTCGCGAGCAAGCCCGAGGTCTATGTGCTCGTGCGCGAGTGCGTGGAGAAGGTGAATGCCGAGCTCGCGCGGGAAGGCGACCTCGCGCAGTCGCAGATCCATCGCTTCCTCGTGCTGCACAAGGAGCTCGATCCCGACGACGAGGAGTTGACCCGCACGCGCAAGGTGCGCCGTGGATTCGTGGCCGAGAAGTACGCCGTGCTCGTCGATGCGCTCTACGCTGGGCGCGAGGTCCAGCACATCGAGACGCTCGTGCGCTTCGAGGATGGCCGCACCGGCACGGTGGCCGCCGACGTGCGCATCGAGGCCGCGCGGGTCGTGCCGGCCCCGGCACCCGGCAAGGTCGCCGCGCCATGAAGGCCGATGCGCGCCGCGGCGGCGACGTGATCCTGAAGCTCGACCGCATCTCGCTCGCCTTCGGCGGGGTGAAGGCGCTCACCGACATCAGCTTCGACGTGCGCGAGCACGAGATCCGCGCCATCATCGGCCCCAACGGCGCCGGCAAGAGCTCGATGCTCAACGTGATCAACGGCGTCTATCGCCCGCAGCAGGGGACGATCACCTTCCGCGGCGAGGAGCGGCGCGACATGAACTCGCACGATGTCGCTTCCCACGGCATCGCCCGCACCTTCCAGAACATCGCGTTGTTCCGCGGGATGAGCGTGCTGGACAACATCATGACGGGGCGCAACCTGCGCATGAAGGCCAATTTCCTGCAGCAGGCGATCTGGCTCGGCAAGGCCAAGCGGGAGGAGCTTGAGAACCGGCGCAAGGTGGAGGAGGTGATCGACTTCCTGGAGATTCAGCACATCCGCAAGACGCCGGTGGGGCGGCTGCCGTATGGCCTGCAGAAGCGGGTGGAGCTGGCGCGGGCGCTGGCGGCGGAGCCGTCGCTGCTGCTGCTGGACGAGCCGATGGCGGGGATGAACGTGGAGGAGAAGCAGGACATGTGCCGCTTCATCCTGGACGTGAACGAGCAGTACGGCACCACGATCGTGCTGATCGAGCACGACATGGGGGTGGTGATGGACATTTCCGATCGCGTGGTGGTGCTGGACTACGGCAAGAAGATCGGCGACGGCCCGCCCGACGAAGTGCGCGCGAGCAAGGCGGTGATCGACGCCTACCTCGGCGTCGCTCACTGA
>CALFEY010000309.1 GCA_937958295.1 uncultured Pseudomonadota bacterium
TCGTCGCGGCCAAGATCGACCAGCTGCGCTTGCGCGATGCCGGCGGCCTGCGCGAGAAGGGCATGGCCGACTTCATCGCGGGACGCCTGCGCACGACCGGCGACGCCGCGAGCGCCGGCCGCGATGCGTGAGGTGTCGATGACGGACGAGCGCAGCGAGTCGCCCGCGGGGCAGGAGCGGCATGCGCCGCAGGAGGCGTTGGCCGGCATCAAGGTCATCGATCTGTCCGCCGGCGTGGCGGGGCAGTTCGCGGGCCGCGTGCTGGGCGAGCATGGTGCCGACGTGGTGCTGGTGGAGCCGCCCGAGGGCTGCGCGCTGCGCCGCCCGCGGCGCACGGAGGACCGCCATCTGTTCCGGCACCTCAATACCGGCAAGCGCGCGGTGGCGCTCGATCGCGCGACGCCGACGGGCCGCGCCGCGCTCGCCGCCCTCGTGGCCGGCGCGGACGTGGTGATCGTCGACGATGGCACCGATCCCGCACCGTGGCTCGTGGGTGATCCGCGCGTGGTCGGCTGCGCGATCCGCGATTTTGCTCCCCACGGTCCCTATGCCGAATGGCAGGGCTCGGAGATGATCCACCAGGCGCTGAGTGGACTCATGTACACCACCGGGCGCGCGGAGGCCGAGCCCCTCTACGGCTTCGGATACCGGGCGTACTACTCTGCCGGGGCCGCGGCGGTCGCCGCCATCGTGGGCGCGCTGATCGTGCGCCGGCGCACCGGTCGCGGCCAGTGGCTGGACATCCGCGTGCACGAAACGGCGGTCGCCATGTCGCAGAACCTCGTGGCGCAGTACTCGTACAACGGCAGCTGGCCGGCCCGCGGCCCGTACCCGGGTGCCTGCGACCTCTTGCAATGCCGCGACGGCTGGGCGTCGTTCTACTGCCGTGGGGACCGCTGGCGGGCGTTCTGCGCTGAGCTCGGGGTACCGGACCTGCCGGGCGACGCCCGGTTCGCGGCCATCGACGTGCTGCTGCGCAACTGGCAGGCTGCCTACGAGGTCCTCGCTCCGGTGGTACGCGTGATGACCGTCGATGACTTCGTGGGCCGCGTGATCCGCGCCCGGGGCCTTGCCTCGCGCGTGAACACGATGGCCGATGCGCTGGCGTGTCCGCACCTCGGGGCGCGCGAGTTCTGGGAACGCACGCCGGGCTTGACCGACGATACGCTGCCTTCCGACGACAGCGCGGCGCAAGGCGCGCGCGTGGATCGGCCGCTCATGCTGGGACCGCTCTTCCGGATGAGCGCAACGCCACGGCGCGTGCGCGGGCCGTCGCCGCCGCCAGGCGCGCGGCTGCGCGGCGGGGAGGGGGCATGAGCGTCCCTTCGTCGACCGTGGCGCTGCCCCTGGCCGGCTGCCGGGTGCTGGAGATCAGCACGGCATGGGCCGGTCCCATGCTCGGCCGCATCCTCGCCGACTTCGGCGCCGATGTCGTGAAGGTCGAGACGCTCGATGCCATCGACAACTGGCGCGGTGCGGTGAAGGGCGACGACACCGCCCGCTATCCCGACCGCACGCCCGGCGCGCGTCCCTACAACCGCAGTGCGTGGTTCAACACGCAAAACCTCGGCAAGCGCTCGCTGGGCCTCGACCTCAAGGCCGCGCAGGCGCGACCCGCCCTCGAGGCGCTGGTCGCGGGCGTCGACATCGTGGTCAGCAACTTCGCGGCCGGGGCGCTCGCGCGACTGCAGCTCGACTACGAGCGGCTGCGGTTGCTGCGGCCCGATGTGATCCTCGTGGAGATGGTGGTCACCGGCGAGGGCGGGCCGCTGGCAGACACGCGCGGCGTGGGGCCGACGATGGAAGCGCTCGCCGGCATGACGACCCTTACCGGCTACGGCGATGGCGTGCCGCAGCGCACCGGTCCCGCCTACGTCGATCCGATCGGGGCCCTCAACGGGGCCATGGCCACGCTGCTCGCCGTCCATCACCGGCTGCGCACGGGCGAAGGACAGCGCATCGAGCTCGCGCAGCGCGAGAGCCTCATGCACTGGTACGGCGAGCGCTTGTTGCTGCGCGCGGCGGACGGGCTCGAGCCACTGCCGCAGGGCAATGCGCTGGGCGGTGCGGCGCCGCACGGCGCCTACCGGTGCAAGGGACAGGACCAGTGGGTGGCCATCGCCGTGCTCGACGATGCGCAATGGCCGGCCTTGTGCCGCGCGATCGGCCGTGGCGATCTCGCTGCCGATGCGCGCCATGCCGATGCCGCCGGACGGGCGGCCGCAGCGAGTGCCCTGCGCGCCGCCCTCGAGGCTTACACCCTGCAGCACGACAAGCACGAGCTCGCCGCGCACCTCCAGCGCCATGGCGTGTGCGCCGCCCCGGTCTGCGCAGGCAATGACCTCCACGCCGATCCGCAGCTCGCGGCCACCGGCTTCCTCTTCGAGGTCGATCATCCCGAGGCGGGGCGTCACCGCTATCACGGCCTGCCGTTCCGGTTTGCCGATGCGCCCGCGTCGCGTCCGTCCGCCGCCCCGCTGCTCGGGCAGCACACGGATGCGCTGCTGCGCGAATGGGCCCACCTGTCCGATGCCGAGATCGCGGCGTTGCATGCCGGCGGCGTAGCGCTGCAGAGCGAGAGCCCCGCGACCGCGGAGGCGATGCGGCATCATTCGGACATCGCCACTATCGACAGACCATGACATACGAGACGATCCGGTTCGACAAGGCCGACGGCGTGGGCGTGCTCACGATGGCACGTCCGGAGGTGCACAACGCGCTCAACCAGCGACTACGCGATGAGATGGCCGCCGCGCTGGAGCGCGCGCGCCTTGACGACGAGGTGGCGGTCCTGATCCTCACGGGCGACGGCACGCGTGCCTTCTCGGCAGGGCTCGACCTCAAGGAGTTCGCGCAGCAGGTGGCGCACATTGCGCCCACCGAGTTGCGACGGCGGCGTTGGGCCCACCCGCATCCGCTGGCCATCTTCGACAAGCCCATGATCGCCGCTGTCAACGGCCTTGCCATCGGCGGCGGCGTGGAGCTTGCGCTGCAGTGCGACCTCATCGTGGCGGCCGACAGCGCCACCTTCACGCTGGCCGAGGTCACGCGCGGGATCATTCCCGGCAATGGTGGCACCCAGCGCCTCGCGCGGCGCATCGGACGGGCGCGGGCGTTGGAGATGATCCTCACCGGCCGCGCGGTGGCAGCAAGCGAGGCCCTGGCGCTCGGACTGGTGGAGTACGTGCTACCGGCAGGCCAAGTCTTGGACAAGGCGCGAGAGATCGCCCGTGCGATGGCGCGCGGAGCGCCGGTGGCGGTTCGCCTGGCGCGCCAGGCGGTCACGCGCGGGCTCGAGTTGCCGCTCGAGGACGGCCTGCGGCTGGAGAGCGACCTCGCCACGCTGTGCTACTCCACGGACGACGCGCGCGAGGGCCCACGGGCCTTCGTGGAGAAGCGCGCACCCAAGTGGACCGGCCGCTAGCGAGCGGCCCCCATCAATGACAAGCGAACAAAAATGGAGACCGTCGTGACCGCATCCCCCCTGTTTGTCACGCTGGCGCACGCCAGCACCATCGTGGACGCCACCCTCGCGGCCGGTCGCCGCGCGAACCTGCAGCCGCTCACCGCCGTGGTACTGGACGCCGGCGGCCACATCGTGGCCTGCAAGCGCGAGGACGCCTCCGGCATCGTTCGCTTCGAGGTGGCCTTTGGCAAGGCGTGGGCCGCGCTCGGCATGGGCCGCCCGAGCCGGGACTTCGAAGCGATGGCGCAGACGCGTCCCACGTTCGTGAGCTCGCTCAGCAGTGCGGCCGGTGGGCGCTTCGTGCCTGTCCCCGGAGGCGTGCTCGTGCTGGGAGACGGCGGCCGCATCATCGGCGCGGTGGGCGTGAGTGGCGACACCTCGGATGCCGACGAGACCGCTGCCATTGCCGGCATCCATGCCGCAGGACTCGCCTCCAATCCCGCGCAGCCGCCGGGCAAGGCATGAGCGGCCCCGCCTCGCGGCTCGCCCGCAGCCTGCTCTTCAGCCCGGGCACGCGACCCGAGCTCATGGCCAAGGCCAAGGCGGCCGGTTCCGACGCGCTCATCTACGACCTCGAGGATTCGGTGCCGCCGGCGGCCAAGGCGGACGCCCGGCGCAACATCGCCGCCGCCCTGTCCGAGGACGCCGGGCCGCCCACGTACGTGCGCGTCAATCACCCGGCGGCGGGGGACACGCGGCAGGATATCGAGGCGCTCGTCGAAGCCGCGCGCGGCTCGCGCCTCGCCGGCGTGGTGCTGCCCAAGGCGGAGCATGCGGATGCGGTCGCCCTCGTGGCCGACCTTCTCGAAAGGGTCGAGAAGGACGCCGCCCGCGGCGCGGCCCCGCTGTCCATCGTGCCCATGATCGAGACCTGCCTCGGCCTGCGGCACGCCTACGACATCGCGCGCGCCTCGCCGCGGGTGAGCGGCATGGTGCTGGCGAGCGCGGAGCAGGGCGATTTCATGGTCGATCTCGGCGGTCGCTGGACCCCCGACGCCCGCGCCCTCGCGTACCCGCGCAGCAAGCTCGTGTGCGACGCGCGTGCCGCAGGCATCGCGTGGCTCATCGACGGCGTGTTCATGAACCTTGCGGACGACGCCGCCCTGCGCCGGGAGTCGCTGCTGGCGCGCGAGCTGGGCTTCGTCGCGAAGATGGCGATCCACCCGCGCCAGGTGCCGGTGATCGTCGAGGTGTTCTCGCCCACGGCGGAGGAGATCGACTACGCGCGCGGGCTCGTCGCGGCCTTTCGCGCGGCCGAGGCCGCGGGCACGGGCGCGATCGCCTATCGCGGCATGATGGTCGACTACGCCAACCTCAAGCTGGCGGAGCGCGTGCTGGCGCTGGCGGAGAGGTAGGCGGGGCCGCCGGCGCGGCCCGTTCGCGCGGCGGTACGCCTAACCGGAGTCGCGCACCGCGCCGCGCCGCGATGACGCCCATACCGGTGGCGTCATGAAGGAGCCCTTCAGGAACTCGAGGAATGTCCTGACCCGCAACGGGAGGTTGCGGCGGCTCGGATACACGGCGTAGATCTCGAGCTCGGTCGGCCGGTAGTCCGGCAACACGACCGTGAGCGCGCCGGTCCGGACGTCCTCGTCGATCATGTAGTTGGGATGCATCGCGATGCCGTGCCCGAGAATGGCGGCGTTGCGCAGCGGCTCGCCGAAATCGGCACGGATGGAGCCCCGGACGCGCACTTCGTATTTCTTGCTCCCGCGCGTGAAATGCCAGAGGCTCGTTGGAGCCTTCTGCGCGTGCACGAGACAGTTGTGTCGCACGAGATCGGCGGGGCTTCGCACCGGCGGCATCCGCTCGAGATAGGCCTTGGATGCCACCAGCCGCTGCGGCACCTTGACCAGCAGCTGCGAGACGTTGTTGGCGTCCTTCAGACGCGGAGCCACCTTGATGGTCAGGTCGAGCGCCGCCGCCGCGATGTCGGCGTTGCCGCTGTCGAGCACCAGCACCACCTGTACCCCGGGATTGGCCTCGGTGAAGGCCGCCACCACCGGCACGAGATGAATGGCCCCGAACGACGAAGGCATTCCCATGCGGATCGCGCCGCTCGGAACTGTCACCGAATGCCGCACTTCGGCCTCGAGCTGCTCGAGCGTCGACAGCAGATCCCGACCGTTCGAGAGCAAGGTCACGCCGGACTGCGTCAAGCCAACACTCTTCGTCGTGCGTGAGAGCAGGCGCGTCCCGAACTGATCTTCGAGCCAGTGCACGTGCTTGGTGACATTGCTCTTGGACATCTCCAGCGCCCGTGCCGCGGCCGAGAAGCTGCGCAACTGCGCTACGGTCATGAAGACTTCGATGCAGCGTATGCGGTCCACGATCTTGCCCCTGTCGTTCTCGCTTTGGAAACAATGAATTCTCGGTTTGGTGCTATGCGGGGTACTACCCCAATCCTATACTCGGCCCCGAGTTCAATAACGCAAGTCGCGGCACACGATCGCGACGGCGACAACGGAGGAAACGATGAAGACTTGGCGCGGCCTGCTTTTGGCATTGATCCCCTTGCTTGCGCTGGCGGCAGCCGATCGCGCCGCAGCGCAGCCGTACCCTCACAAGCCGATTCGCCTCATCGTGGGCTTCACCCCCGGAGGGGCGACGGACATCGTCGCGCGCATGCTCGCGGAGCAACTCACGCAGAGCCTGCAGCAATCGGTGGTGGTGGAGAACAAGCCGGGCGCCAACGGGAATGTCGGGGCAGACCTCGTTGCCAAGTCTCCCGCTGACGGCTACACGCTGCTCTTCACGCCTTCGCCTCATGTTATCAGCCGGGTCCTGTATCCCGCCATCACGTTCGATCCCATCGCCGACTTCGAGCCGGTGGCGCTGGTGGCGAAGCTGCCGTACTTCGTGATCGCCAATCCGAAGGTGCCTGCGGGAGACCTACGCGAGCTCGTCGCCTACGCGAAGGCCAATCCCGGGAAGCTCACGTACGGCACTGCAGGACAGGGAACCATGAACCACCTTGCCATGGAGCTGCTGAAGCAGATGGCGGGCGTGGACATCGTCACCGTCAACTACAAGGGCGGCGCCCCGGCGCAGACGGACGTGATCGCCGGGCACATCGATCTCATGATCGCCTCCACCGCGCAGGCCACGCCCTTCGTGAAGGACGGCAAGGTCAAGGCGCTCGCCATCGCCGCACAAGCGCGGCTCGCCGACATGCCGGCCGTTCCTACTTCGGCCGAGTCCGGACTTCCCGGATTCACCGCGGATACGTGGCTCGGCGTACTCGCGCCGAAGGGAACGCCAAAGGCGATCGTCGATCGGCTCAATGCGGAGGTGGCGAAGGCCCTGGCCAATCCGGAGATGAAGACGCGGCTCGCCAAGTCCGGTGCCGAGCCTTTCCCCGAGTCGCCCCAGGCGTTCGCTGCCTTGATGAAGCAGGACCAGGAAAAGTGGACGAAGCTCATCCGCGCCATCGGCATCAAGATGGAGTGACGCGCCGCAGTTCCGCTTTCGATTCGCAACCTCGATTTAAGGAGAGATTGACTTCATGCCGACACCCAAGCCGCAAACGCCGCTCGAGATCATCCGATCGGTCAACCCTCGCCTTGCCGATCTCACCGACGGTGTGCTCTTCGGTGATATCTGGGAGAACGCCGCGCTATCGAAGCGGGATCGCAGTCTCATCACGTGCGCTGTGCTCGTGGCGATGAACCGCGGAGACCAGCTCAAGGGCCACCTCAACCGTGCCCTCGCCAACGGGGTCACCAAGGAAGAGATCAACGAAATGATGGTCCATCTGGCCTTCTACGCGGGATGGCCCGCGGGGTTCGGTGGAACGTTCGTGGCCAAGGAAGTGTTCGAGGCCGCATGATGCCGCTCGAGAAGGCAGCAGTCGGAACGGCGGCGTCGCCGTTCCGGGTCGGCTTCATCGGGCTCGGGATCATGGGCGCGAGCATGGCCGCCAATCTGCAGAAGGCGGGCTTCGACGTGACCGTGCACGACGTGCGTGCGGGTGCGGCGGAAGCGCACCGCGCCAACGGCGCCCGTTGGGCGGACACGCCGGCCGAGCTGGCGGCGCTGTCGGACGTGATCTTTCTCTCCCTACCCGGACCGCCGGAGGTCGAATCCGTGGTCTTCGGCCCGGAGGGCGTTGCAAGCACAATCCGTCCGGGCACCGCGCTCTTCGACCTGTCGACCAACTCCGTGTCGATGATCCGGCGCGTTCACGCGACCCTCGCGACGCGCGGCGCCGAGGTGCTTGATGCGCCCGTGAGCGGCGGCCCGCCGGGAGCCCGCTCCGGCAAGCTCGCCTTGTGGGTGGGAGGCGACGAGGCCGTCTTCACGCGCTGGCGGCCGGTGCTCACGGCCATCGGGGATCGCGTGCGCTATCTCGGTCCCGTGGGCTCAGGGCTCGTCGCCAAGCTCGTGACCAACTGCGCGAGCGCGGCGATCAGCTGCGTGATGGCCGAGGTCTTCACCATGGGCGTGAAGGCCGGCATGGATCCGCTGACGTTGTGGCAGGCCGCGCGGGAAGGCGCTTTGGGACGAGCCCGTACGTTCGACGGCCTCGCCGACCACTTCCTGACCGGCTCGTACGACCCGCCCGATTTCATGGGGCGCCTCCTGTACAAGGACGTGGCCTTGGCCACCGCCCTGGGACGTGAGCTCGGAGTACCGATGCGCGTGTCCAATCTCGTCACGGAGGAGATCACGGAAGCGCTCAATCGCGGTTGGGGCGAGCGCGATCGTTGGGCCTTCATGCTCCTGCAGCAAGAGCGCTCCGGCGTTCACGTGGCAGTCGACAGCGCCCGCATCCAATCCGTTCTCGAGCAGGATCCGCGTGCGCCTTGCGATCCGCGCTGGAAGCCGTCGCCGGCCGCCGCGAACGCCTGAGCTTCACCACGCCTCACCGCAAGGAGAACCAAGTCGTGTCTACATCCCGCGTGCAGGAGCCTGTGGCGCATCCGTTTCTCGACGGCAAGGCCAAGCGCCTGCTGATCGATGGCAAGTGGGTCGAGGCGGCCTCGGGCCAGTCGTTCGAGACCTCCAACCCCGCCACGGGCGCGCCCCTCGCGCGCCTTGCGTTGGGCGATAGCGAGGATATCGATCGCGCCGTGCGTGCCGCGCGCAAGGCCCTGGAAGGACCCTGGTCCGGCTTCAAGCCCTACGAGCGCCAGTTGCTGATCCTCAAGATCGCCGATCTTATCGATGCCAACTTCGAGGAGCTGGCCCTCCTCGATACGCTCGACATGGGCGCCCCGATCGCGCGCACGCTCGGCAACCGCCGCCGCGCGGTGAGCCTCCTGCGCTACTACGCAGGCATTGCCACCGCCATTCACGGCGAGACGATCGAGAACTCGGTCCCCGGCGAGATCTTCACCTACACGCTCAAGCAACCGGTGGGCGTGGTGGGCGCCATCATCCCGTGGAACGGGCCGCTCAACTCGTCGGTCTGGAAGATCGGCCCGGTGTTGGCGACAGGATGCACGATGGTCCTGAAGCCTGCGGAGGAGGCCTCCCTCGTGCCCCTGCGCCTGGCCGAGCTCATGCTGGAAGCCGGACTGCCGCCGGGGGTGGTGAATGTCGTCACGGGGCATGGCGAGACCGCGGGGGCGGCGCTATCCGCGCACCCTGACGTGGACAAGATCGCGTTCACCGGCTCGCACTTGACGGGACAGCGGATCGTGCAGGCGTCGGCGGGCAATCTCAAGCGCGTGACGCTCGAGCTCGGCGGCAAGTCGCCGGACATCGTGTTCGCCGATGCCGACATGGCGCTCGCGGTCCCCGGCGCGGCCATGGCGGCGTTCGCCAACTCGGGGCAGGTGTGCAGCGCCGGAACGCGCCTGTACGTGGAGCAGTCGATTCACGACGAGTTCGTCGAGAAGGTGGCGGCCTACGGCGCTTCGCTCAAGGTCGGCGATGGCCGCGATCCCGAGACGCAGCTGGGGCCTCTGGTATCCGCGGAGCAACTCGATCGGGTCACGCGCTACCTCGGCATCGGGAAGGCGCAGGGGGCGCATGCGGTGACGGGCGGCGAGCGCCTGACCACCGAGGCTCATCGCGACGGCTATTTCGTGCCCCCCACGGTATTTGCAAACGTGCACGACGAGATGCGCATCGCGCAGGAGGAGATCTTTGGTCCCGTGCTGTCGGTGATTCCCTTCAAGGATCTCGACGATGTGCTGGCGCGGGCTAATCGCACCCCGTTCGGCCTTGGCAGCGGCGTGTGGTCGCGCGACGTGGGTAAGGTGCATCGACTCGCCAAGGCCATCAAGGCGGGCTCGGTGTGGGTCAACTGCTACCAGGCGTTCGATCCGGCGGTGCCTTTCGGGGGCCTCAAGATGAGTGGCTACGGCAAGGAGTCGGGGGTGCACCACGTCGACGAGTACCTCAGCGTCAAGGCGGTATGGATCAAGACCCAGTGAGCGCCGACGCCGGTGCTGCCGTCCAGGTGCTGCATCGCTTCTACGCGCATCTCGACGATCGCCGCTACGCCGACGTCGTCGCGCTGATGTGCGCCGACGTCTGCTGGCATCGACAGGGCGAAGCGCTGCGCGGACACGCGGCCGTGATGCGAGCGCTCGAGCGGCGTCCGCCGAACATGATGACGCTGCACGTGATCACCAATGCCTTCGCCATGCAGGCCCCACCAGGCGAGATCGCACTGTCGGCGTTGATGACCGCCTATCGCGGCAGCGTCGAAGACGCCGGGGCCCTCCCGGTCACCATAAGAGGCCCCTTCCGTGCGTCCCGGTTGAGCGTGCGCTTCCGCCGCGAAGGCACCCACTGGAAGATCGCCGAGCAGGACGGCGTCGCCACTTTCGAGTTCGCAAACGCGTAAGGCACGAGGAGCTCTTCCATGCTGGACATCAAGGGATCGGGCGAGACGCTCGGCGCCACCGTTCACGGCCTCGATCTGGCGCAAACGCTGGAGGATCGCGAGATCGACCGGATCGTCACGGCCCTCGGCCGCTACGGCGTGCTTCGCTTCCCGGCGCAGGAACTCTGCGCGAGGCACCTGGCGGATTTCTCGCGGCGATTCGGCGAGCTCGAGGTCAACGTGGCCAACGCGTTTCAGGAGCCGGGCCTGCCGGAGGTCATGATTCTGTCGAACATGAAGGAGAACGGCCGGCCGGTGGGCCTGCAGGACGCCGGTCAGGACTGGCACACCGACATGTCGTACAGCCGGATGATTGCCTTCGCGAATGTCCTATACGCGCTGGAGGTGCCGCACCGCGACGGCCGGCCCCTCGGATCGACGCAGTTTTGCAACATGCACGCGGCGTACGACGAGCTTCCCGACCAGGTGAAGACGGCCATCGCCGGCCGGACCGCGATCCACGATTTCGCCAAGTTCTGGGACAAGATGCGGCGCGAGAAGGGCAGCACGCGCCCGCCGCTCACGGAGCAGCAACGCGCGGCCAAGCCTCCGGTGCCTCAGCCCCTGGTGCGGGTTCACCCCATCACCGGCAGGAACGTGCTGTATGCCAATCCAGGCTATGCCACCCGTATCGAAGGCATGCAGCAGGATGACAGCGACGCGCTCCTCGACTTCCTCTTCGCGCACCAGACGCAGGATCGCTTCTGCTACACCTTCCGCTGGACGCGCGGCGACGTGCTCATGTGGGAGAACATCGGCACGATCCACAATGCCGTGGCCGACTACGCACCGGACGAGCACCGCCTGATCAAGCGATGCCAGGTGATGGCGGATCGCTTCTATCATCCCGATGGCCGCGCGCGCCAGGCGTCGGAAAGGGTTGCATGAAGCTCGTGAGCTTCCGGTGCAAGGGACCGAGTCCAGGGCTGGGTGCGCTCTGCGCAGGTGCCGTCGTCGATGTCGGCGAATGGGTGCGCTCCTTGCCTTTGCCCGCCCCGGTCATCGCCACACTCGCGGCGCACGGTCAGGAGGTGCCACAGGGGGGCATGCAGCGGCTGCTTCTCGCGGGCGACGCCGGCATGCGCGCGCTGGCGGGCCACGTGGAGGCCGTGGTGGCAGGAAGGGTGCAGGCCCCACGACTGAAGCTCGACGATCTCGAGCTGCTGGCGCCCGTGCCCCGTCCGGGCAAGATCGTGGCGATCGGCCGCAACTACGCCGAGCACGCCAAGGAGACCGGCATCGCGCCGCCCGAGCAGCCGCGCATCATCGCCAAGCTGCCGTCGAGCGTTTCGGCGCCTGGCGTGGCGGTCGCGCGTCCTGCTGCGGTGACGAAGCTCGACTTCGAGGCGGAGCTCGCCGTGGTGATCGGCACCTACTGTCGCCATGTTCGGCGGCAGGAGGCGCTCGCCGTGGTCGCGGGCTACACGATCCTCGACGACGTGAGTGCCCGCGAGTTCCAGTTCGACGTGTCGCCACCGCAGACGACGTTCGCCAAGAGCATGCACGGGTTCTGCCCGATGGGGCCATGGCTCGTGACTCGGGGCGAGCTTTTCGATCCGCACGCGCTCCAGATCGAGTGCTGGCGCAACGGCGAGCGCATGCAGCATGGCAACACCGCCGACCTCATCTTTCCCGTGGATGTGTTGATCGAGTACCTCTCCCGCTACATGACGCTGGAGCCCGGTGACGTGATCGCCACGGGGACGCCGTCGGGCAGCGGCGCCTTCCGCACGCCGCCGACCTGGCTCGAGCGCGGGGACGAGATTCGCATCCGCATCGAAGGCATCGGGGACCTCGTTCATGGGATCGGGTAGGCGGGCCGGTCCGACGCCTGCGGCTTCCGGGGTCCTGGAGGCCTACTCTATCGAGGATCTGCGACAGCGAGCGAGACGGCGCCTGCCTCGATCCGTCTTCGACTTCTTCGACGGGGGGGCCGAGGACGAGCGCACGCTTCGGGGCAATGCCGCGGCGTTCGGCGAGGTCAAGCTCGCGCCGCGCGCGCTGGTGGACGTCTCCCGACTCGACACCGCGACCACCCTCCTCGGCAAGGCCAGTCCATTGCCGATCGTGGTGGGACCGACGGGGGCGGTGGGATTCGGCTGGCGGGACGGCGACCTGGCCATCGCCAGGGCGGCGTGCCGGGCCGGCCTCCCTTATGCCCTGTCGACCACCGCCACGCTGGGGCTCGAGCGGCTCGCGCGGGAGGTCGATGGCCATCTGTGGTTCCAGGCGTACATCCTGCGCAAGCGCGAGTTCACGTACTCGCTCATCGAGCGGGCGCAGGCCGCCGGCTACAGCGCCCTCATGATCACGGTCGACTTGCCGGTCGGGGGCAAGCGCGAGCGCGACCTCCGCAACGACTTTGCCATTCCGTTTCGCTTCACGCGCCGGAACGTGCTCGACTTTGCCACGCGACCCCGCTGGGCCCTCTCGATGCTGCGGCATGGCACGCCGGTGCTCGAGAATCTCAAGGGATTGGACGCGGGTCCCGCCACCGCGACCTCACTGGCGTCATCGGTCGGCCGCAACTACGATCCCTCGTTCGACTGGAGCGGACTTCGCGAGATCCGCGAGCGCTGGAAGGGATCGCTGGTGCTGAAAGGCATCGTGCGCCCCGACGACGCATGCCGGGCCGTGGACGCGGGGTGCAACGCGATCGTGGTGTCCAACCACGGCGGGCGCCAGCTCGATGGATGCGTTGCCACGCTCGAGGCGCTGCCTCGGGTCGCGGCGGCCGTGGGTGACCGGGCCGAGGTGTATCTCGACGGGGGCATTCGTCGCGGTGCCGATATCGTCAAGGCCCTTGCCCTCGGCGCGAAAGCGGTGCTGCTGGGCAGGGCCACGCTCTATGGCGCATGCGCCGCGGGCGAGGCGGGGGCGGCGCGGGCCATCGACATCCTGGACAGCGAGCTGCGGCGCACGATGCAGTTGTGCGGCGCCCGCAACCTCCAGGAGATCTCCCGCGACCTCGTGTGGCCCCCTGCGGGGCTTGGCCACTCGATTCGCTGACACGCGGCCGACCGGCGTTCCTTCCTGCTGTCTTGCCACCTCGTCCGCGCTCCGCGCCGACCGTGGCCGGCGTCGCGCTCGCGCATTGTCTGCCCGATCTGCGCGGAACATGCCCGCACGGATCGCGAGGGTCTGCAGCTTTGGCGATGGCAGCCGGTCCCCTGATCTCCAATAGCGGCGTAATCCTAACAGATGAGAATGGGCAATATTCCGTTATAATGGGATTTGATGAGCGCCGCTGCCCACGCCCAGATCGACACCGCCGACCTCGCTCCCTCGCGGGACGAGGGCGCCTCCAGCGTCGCCAAGGCGGTGGACGTCCTGAAGCTCTTCAGCCCCGACATTCCGTCCTTGCGCATCGAGGAGATCTCGGCCGCGCTCGGCTACAAGCGCTCGACTGCCTACCGCTACGTGCGTGAGCTGTGCGCCGCCGGGCTCCTGGCGTCGCGTCCCGATGCCCGCTATGCGCTCGGGCCCATGATCGTGGAGCTCGAGCGGCTCCTGCGCCTCACCGATCCCCTTTATCGGGCGGGTGCGGCGGTGCTGCCGCCGTTGCGCTCCGACGACTGCGTGTACCAGCTGCAGGAGCTCTCCCGCGAGGACGAGGTCCTGTGCATCTACAAGGAAGGGCCGGAGGCGCTGCGCTTCGAGGGCAAGATGTATGCGCTCAACCGCGAGCGCGGCCTGCCGTTTCCGTTGTTCCGCGGGGCGGGATCGCTCGCGCTGCTCGCGCACCTGTCGCGCGACCGCATCCAGCGCACCTACCTCACGAATGCCGCACGCATCGCGCAGGCGGGCCTCGGCAAGACGTGGGACGAGTTCCGCCAGGGCATGGCGGCCATACGGCGCCGTGGCTACGCTGTGGTCCGCCGGGCCGACGTCCGGCACATCATCGGCATCGCGGTGCCTGTGCTCCTCGAAGCCGACGGCCGCGTGGTCGGAAGCCTCGACTACGTGATCATGCGAGCCGCGCTGGACGACGTCACTGAGCGCGCGCTGGCGGCAGCGCTCGTCCCGATTGCCGCCGCCATCGCGCGCGAATACGTCCGCTTCAGCAATACCTCGAGAGTGCAATGACGACCAGGACAGGCAATGGCGCCCGCGTGCGCATTGGGGTGGGCGCCGGCATGGCCGACGACCGCGTGGCACCCGGCGTGCAGCTCCTGCAGACGAGCGAGCTCGACTACCTCGTGTGCGAGTGCCTGGCCGAGCGCACCATCGCGCGCGAGACGCTCAATCGCAGGCGCTCGCCGGAGCTCGGCTACTCGCCGATGCTCGCCGAGCGCATTCGCGCCTTCATGCCGCTGTGCCGCGAGAAGGGCGTGCGTCTCGTGAGCAACATGGGCGCTGCCAATCCGCTGGGCGCGGCGCGGGCTGCGCGGCGTCACGCTGCCGAGGCAGGCGTGGCCGACCTTCGTTGCGCCGCTGTGATCGGCGACGAGGTGAGCGACCTCCTGCGCTCGCACCCGGAGTTGCAGCTCATGGACGCCCGCGCGCCGCTCGAGTCGCTGCTGCCGCGCATGGCCTCGGCCAATGCGTACCTTGGGGCCGACGTCGTACGCGACGCGCTCGCCACCGGCGCCGAAGCGGTGCTCACCGGACGCGTGGCGGATCCGTCGCTCTTCCTCGGCGTGGCCATGCACCACCACGGTTGGTCCTACGACGACCTGCCCATGCTCGCGGCCGGTACCATGACCGGCCACCTCCTCGAGTGCTCGGTGCAGGTCACGGGCGGCTACTTCGCCGATCCCGGCCGCAAGGACGTCCCGCGTCTGGCGGAGCTCGCGTATCCCTTCGCCGACGTGGGCGCCGACGGCAGCATCGAGATCGGCAAGCCGGCGGGATCGGGCGGTCGCCTGGACCGTCTGACCTGCACGGAGCAGGCGCTCTACGAGATCCACGATCCCGCGCGCTACATCACGCCGGACTGCGTGCTCGACGTCACCGGCCTCTCCTTCGAGGAGCTCGGGCCCGATCGCGTGCGCGTGCGCGGGCCGCGCGCGGCACCGCGCACGGATACGCTCAAGGTGGTGGTGGGCTACGCCGACGGCTGGATCGGCTCCGGCGAAGTCGCCTACGCCGGCATCCACGCCGTCGAGCGGGCGCGGCTCGCTGCCGAGCTCGTGCAGGAGCGCTTCCGCCTGGAAGGCGGCAAGGCCGACGAGATCCAGATCGATCTCATCGGCATGACCGCCCTGCACGGCGACACGGGCCGTCCGCAGGACCGTCCCGAGCCCTACGAAGTGCGCCTGCGCGTGGCCGCGCGCTGTCCCGACCGCAAGAGCGCGGACCTCATCGGCGACCATGTGCGGCAACTGAACATGCAGGGTCCGTACGCCGCCGGTGGGCCGGTGAACCTCGGGCCGCGCGAGGTGATCGCGGTCGACGCCGTGCTGATCCCGCGCGCCTGGGTGAAGCCAGAGATCGTCGTCGTCGACAAGGATGCAGCATGAGCACACGCGTACACGACATCGCCCACGCGCGGGCGGGCGACAAGGGCAACACGTCGAGCGTGGCAGTGATCGCCTACGACGATGCCGGGTACGACCGCCTGCGGCGGCACCTCACCGAGGCGCGCGTGATGGCCGCCTTCGCGCACCTCGCCAAGGGGCCGGTGGCCCGCTACGAAGTGCCCAAGCTGCGCGCGCTCAACTTTGTCATCCAGCAGGCACTCGCGGGCGGCGTCACGCGCTCGCTGCGGCTCGATCCCCACGGCAAGACAATGAGCTCGCTCATGCTCACCATCGAGCTCCCGGAGGACTAAACGCATGTTCCCGCCGCCCGAGATCCTCCATGCGGAAGTCTTCGCGAAGCTGCCCGAGTCGCTGCACCAGACCGACCGGCCATCGCAGTGGCTCGCCGACCGGCATGTGAAGATGCATTCCTTCCTCGAGGGTCCGGCCTTCGATCGCGAAGGCCACCTGTGGTGCGTGGACCTGGCGCACGGCCGCCTGCTGCGCGTGTCGCCCGCCGGCACGTTCGAGGTGATGCTCCAGTACGACGGCGAGCCCAACGGCCTCAAGATCCACCGCGACGGCCGCGTATTCGTGGCCGATCATCGTCACGGCCTCATGGTGCACACGCCCGGCACCGACCGCATCGACGTGCTGCTCTCCAACGTGCGCCGCGAAGGCCTCAAGGGCCTGAACGACCTCTTCTTCGCGTCCAACGGCGATCTCTACTTCACCGATCAGGGCGAGAGCTCGCTCGAGGATCCCACCGGCCGCGTGTTCCGCCTGCGTGCCGACGGCAAGACGGTCGATCTCATCATGTCCGGCCTCGCCGGCCCCAACGGTCTCGTGCTCGACGAATCGCGCAACCTCCTCTACGTGGCCATCACGCGCGAGAACGCGATCTTCAGCCTGCCCATCGAGCCGCATCACGGCGGCATGAAGAAAGCGGGCCGCTTCCTGCAGATGTCCGGCGCCACCGGTCCCGATGGCCTCGCGCTCGACGAAGCGGGCAACCTCGTGGTGGTGCAGGCGGGCGCGGGCACCGCATGGGTGTTCAGCCGCATCGGCGAGCCGCTGTATCGCATCCGCTCCACGGCGGGCATCCGCACCACCAACGTGGCCTATGGCGGCGAAGACCGCCGCACCCTTTACATCACGGAGAGCGAGCAGGGCGCCATCCTGCGCGTTCGCCTGCCGCACCCGGGACGCGTCATGTACTCGCATTGCGGGTCGAATTGAGTTCAACAGGAGGAAACACCATGAAGCTATTGAAGACGATCGCGTGCGTGCTGCTCGCGGCAGGCGCGCTCACCGCGGCATCGGCGCAGGACTTTCCGAACAAGCCCGTCCGCATCATCGCAACGTATGCCCCGGGAAGCTCCGTGGACATCATCGCCCGCCTGGTCGCCAAGCCGATGTCGGAGCAGCTCGGCCAGCCCGTGGTGGTCGAGAACAAGCCCGGCGCGGGCGGCGACATCGGGACCGATCTCGTCGCCAAGGCGCCCAAGGACGGTTACACCCTGGGCTTCGCGTCGCCGGGGCCGCTCGTCTTCAATCCGATGATGCGCAAGAGCATGCCGTTCGCGCTTTCCGACGTCACGCCGGTCACGCTGCTGGCCACCGGCCCCAACGTGCTGCTCGTCAATCCCGACTTCCCCGCCAAGAACCTGGCCGAGCTCATCGCCTACATCAAGGCCAATCCGGGCAAGGTGGCCTACGCCTCCGCAGGCAATGGCACGAGCGGACACCTCGCCGGCGAGCTCTTCAAGTACCTCACCGGCACCGACATCCTGCACGTCCCCTACAAGGGCAATGCGGAAGCCGTCACCGACGTGCTTGCCGGGCGCGTGCAGATGGTGTTCAGCGGCGTGCCGCCGATCCGTGCGCAAGTGGAAGCCGGCAAGCTACGCGCGATCGCCGTGGCCGACTTCAAGCGGGCCAAGCAGCTGCCGGGCGTGCCCACGATGGCGGAGGCGGGCCTTCCCGGCGCCGAATCGGGCGCGTGGTACGGCATCCTCGCGCCGGCGGGCACGCCGCCCGCCGTGCTCGATCGCCTCAACGCGGAGTTCGTGAAGGCCATCCAGCGTCCCGAGGTGCGCGCGCAGTTCGACCAGCTCGGCATCGATCCGGTGGGCAACTCGCGCGCCGACTTCGGCAAGATGATCGCCAACGAGATCACGCGCTGGAAGCCGCTTTTCGCCGCCACCAAGATCACGGCCGACTGATGGGCAAGACCGTTCTCGTCGTCGGGGCCAGCGGCCTCATCGGCACCGCGGCCGTCGATGCTTTTCTCGACGCCGGCTGGGACGTGGTCGCGGTGTCGCGGCGCAAGCCCGAGGTGTTCAGCGCGCGTGCGTTCACGCATCTTCCGGTGGACCTGCAAGATGAGGCCGCGTGCGCGCAGGCATTCGGCAGCCTGGGGCACGTGACGCACGTCGTGTACACCGCGGTGTACGAGATGCCCGGTCTCATCCCGGGGTGGAGCGATCCGCGCCAGATGGAGACCAATCGGCGCATGATCGTCAACACGCTGGAGCCGCTTCTCGGCGTGGCGTCCCTGCGGCATGTCACGCTGCTGCAGGGGACCAAGGCCTACGGCATGCGGCCCACGCGCGACGGCGACGGCATCAAGCTCAACCCCATGCGCATTCCCGCGCGCGAGCGCCAGCCGCGCATCGAGCACGCCAACTTCTACTGGCTGCAGGAGGACTACCTGCGCGAGAAGGCGGAGCGGGGCGGCTTCGGCTGGACGATCTTCCGCCCCACGATCGTCATCGGGCCCAACGTGGGCGTGGCGATGAACACCATCCCCGTCCTCGGTGTGTATGCGGCGCTATGCCGGGAGGAGGGCGTGCCCTTCGCGTATCCCGGCCACCTGCCGTTCGTGCGCGAAGCTGTCGACGTGCGCCTTATCGGCAACGCCTGCGTGTGGGCAGCGGACGCGCCCAAGGCCCGTAACGAGCACTTCAACCTCACCAACGGCGAGGTCTTCGCGTGGAAGGACCTGTGGCCGTCGATGGCGGAGCACCTTGGCGTGGAGCTGGGGCCCGACCGCCCGACGAAGCTCGCCGAGTACCTGCCGAGCCGCGCGCCGGTGTGGAACCGGATCGTGGAGAAGCACGGGCTGCGCAAGCTCTCGATCGAGGCGATCCTCGGCGAGTCGCATCACTCCGCCGACCTGCGCTTCGGCTACGGGCTCACCGCGCCGCCGCCACCGGTATTCGTGAGCACCGTCAAGGTCAAGCAGGCGGGATTCACGCAGACCTACGACACCGAGCTCGC
The DNA here is from genome assembly GCA_937958295.1 of uncultured Pseudomonadota bacterium. GTDB lineage: Bacteria > Pseudomonadota > Gammaproteobacteria > Burkholderiales > Casimicrobiaceae > VBCG01. Next base: position 19,049 of record CALFEY010000309.1, read on the forward strand.
CGTCCGGCACTGGCTCACGGTGCTGATGGAGCGGAAGATCATTCCGCCGCGGGCTTGAGGCGCCGCGGGTTACACCGCCATCGCGGACCCGGGCGCCGCGGCGCAGCCCGTCACTTCACGTGGTCGGTGGTCGCGCTGCCCACGTAGGCGGGCTGGCCGCCGTCCATCATGATCTGGAACTTGGCCTTCACGAAGCGCAGCTCGCGTAGCTGAGTCACGACCACGGTCGCGGGCACGCCTGGCTTGAGGTCGAGCTTTTGCGCGGCTGTCGCGCGAAAGGACACGCTGTCGAATGGCATGCCCATGTTGAGGACCACCGGCTCCGTCGTGACGTTCACGGTGACGGGCTTCTCGTTGGCGGCAAGGGTGAGCTTGAGGCGCTCGCCCCTCGTTTCGCCGGGCATTGTCTCCACGTCGATGATCACGCGACCGGCGTCGTACGCCGCCTTGAGCGTCATGGATTGCTGCGCGGCGGCGCTTGGTGCATGGGCGCCCAGGAGTGCGACGAACGCAAATGCGAGCAAGGCCTTCATGGCGGGCTCCGGTGACGGGGGAGGGAGGAAGTATGCGCCGTTGGCCGGTCTTCCGCCGCAGGCACGCCGTCGCCGCGCTTCAGATTGAGGAGGTTCCCGCCGAGGATCACCGCGGCGCCAATCACGGTGAAGACGTCGAAGCGTTCGCCAAAGACGAACCACGCCGCCAGGGCCGTGAGCGGCACCCGCAGGAAGTCGATCGGCACCACGGTGGTGGCGTCGGCATGCCGCAACGCGTGCGCCATGCAGAAGTGCGAGTAGGTGCCGCAGAAGGCGATCACGAGGAGCCATGGCCATGCCGCCGACGGGGGCGTCTGCCACATGATCGCTGCGGGAATCGCGCCGATCACCGACTGGATGACCAGCATCCAGAAGATGATCGACACGGCGCTCTCGGTGCGCGTCAAGGACTTGATGAGGATGATTGCGCCGGCAAACCCGATCGCCGCGAGGAGCGCGATCAACTGGCCCATGTCCACGTGGTCGAGGCCCGGCCGGACGATGATCACCACGCCTACCACGCCCAGCGCCACCGCGGCGATGCGCGCGGCCGTCATCTTCTCGCCCAGCACTGCCACGGCGAGCAGCGCCACCCACACCGGTCCCGTGAACTCGATCGCCACCACCTCCGCGATCGGGATCATCGTGATGGCCACGAACCACAGGAACTGCGACACGTAGTGCACGACGTTCCGGCTCACGTGCAGGCCGATGCGCTCCGTGCGAATGGCGCGCATGCCGCCCGCGGCGATCACCATGGGCAGGAACAGCACGATACCCACCACCGACCGGATCTCCATGATCTGCACCACGTGCAGGAGCTTGCCGGCCTCGCGCGCCGCGATGGCGATGAGCACCATCATCGCCAGCCATCCCGCCATCCACAGGGCGACGAGGAGGATGGACCGGTGCGAGCGTGGGGTCATTCGATTCGTGGGCGGCAGGGGTCCGGCGCCCGACCGGCGATGCGCCGTGCGGACACGAAGACGAGGACGATCCCGCGTTGCCTGGAGGGGTGGGCTGGAGAAGACAGGAGATGGGCCACGGCGCCTGCGGCGCTCTTGTCGGCGGCGCCGGATCGCCCGGCCCGCGCTGTCATTATCCTCCACTGCGATTTCGAGGGTCGGCTAGCCGCGATATGCGGGCCCGCGTTCCCACGCCAGCGATCGAAAGCGGAGGCTGGCCGCTACGCCTTATCCTTGCCCTGCCGGGTGGCCCACATGTTGTCCACGAGGTTCGGGTAGGGCCGGCCGGCGAGCCGCGCGCGCTCGCGTGCGGCGTCCTTCTGGGCCGGGGTAAGGTGTGCTGACGCCGAGCCCTTGGGCTTGGGGCGCTTCCAGGGAGGCGTGGGGTTGGAGGGCCGCAAGGCGGGGTGCTCTGGAGGTCGTCGACGATCCGTGGGAGGAGACGATAGCGGGGCGCAGACCGCGTGGCTAGTGGGACTCCCAGTGACCAGACTGAGCACGATGCCGCCGTCCTCGCGTGGCATGACCGTTGCTTACGGGTTCCCCAACGTCTCAAGGGGAAACCGCCATCGTGCTCTCATCCATCAACGCCATCCTTCGCCCGGTTCCACTCCTCCGGGCCGTCGGCATCGCGCTCGCCCTCGCGCTCGCCGGATGCAATGACGGCGCCGACTCGACGGCCGCCAGCCCGCCGATGGACGGTACGACGCCCCCGCCGGCGGGGCTTCCCGTCACCCTCCAGAACAATTCCAGTCACACCGTGCATGTGAAGTTCACAGGCGACTCGATGGCGGTGAGTCCGAGCAGCGGCAAGATCAACGCCAGCGCGTCGGCCACGTTCTACGTCACCAGTATCAGCGCGGGTCGCATCTACCTCTCCTACGACGTGGCATTGAGCAGCGACGCCCCCGATGGCGCCAACCCCAACGATCCCGACTACAACACGCGCTTCGACAAGGTCGAGATCACTTACACCCAGGGCTCGGGCGGCAACGCCAATCTCACGGCCGTCGACTTCTACGCGATCCCGATGGTGCTTCAGACCTCCATCCAGGGCACGATCATCGACAACCTCACCCTGGCGCCGGGCAGCACCGGCAGCGCACTGCAGACGGCCCTCACCGGTGCCGTGGCCGCCGGGCAGAGCCCGCCGATCGTGAACACGAAATCGGGGGCCTTTGCGCGCTTCCTGTCGCCGGTGAAGGCGCCTGCGGCGTACGCCAGCTTCGACACGTTCCTGGCCACGCTGCCCGGCACGGGCACGACGTTCACCATCGCCGGCACGTATTTCGGAACCCCGTCGCAGACGTACAGCTACACCGGCACCGTGGGCGAAAACCACATCACGCTCACCAATGGCACGCACACCATCACAGTGAGCCTGGCGAGCCTCAAGTACAGCGCCACGGATCTCACCAATCAGAATGGTATCTACACCTGCGATGCCCCGTTCAAGGTGGACGGCGTCGCGCACGTGGTGTCCGATAACGACATCTACGCCGCGGTGTACCGCGACCTCGTGGCCGGGTTCAACCTGGGCTTCGTGCGCGCCGGGGTGAGCAACACGAGCAGCGCCTGGTGGACCTCGCCGGCGTTTCCCACCGACAACGCGCCCTCGAGCCCGTACTTCAACGCCTACGCCCAGGCGGTGGCGAGCACCTATCCCGGGGCGTATGGCTTTCCGTTCTCCGATCGCTACCGCCAGGTGCTGGCGGACTTGGGCGGCAAGGTGGACGCGATGACCGTCACCATCCTCGGTGACAACACCGCGCCGCCGCCGTATACGCAGCCAGGCACCCTCAACCCGCAGACAGGACCGGCCGGCAGCCCCACCTTCAACATCTCCCTCAGCACGGGCGACAGCCACTTCAACGACACGACCTTCACGTTCGACACGCAGACCTACAACGGCGGCGGGAACTACAATTTTCCGACCAGCCTGACCAACTTTCCGGTGGCCAACAACGCGGCGGCGATCAACAACATTCCCACGCAGGACGGCCTCAACATCTACTCGCTGAATGTGCGCGGGAAGAAATACAGCGTGCTGGCGCAGGTGACCAACAATGCGATCGTGTGGGCGTCGATCGCGGGCGGCGGCAACGCCACATGGACATCGCCCGTGCTCTACATCGGCGGCCTGAACTGAACGCCATGCGAAGCCTCTCGCGAACCCTTGCCTGCGGTCTTGTCCTCGCCGTGGTGGCCGTGCTCACCGCCTGCACCAGCGACGACCCCGACACGCCGGCCCTGGGGGCGGCACCGCCTCCCACGGCCGGGATCAGCGCCGTGTTCACCCAGATCTACGACGGCAACTTCGACGCCAACAATGCAGGAGCGCCCTACGACAAGTTCGACATCGTCTACGTCGCCTTCGCGCACATCGATCCCGTCACCCACGAGCTCGATTTCGAGACGAAGGTGGGGAAGGACGTCGAGCGGAAGCGCCTCGAGCAGCTCAAGGCCAACGTCGCGTCGCTGCGCGCGGCCGGCAAGCTCAAGCTCGTGATCAGCCTGGGGTGGGGCCCGCAGGAAATGACGAGCGATGGAACGCCGCTGATCGAGGCCTACATCGACAAGGTCGCGCCGTCGATTCCGAAGTTTCTCGAGCAGAACGGCCTCGACGGGTTCGACATCGACTACGAGACCCCGCGCTTCACCAGCAAGGCCAAGTTCGCGGAGGTCGCGCGGAAGATCCGCGAGGCGATCGGCGACGACTACCTCTTCACGATCACGCCGAACAACGTGGACGGCCTCGACGGGCCGGCCCTGGCCACGTATTTCGACTACGTCAACGCCCAGAGCTACAACGCCAACCGCGACGCCGTCTTCAGCACGCTGGACCTGCTGAACCTCGGCGTTCCGGCGTCGAAGGTCGTGGCGGGCGCCGACATCGAGAACATCAATCACTACAACGGCGACCGCAATCGCGTGGCCTGGGCCATCAACGAGTACAAGACACGCAAGCTCGGCGGCGTGTTTATCTGGCAGATGCTGCCGGTGAGCCACACGTTTCCGGGCGGAACGTTCGGCAGCTATGCAAGCGAGGTGTGGAACGCGACGCGGCCGTAGTGAGGCCGTCTGGCGCGCCCAACGCGCGGGTCGACCGGGCATGAGGCATCGAACACCTGTGCTTTGACCCAGGGCATCGGCAGGCGTACGCTGGTTGCTCAGCAGCCAGAAGCCTGATCACCTGAGCGGTGACCGGGCCTGCCATCGTGCCCCGCAGAGTCTCCCGATGATCCCCCCGCGCTCCGACACCCGGACGTGGCGGCGCAAGACCGACGGCGACCTCTACGTCGTGGGCGACGAGGAGCAGCCGCAGCAGCGGTGGTATCCGGGCACGCTCGACGAGCTGCTGTGGATCCTCACCAAGCAGGACCCGCCGGTCAGCACCGAAGCGCACATGTGCGGCAGCCATTGGGCGCTGTCGCACGCCGCCGTCACGCACGGGCAGATGATCGAGTCGTCCACCCCCGTGCACGAGGGCGATGGAGACCAGGCCTCGCCGCGTCTGAACAAGGTGCTCTACGACGTCATCCCCGCGTGCATGACCGACATCGCCAAGATGGCGTTCATCCGCCAGGACGTGAAGGCGTTCGACCCGAACGTGGTGCCCACCTTCTGGCCGGCGCCGATGAAGTTCTACCTCTTCCACGTCGAAGCGGGCATCCGCGTGTACGAGCTGTATTCGTTCATCGACAGCGGCGTGGACGGCACCGACGAGCGCAGTCTCGCCCACTATGTCGAGAAGCATCGTCCCCCGGGGTTGCTCACCGACTACACCGGCCCGTGGGCGCTGGAGACGATGGGCGGGGCAGGGGGACAGACGCTTGCCGGCGTCGCGTCCACGGCCACGCACGGCGGCGACGTGATGGCGTCGTCCATCTCCGATGCGGTGGTGGCCCTCCACCTCATCGCGCCGGACGGCCAGGAGTACTGGATCGAGCGGCAGACGATCCTGCCCACGACCGATCCCTTTCCGCTCGTCGACGAGGACCTGCTCAACACCCAGGCCTATCCCCGCAACGACGTTCGCGACCGCGACATCATCGTGCTGCGCAGCGACGACATGATGCGCGCCGCGATCGTGTCGTGCGGCCGCATGGGCCTCATCTACTCGATGGTGGTGCGCGCCGTGCGCCAGTTTGCGCTCGACGAGAAGATCGACTCGAGCCTGTACTGGGACGAGGTGAAGACGTGGCTCACCAACACGTCCGATCCGCGGCGGATCGCGCTCCTGTCCCAGCGCTTCGCGCGCATCGACGTCGACGTGTATCCCAAGCCCGAGTTCGACTGGCACACGGTGGCGTGGACGTTCGGTGCGGGCCTGCTCGGCGGCCTGCCGCTCGCGCTCGTCGCGCTGTACGCGAGCCTCAAGGGTGATCGGTACCGCTGCTGGATCTACACCCGCGCCGCGGTGCCGCTGCAAGCGGCCAACCAGGGCACGACCGCCGCCCCCGTGTACTTCGGGCGGGCGGAGCGGGCCGGGGCGAACCAAGGTAAGACGCCCGAGCTCGAGAAGCAGCAAGATCCGCCCGGCCGGTTCCGCGACCCGTGCAGCAATGCCAACTGGGTGCGGCAGTTCATGGACGACATGAACAGCACGTTGGAGGACATCCGCAACGACGCGCTCATTGCCTACGGGCTGCTGGAAGCGGCGATCGATGCCGCGCTGCTGGTGGGTAACATCCCGCTTGCCACCACGCTGCGCTCCCAGCAGGCCATCGCGGGCCGTGTCGCGCTGTTCGCGGAGACGTGGATCCTCCTGCTCACCGCCATCGTGGCGCGACTGCCCACCACGATGCATTTCGGCGATTTCATCTCCTCGCTCATCAACACGTTCTCGGACATGCACGCCGGCTCGATCGTGCAGCTCATGTACTGGGCGGGTGCCAACAGCCAGCACGGCGAGCTCGAGCGCCCCGCGATCAGCTATGCGGTCATGGACCGGCACAGCTACGTCAACAAAGGCTGCCTCGCCCCGGGGGACTCCATCGAGTTCTTCATGGACGCCACCTCGCCGTCGCTCGTGTCGTTCATCGACTACGTGCTGGACCAGGTCAAGGCGTTGGCCGACGACGGCGATGGATTCGGCGGCTACATCAGCATGCGATTCATGACGTCCACGCCAGCCTATCTCGCGATGGAACGATGGCCGTCCACCTGCTCGATCGAGATCGCGGGATTGTCGCGAGTAGAAGGCACGAAGACGTTCATGGACCGCATCGATGCCGAGTCGCTCAACCGGGACATCATCGTGCACTGGGGCCAGCGCCACACCCGGTCGCAGGCCGACCTCGAGAAGCTGTACAGCCCCTCCGTGGGCGGCCCGTTCCATCTGTGGCGGCGGGCGCTATCCAAGCTCTCCGCGCATGGTCGGCTCGACGCCTTCTCCACGCCCTTTACGAAGTACCGGGGCCTCGAGATCACCGAGCCGCTGCTCTACGACCTGCGCGCCACCATCACCGAGGGGTGCGCGAGCGGGCGCACGAGCATCATCTACGACGCGCTGGACAACCCGCCCGAGACGCGCCTGTCGCTCATCCAGTTCATGGAAGGCGGCGTGGCCAACGATCTCCTGCCCGGCGGAGCCGCGTCGAGCGGCACTATCGACATCCCACTGGGCCATGGGCGATCGCAGGTTCGGCTCCAGGCGGTACGGGAGTTGAACGGCCGCCAGTACGCGTCGGCCGTGCGCACCGTCGACTTGCGCGGATATGCCACCGGCGACGAATGGCACTTCGTGTTCACGGCGTACCAACAAGCCATCGGCGGTGTGGTGCGATGGGTGGTGGCGGTGAACCTCTACAGCGTGTTCGTGGCCAACGACATGCGGGTGTCGTCGGTGAAGGTGGTGGCCTCGTCGCCGGGCGACTGGATCGTGCACAACGAAGAGCTGCGCCTCGACGTGGCGGTGGACCCGGTGACGCGTGTCGCGCCCTTTCCGCAGAAGCCGGTGATGAACAAGGGATGGCGGTGCCAGAGCAAGATGGCGGCGACGGGGACCGCGCCGCAGGTGGAGGTGTTCTTTCGGATCGAATGTTGAGGAGGTTTGCCGATGGATAAGTCACCAACGCTGGAGGATCTTGCGGAGGCGCTGAAGAAGCGGGCAGCGGAGACGTATTCGGTCGAGGGGGAGAGGGTGTCGGTGACGGTTGATGCGCGGTATCAGGTCGTGGCGGTGAAGATCCACGGCGTGACGATGGAGCCCGAGGAGCGCGCGGCGCTGGAGGCCGGGTTGCTCGAGGCCGTCAATGGAGCGATGCGGGCCGCGGTGACGGGGGCGGCGCGGGCGTTCGGGAGCCTTCCGTCGCCGTCGCACGTGAAGTTGGGGTAGTCCTTGTCCAGCGCCGCCCCGTCGCCTGGGGGAGTATAGGAACATTCGCGGCCGCATGATAGCCGCATCGTCGAACACATGCGCCAAGCGCCCGCGACTCAGCGCATCGTTGCCCCGATCGTTGCTGAAGGGGTACGCGATGCCAAGGCATTTCAGCGCGGCGGAAGGCCGATGTCCCCCGCTGCGCAACGCTTGCTAAGTCTGACTTCGAAGCGCGCCGATCAAGGCTGTTGGGGACTAGCTCCGATAGATATCTAGAACAAAGCGCCATTGCCTGAGGGAGACTGACCGGCGCAATATATCGTATAGCCGGACCGGAGACCCGCTCAAGCCTTCGGTTTAGCCCGGCCGGATGTAGTGCCGTGAAGAGAAGCAAGGCGCATTGCGTCGAGCGTTGCCACACCGCACGCGGATCGGAATTCTGCAACCCCTGCGCGGAAGCGCGAGCGAGGGAGGCTATCAGTGCCGAACAAACATCATCCATATCATCCAGTCATCTACGTGCGAGGCTTTGCCGGTACGCAGGATGAGATAGAGGAAACAGTAGGCGATCCATACATGGGCTTTAACATTGGATCAACCAAATCGCGTCGCGTTTGGGATGGGACGACGCGACGGTTCTACTTCGAGTCCCCCTTGGTGAGGTTGCGTGATGAGCTTGTTTACACCTTAGAGAACGGCGCCCAAGTTCTCTCAAACGCTCGCTACGACGATGTGTACGTGGACGGCGAAGATCTTACGGAGGCAACAAGGGACGATCGTACGAAGCCATTTCGAACCGACCTCACACTTCCGTACCAGTCGATAACGATCTTTCGCTACTACGACGCCGCATCCCAGGACTTCGGCGACGGCGGGTCGCACCCCATCGAGGAGTTCGCCAAAGGGCTAAGTGACCTCATATTGCGACTGCGGACGTTGATTTGCACTGCCGGCGGTAAGCACCCGATCACCGGTAAGGCTGTGGACAATGGTGTAACCGAAGAGGACTTCCGTGTGTATCTTGTGGCTCACTCCATGGGTGGTCTAGTCTGCCGTGCATTCTTACAGAATCCGGCGTTGGGTTCGGCAGATGCCCGCCGCCTTGTCGACAAGGTATTCACCTACGCGACGCCGCATAACGGCATCGACCTTCGCGTTGTGCGCAATGTACCTGGGTGGGCGGCCCTCGGTGAGGCCACCAACTTTAACCGATCGCGCATGCTCCAGTATCTGAACCTGCCTCCGACATCGGATAGCGCCGCGGAGTTGGTGAGTTTTCCCGCATCCTATGTCTTCAATCTCGTTGGGAGTAATCCCGGAGACTACACTGCCGTAAAGGGCCTATCCTCGTGGGCCGTCGGTGAAGAGAGTGATGGTCTCGTGCGGATCGCGAATGCGACAACGTTTAGCAAGCAAGGTGACATTCGCGAACAATCACCTCGCGCATTTGCGTTCCGCAGTCACTCTGGGCACTATGGGATCGTGAACTCCGAAGAAGGGTTCCAGAACCTCACTCGATTCCTGTTCGGAGCTGTTCGCGCCGACGGCTACTTCGACGTGGAGGACGTTACGTTACCGAAAGAGGTAGAAGCTGAGTACAAAGCCGGACATGAGGTTCGCGCTTCCTATCGCTTCGAAGTTGTCGCAACGTTGCGTGGAACTCAATGGCAAATGCATCGAAGGACCATTCGCGAAAACTCTGCAATTCAGAGAACGTACGACGAACTGTTTCCAAAGGTAGACGACGTTCGCAAGCCCAGTAGACGGCATAGTCCCCACCTATTCTCGATCTTCTTGGATCCAAACAAGAGTGTTGCCAAGAACAGGTCGGTTGCATTTGCGTTTGATGTGGGAGTGCTGGTTCCCGACTACGAAATAGACGGACGTCTTTGGTTGAAGAAGCACTTCGAAGGTGGATACCTGTTCCGAGATCAGGTTATCGTGGAGGCTGTTCCTAAGGCGGATGTGCCAGGGGGCTGGGTTATGTTTTACGGCTACCAAAGTGAAACGCCTAACATCGCGAAGACCCCTGCCAAGGCTGAGTACGAAGCGGACGCCTTAACGTTTCTGATTCCGACAAACTCCCCGGCTAAACAGCGCCCGGGATTGCGTGGTTGGCTGCGCATTCGCATCCAACGCTGGAACATGGGTCCGCGATAGTCCTAGGCGCGCAAGTGTGGCGGAAGGTGTCGTAACCTCGTCAGACGGTCACGTGCCGGTGTGGCGAAATGACCGAAGTTGTGTCGTAGCTCCTCCGCACGAGGCCTAGAGAAATGGGTCGCTCGCTTGATGTCGCTGTGAGACTCGTCGCGAAGGCACGTACCTTCGGCATCCGTAGCGCAACGTTCCGCCGGTTTCCGGCATGTCGCATGGCATCAATCGGTTGCGAGATACGTGTCCACCCTGAACGCAGCGGATCCGGGCGCGAGCTTTGTCGTCGGCTCTTTGGCGGATCTTCCCGATGTTGATCGTAGAGCATTGGATGGCTACCTCAAGGCATCCGCCCCCCGCGGGCTATACGAGCAGTTTGTGGAGGCAGGAACGACCTCCGTTTCATCCTCCAAGCTATTGCTCAAAATAAAGGAGATGGGTGTCGGAGACTACGAGTCTGTGAAGGCGTAACCCAATTTTCTCCAAACGGGAACGATTTACTTGTATGGGTCAGTAGCAGATCCGAAGAGTTTGGCTACAGCGGATGCGCTTGCAAAGAGGTTCGAAGGTGTGAACGTTCAGAACGCGCTTAAGGTACGCACACAGTAAGTTCCATCGTCTAGCGCGAGCTTGGCGTCGGATCGCGGTGTTCGATGCGTTTTGATCAGTGCAAGCGGTTGAGCGCACTTGGTGGACCATCGCGACGAAATGCGACTTTGGTCAAGGCGCACTAATGTTGACTACGAAGGAGCATCGTATGCCGACTTCCACCATCAGTGTTAAGAATGTCGACGGACTTCGCGCGGCGATTGATGAGGCCCGGGGGCGCGCGACTCGGAACAATCGTTTCGGACACGCGTTGGTTGCTGCTTCCGCGCTCAGCGCGATCGGGGTCGCATTACTAGCGTATGCGAGCGCAGATAACTCTCCTCTTGGCGTTCTCAAACCGCTCCTCATCGTACTGGCTACTGTACCTTCAGCAATATCCATCGCAGAGAAGGCGCTCCGTCCCGCGGCGTGGGAGGCGTGGTACGCGCGAAAGGCATTGGCGCTGGAGGCCATTTGGCGTCAAGCGCACCGTCTCGCACCAGACTCGGGCGACACGGTAGCTAGATTGTCCGATGTTCAGATTGATTGGTGGAACCGGGTCGATGAAGTCTTTGAAAAATCTCGGCCCTCCTGGGGATCTCGTGACGCTTCGGATCTGGAGATAGCGAAGGAGCGGAGCGACGTACTAGCTTAACGGTTGCGACGCATTCATCGGCAGGTCATACTTGCTGAACGCTTCTGAGCCAGGCGACCATCCAAGTGGCGTTCAGTACACGCGACGCCCCCCCGGTTTCAGTAGCACTCGACGTTGGAGTCCAAGGTGAATATAACCGTCTTTGCGACAAGCTGCTTGGCGTAGGCGGCAGGCGTCAGCCCCCCAAGCCCCGCCTTCGGTCTTTCCTCGTTGTATTCCCGCACCCAGAGGGCGATTACCGCTTGGGCGTGGGCCAAGCTGGTGAACCAATGCTCGTTGAGGCATTCGTCCCGCAACCTGCCGTGACCTGCCCTTAAATTTTCGAACGGCTATTCCTGGAGAATGGCTCGGGGTTGAGGGATTAACGCTTGCGGATGGTGCTGATGCGGGGTCAAGTAGTCGAGGCTGGAGTGCGGGCGCACGGCGTTGTAATGCTTCCGCCAGGACTCGATGAGTAAGCGTCCGGTGACTACCGTCTTGAACAGATGGTGATGGATGTCGAAGATGGT
>CALFEY010000310.1 GCA_937958295.1 uncultured Pseudomonadota bacterium
TCGCTCGCGCAGACAGCCTGTGCGATGCACTTTCCGCGAGCATGGCCACGGTGGATACTCCGCCGCCCAGCACGACGTACACCCACATCACGGTCGAGGGCACCAGGAACGTGGCCACGGCCAGTCCAACGAGATAGGCGTTGAATCCGAAGAGGCCGGCGTGAATGTCCTCGCGGTCAGCGCGAAGCCAGTAGGCCGTGGCCGTGCCCGTGACCAGCGCCAACGCCCCGGCGAGGGCGATCCCGGGCGCGCGCGCGGCGTAGCTGCCCCAGCCGATGGCGATGAGGAACAGGAGGCCTGACAGCGGATGGTTCTGGAACATCACCTGCCCCACGCCCCGCAGGCAGGCATCGATGAAGCGCAACGCCGGCGACGATGCGCTACGGGCCTCCCACCCTTCAAGAAGTCGCGTCATGTCCTTCTCCTGCTTGCCTGCAATGACGTCGCCGGGCGACAGGCCCTAGCGCCAGAAGAACGGCGGCGATAGCGCGACGCCGGTCACTGCTTCGCGCGCCGTCGCCCAGAACTCGCGCACCACGGCCTTGACCTGCGCGGTCTCGCGCGCAAGGACCTTGAAGATGACGCCGGCATCGTTGGGCAGGCGGCAGGCGCCGAACGCCACGCCCTCCGCGTGATCCACCACCGCATCCGTGCGGGCGAGCACGCGCGCCGCGTGTTCCGGGGGCGTCAACAGCACGACGTTGCCGAACACGTCGAACCCGTCCATGACGCCCGTCTGTCGTAGCGGGCGCCGCGCGGGCTCGACCAGGAGCTTCTCGCTGAAGAGGACGCGACCATCCGGGCGCTGCGCGCTCATGGCGAGCGATAGGAGCGTCGCGCCGAAGGTTTCGTCGGGATGATGGTGCTTGCGACCGGACTGGAGGATCTCACCGTACAGCAGCGTGGCCGTAGGGTCGATCGAGATGCGCGTGTCGCTCAGGAAGCGGGCGCGCCGGTGCGGGATGAGCGGCTCCGGCAGGAACTCGACGTAGGCGCCCTCGGCGAGCGTGAATGCCTGTGCCTGCGTGGCGTAGTTCGCATCCATGCTGTGCAGCTTGGTGGCCGATTGCGTGGTCACGTGCGCGCGGGCGCCCGGTCCGGCCGTGACCTCGAGGGTGAGCCGATCGCCCTGCAGCACGCATCCGGACGTGGTGATCACGAACAGCCACGCGAGGTCGGGCATCGCGGGCTCGGGGTAGAGCACCCGCTGCACCATGTAGGGCGAGCGGAGCGCGAGGTCGGCCAGGATGGTGTGCTCGTCGCGCCGCTCGAGGCCAAGATGCAGGTACCCCGACTTGCCCGGCACGCCGCTCGGCATCTGCGCCGGCTCGTCCTGGTACGCCGCGAGCTCGGGTGCGTCACGGCCGAGCTCGGCGGCCGCGATCGAAGCCGCGGCCGGAGAGGGGCCGTGGGCGTCGCGCATCACGCCACGTGACGGTCGGCCACGCTGAGGTCGAACAGGAGATCGCTGCGAATGAGGTCGACCAGGCGGTCGATGCCCTCACCCGTCTTGCAGTTGGTGAAGAGGAACGGCTTGTCGCCGCGCATCATCTTCGAATCGCGATCCATCACCTCGAGGCTGGCGCCCACGTGAGGCGCGAGGTCGGTCTTGTTGATCACGAGGATGTCCGACTGGCTGATGCCGGGGCCGTTCTTGCGCGGGATCTTGTCGCCGGCCGCGACGTCGATGACGTAGATGAAGAAGTCGACCAGCGCTGGGGAGAAGGTGAGCGTGAGGTTGTCGCCGCCGCTCTCGATGAGAACGATGTCCCCGTCGGGGAAGCGCGCCTCCATGTCCTCGACCGCCGCGAGGTTCATGCTGGGGTCCTCGCGCACCGCAGTGTGGGGGCAGGCGCCGGTTTCCACGCCCAGGATGCGCTCTTCGAGGAGGATGCCCTTCAGTGTGCGCTGCACGTGCTTGGCGTCCTCGGTGGTCACCACGTCGTTGGTGATGATGAGCACCTTGATGCCGAGGTCGAGCAGCTTGGGCGTGATGGCCTCGACGATGGCGGTCTTGCCGGACCCGACGGGACCACCGATTCCAATGCGCGTGATCTTCTTCATTGCGTGTTGCTCCAGGAATGCGTTAGTTCATGAACAGCCGCACGTGCGCCTTGACGTGCACGGCCGCGAGGATCTCGATGAGCGGGGCGAAGCCTGCCATGTCGGCGAGGCTCGAGGCTGCGGCGCGGTCGTAGGCGGCGTCGGTACCCGCGAGCAGCTCGTAGTGGATCCTTTGCGTGTCGATGTGGCTCACCTTCATGAGGCGCAGCGCGGCACCGAGGATCGTGCTCGTTACCCCGAACTGATGGACCACGAACGCATCGTGCTCCGAGAGGCCCTGCACCGCGAAGTTGACGGCGAGCGCCACGGGATAGCAGCCGGGGGTGGTGCCGGCATCGATGCACTCGCGCCAGCGCACGACGAGCGGCTCGGCGAGGATCTGCGCGCTGATCTCGGCGAACTTCTTGCCCATGCGCACGGACATCGTGCGGGTTTCGCCGGAGAGCTTACGCGCGAAAAGCTGCGCATCGATCGCGGCCAGCGCATCGAGGTCGCCGCGCAGCGCGGCGCGATGCGCAAAGATCACGCCGATGCCATCGCCCTGCGCAGCCTGGTCGACGGCCGTGCGGGCGAAATCACGCAGCGTCGCGTGGTCGCGGACCACGCCCTTCTGGATCGCCGATTCGAGGCCGCTGGAGAAGGCGAATCCCCCAACGGGGAACATCGATTCCCCAAACTGCAGCGCGCGGGCCAGGCCCACGGCGTGCGCGGTCATCGCGCGGCGCGTGTGGGTGCGAGCCCGTAAGCGCGGCCCGTGTCCGCGTCCACCGCGACGTATCGCTCCTGCGTGTGCGTGTGGATCGGTCCCTCGGCCGCGCCGAACAGGCGCCGCGACTCGTGTGGCGCGAGATAGGGCACGACCTCGTCCCCAGGGACGAACTCGTAGCGGATGCCCTCGAACCGGTGGGTATTCATCACGGACGCCATCACCTTGCGGTCGACGGTGAGCGGGACGAAGACGCGGTTTCCCTTGACCAGCGCAGGCCAGTGCTGGTTGCCGAGCGCGTGCCCGAGCTCCACGCAGGTACGCAGCATGATCTCCGGCGAGAGGGTCGTCATATCCTCGAGGCTTACCACCATCACGTCGCGCAGGCTGATCCTGGTCACCACCGCGCGGCCGGCGGCCTCGTCGAACACCAGCACGTCGCCGTCGCGCATGAAGGTGCCGCGATCGAGCGAGACGGCGAGCTCGAGACCGCTGCTGGAGCGCTTGCGAAAGCGATTCTTCTGCGCTTCCCAGTGATCGAGCGCGAGGGTGTCCACGGTCACCCCGGCGAGGCGCGCCTTCCACGGCGCGTCGGCGGCATTGCCCAGCACGGCTTCTACGAGAATCAAGATGCGCCCCGGTCAGCTGAAGAAGTACTTCTGGTTGAGCGAGACCGTGGTGAGCGGCTTCACGGTGGCATGCTTGCCATCGACCTTGACGGCGAACGTCTCCGGATCGACGGCGATGTCCGGCATGCCGGCGTTGCGGACCATGTCGGCCTTGCCGATCTTGCGGGTGTTGTGCACCGGCATGACCTGCCGGTTGAGGGAGAGTCGCTCCCGAATGCCGGCGTCGTGCGCTGCCTGCGATACGAACGTGACGCAGCTGTCGGCCAGGGCGTAGCCCATGGTGCCGAACATCGGGCGGTAGTACACCGGCTGCGGCGTGGGCAGCGACGCGTTCGGGTCGCCCATGAGCGACCAGCTGATCACCCCGTTCTTGAGCACGAGCTTGGGCTTGGCCCCGAAGAAGGCAGGGTCCCACAGCACGAGGTCGGCCACCTTGCCCACTTCGACGGAGCCCAGCACATGCGAGATGCCGTGCGCCACGGCCGGGTTGATGGTGATCTTGGCGACGTAGCGCAGCACGCGGAAGTTGTCGTTGCCGGCGGCGTCCTCGGGCAGCTTGCCGCGACCGGTCTTCATGGCATCGGCTGTCTGGATCGTGCGCAGCCAGCATTCGCCGATGCGCCCCATGGCCTGCGAATCGCTGGAGAACATGGAGATCACGCCCAGGTCGTGCAACACGTTCTCCGCGGCGATGGTCTCCGCACGGATGCGGCTTTCGGTGAATGCCACGTCCGACGGGATGTCGGGGCTCAGGTGGTGGCACACCATGATCATGTCGTACAGCTCCGCCTGCGAGTTGATGCCGTAGGGGAGCGTGGGATTGGTCGAGGAGGGCAGCACGTTGGGCAAGGCCGCGATCCGGATGATGTCCGGCGCGTGGCCGCCACCCGAGCCTTCGGTGTGGAACGAGTGGATGGTGCGCCCCTCGAAGGCGTCGATCGTGTCCTCGACGAAGCCCGATTCGTTCAGCGTGTCGGTGTGGATGCACACCTGCACGTCCATCTCGTCGGCCACCGTGAGCGCGGAGCGCAGCACCGCAGGCGTGGTGCCCCAATCCTCATGGCACTTAAAGCCCACCGCGCCCGCCTCGACCTGTTCGACGAGTGCCGCCTTGCCATGGCCGTGGCCCTTGCCGAGGATGCCCACGTTCACCGGCCAACCCTCGAAGGCGCGCAGCATGCTGCGGATGTTGCCCGGGCCTGGCGTCACCGTCGTGGCGCTCGAGCCGTCGGACGGTCCCGTGCCGCCACCGATGAGCGTGGTGGTGCCGTTGGATAGCGCGGCGTAGGCCTGCTGCGGGGAGATGAAGTGGATGTGGCTGTCGATGCCGGCCGCGGTGAGGATGAGGTGCGAGCCGGAGATCGCATCGGTGGCAAGGCCACACTCCAGGCCGCGCGTGATGCCGTCCATCGTCTGCGGATTGCCGGCCTTGCCGATGCCGCAGATGCGGCCGTCCTTGATGCCGACGTCCGCCTTCACCACGCCGAGCACGGCGTCGATGATGGTGACGTTGGTGATCACGAGGTCGGGCGCACCGCCGTCGCGCGTGATGCGGTTGTCCATGCCCATGCCTTCGCGCATGCTCTTGCCGCCGCCGAAGACGATCTCGTCGCCCGGCTTGCCGCGCAGGTCGCGCTCGATCTCGACGAACAGTCCGGTATCGCCGAGCCGGATGCGATCGCCCTTGGTGGGGCCGAACAAACCCACGTACTCGTTGCGTGAACTGATTGCCATCGGAGTCTCGGGTGACGTTAGGGAGCGCTAGCCGCGCTTGGCGCCGGAGGAGGACGAGCGGAAGCCGCGCTTGGCGGCCAGCGCCACGGCCTTTGCCTTGCGCGCGGCGGCGTCCTTGCCGCCGGTGGCACCGTCGACCAGGTTGTTGAAGCCGTACACGCCGCGCTTGCCGCCGTAGGGCACGAGCTTGACTTCGCGTTCGTCGCCGGGCTCGAAGCGCAGAGCGGTCGAGGCGGGAATGTTGAGGTGCTGGCCGAAGGCCGCGGACCGGTCGAACTCCAGCGCGCGATTGACTTCGAAGAAGTGGAAATGCGAGCCGATCTGGATCGGCCGGTCGCCGGTATTGCGGACCTTGAGCACCGTCACCGGGAGGTCCTCGTGGAAGGGCACCGGATCCTTGCTGCAGACGTAGCCGCCGATCGGCACCTTGAGCGTGGCGGGATCGACGTCCGGTCCGGCACTCGGGTACGACTTGACGCTGGCCATCGCTGGTCTCCTGTCGCGCGGGTTACTGGATCGGGGTGTGCACGGTCACGAGACGGCTGCCGTCGGTGAAGACGGCTTCCACCTGAACCATCGGCACCATGTCCGCGATGCCCTCCATCACGTCGTTCTTGGTGAGGACCGAGCGGGCGGCCCGCGTGACCTCCTCGATGGTCTTGCCGGCGCGGGCGCCATCGAGCGCGGCCGCCGAGATGACGGCGACGGCCTCGGGATGGTTGAGCTTGATCCCCTGGGCTTTGCGCTTGAGCGCCACCTCGGCCATCATATAGACGATGAGCTTGTCGAATTCTCGTGGTGTGAGGTTCATGGGGTTGTCCGACGAAAGCGGGTTGGGCGCGGCTCGTGCGGCGCGATGCCGCCGGGTGGCGGTGTGCGCGGCCTCGGGCGGCGCGGATAACCTCGCACGCGTCGCGCCGATGGCCGTCAATATATATACGCAGCGGCCGCGGCCGGCAACTAAATTTTGGTTGCGCGCGACGCCGCGGGCGTAGGCGCATTGGTGGACCCCGAGGTATCCGCGAGCGCGCAGGTGGCGGACCGCGCGATCCTGCGCGTGGTCGCCGCGGTGGCCGCGGCCTTCGTGCTGTTCGGCTTCGCCATCGATTCGCCCGGCGCGATCGTCCGCGGGCTCGTCGCCATCGTCACCTCTCGCGACACGCTGCTCACGGACTACTTCGGCGTGGGCGGCGTGGGCGCGAGCTTCGTCAATGCCGGCCTGCTGACGTTGTGCGCATGCCTGGTGTATCACCTGGCGGGCGCGAAGATGACCGGGGCCGCGGTGGCGTGCCTCTTCCTGGTCCTGGGCTTCGCGCTCTTCGGCAAGAACCTTCTCAACATCTGGTTCATCGTCGCCGGCGTGTACTTGTATTCCCGCTTCAAGGGCGAGGCGTTTGCCGCGAACATCAACACGGCCTTCTTCGGCGTGGCGCTCGCTCCGATCTTCTCGGAGATCCTGTTCAGCACCACGCTTCCGCTCTCGGCGAGCCTGCCGCTCGGCGTGGTGACCGCGCTTGCCATCGGCTTCGTGCTCTCGCCCGTGGCGGCGCAGGTCTTCAAGGCGCACATGGGGTTCAGCCTCTACAACATGGGCTTCGCGGCCGGGCTGGTGGGCACCGTGGTGGTGGCGCTGTACAAGGCGCATGGCTTCGTCGCGGATCCGGTCTTCATCTGGACCAGCGGCAACAATGTCGTGCTGGGCGCATTCCTTTGCGCCTTGTTCCTGGCGCTCATCGCCGCGGGCTTCTGGTTCGATCGCGATCTCCTGGCGGGGCTGCGCCGGATCGTGGGGATGTCCGGCCAGTCGCCTAGCGACTTCATCGCCGAAGCCGGGTTCGGTGCCGCCCTCGCCAACATGGGCCTCTGCGGCCTCTTGGGCGTGGCCTACGTGTTGCTCGTGGGTGGCGACCTCAACGGTCCCGTCGTCGGCGCCATCTTCACGATCGTGGGCTTCGCGGCCTTCGGCAAGCATCCACGCAATGTGGTCCCCGTCATGCTCGGCGTATTCCTCGGCACGCTCGGGACGTCATGGCAGGCGAGCACGCCATCGTTCCTGCTCGCGGCGCTGTTCGGGACCACGCTCGCGCCGATCGCGGGACGTTTCGGGTGGCACTGGGGCATCGTCGCGGGCGTGCTGCATGGCGCCGCGGCGCAGACGGTAGGCCCCCTGCACGCGGGTCTCAACCTGTACAACAACGGGTTCGCTGCGGGGATCGTCGCGACGATCCTCGTACCGATCATCGTCGCGGTCCGGGCGCGGACCGGGCAGGGCACCTAGTGCCCGCCAGGTAGACCCTAGATCCCGCGCTCCTTGCGCCACACTGCGAACGCCGCCTTCGTCTCCTCGCTCGGCGGATAGGTACCCGCCAGCCTGGCGCCGGCCCGCACCTGCTCAAGCACAAAGGCTTCCATCTTCTCCTGCTCCTCGGCCTGCTCCGCGACCTCGTCGGCCAGGTGGCGAGGAATCACGACCACGCCCTCGTCGTCGCCCACGATCACGTCCCCCGGGTACACGGCCACGCCCCCGCAACCGATGGGGATGTTCTGCTCCAGCGCGTGATGCATGAGCAGGTTGAGCGGTGCGGCACCTCCCGCGCAGTAGACCGGGAAGTCCATCTGAGCGATGGCGCCGCTGTCGCGCAGCGCGCCGTCCGAGACGAGCCCGGCGGCGCCACGGACCATGAGTCGCGTGGTGAGGATCTGTCCGCCGGAGGCCACCCGCTGCTCACCGCGGCAGTCGAGCACGAGCACGTGGCCTACCGGCACGCTTTCGATTGCCTTGCGCTGGGGATGGTCTGGATTGTCGAAGGCCGACAGCTGGTCGAGGTCTTCGCGCGCCGGGATGCTGCGCATGGTGAAGGCCGGCCCCACGAGGTTGCCGCCGGTAGGCTCGGTGAGCTGCCCCACGCCCTGCATGAAGACGTTGCGGAAGCCGCGCTTGAAGAGTTGCGTGCACAGCGTGGCCGTGCTGACCCTGGACAGGCGGGCACGCGTGAGGTCGGACAGTTCCATGGCAGGTTTCCGGAAGGGGGAGGTCAGTTGGCCTGCGCGCCGGACTTCTTGACGAGGTCGGCCCAGCGCGGGATTTCCTTCTGCATGAGCGCCGTGAGCTCGGCCGGCGACGAGGCCACCACCGTCATGCCGTTGGCGCCCATCAGCTTGTCGGTCACGGCCGGGGACTTCAGCACCTTCACGATTT
Source organism: uncultured Pseudomonadota bacterium (assembly GCA_937958295.1). Lineage (GTDB taxonomy): Bacteria > Pseudomonadota > Gammaproteobacteria > Burkholderiales > Casimicrobiaceae > VBCG01. The sequence continues at coordinate 8,333 of CALFEY010000310.1, forward strand.
CGGCGTTGAGCTTGTCCACTACCGCCTTGGGCGTGCCCTTGGGCGCGTACACCGCCTGCCACGACACCATCTCGAAGTTGGGCACGCCGGCCTCGACCATCGTGGGCGTGTCCGGCGACAGCGATGTGCGCGTGGGGCTGGTGACGGCGAGGAGCTTGAGCTTGCCGCCCTTGACGAGCGGTAGCCCCGCGGTGAGCTGGTCGAACATGAAGGTGACCTGGCCGCCCACGACGTCGGTGAACGCCTGCGGCGTACCCTTGTACGGGATGTGCGTGAGCTTGATGCCGGCGAGGTCGCCGAACAGCTCGCCGGCGAGGTGCGTGGACGTGCCCGCCCCGGAGGACGCGAAGGTGGCCTTGGCGGGATTCTTCTTGAGGTAGGCGACGAGGTCCGCCACCGAATTCACACCGATGTTCGGATTCACGTACAGCGCGTTGGGGATGAAGCCCACGAGCGTGACCGGCTCGAAGTCTTTCACCGGGTCATAGGGGAGGTTCTTGTACAGGCTCGCATTGATCGCGTGCGTGCTGATGGTGCCGCCCAGGAGCGTGTAGCCGTCGGGCTTGGCCTTGGCCACGAACTCCGCGCCCACGGCGCCGCCGGCGCCCGGCTTGTTCTCGATCACCACCGGTTGACCCAACGCGGTGGTGAGGCCCTCGCCGATCGTGCGGCCGATCACATCGGTGGTGCCGCCGGGCGTGAACGGCACCACGTACGTGATGGGCCGCACCGGATAGGGCTGTGCGGACGCGAGCGAGGCGACGGCAACAGCGGCAAGGGCGACAACGGCGAGGCAGGTACGGGCGAGCGTGGTGCGCGGGGTCATGCGTCCTCCTTGGGTGACGGCTAGTGGATCTCCGGATCGGCCGTGTCCGCGCTTCCCTCTTCGAGGAAGTCGAAGTCGCAGCCTTCGTGGGCTTGCGTGACGTGTTTTTGGTAGAGCGTGCCGAAACCGCGCGTGTAGTGCGGCTTCGGCGGCACCCACGCCGCCTTGCGTCGCGCGAGCTCGGCGGCGTCCACCTCGAGCGTGAGCGTGCGGCCGGGGACGTCGAGGGCGACGATGTCGCCGTCGCGCACGAGCGCGAGCGGGCCGCCCACATGCGACTCGGGCGACACGTGGAGCACGCAGGCCCCGTAGCTCGTGCCGCTCATGCGCGCGTCGGAGATGCGCACCATGTCGCGCACCCCTTGCTGCAGGAGCTTCTTCGGCAGCGGGAGCTGGCCCCACTCGGGCAGGCCCGGCGCGCCCTGCGGCCCCGCGCTTTGCAGCACGAGCACGCTGTCGCGGGTCACCGGCAGGTCGGGATCGTCGATGCGCGCAGCCATGTCGTTGTAGTCGCGGAATACCACGGCCGGGCCGCGATGGCGCGCAAGGTGCGGCTCCATCGCCGGCGGCTTGATCACCGCGCCGTCGGGCGCGAGGTTGCCGCGCAACACCGCGAGCCCGCTGTCGGCCACGAGGGGCTTCGCGCGCGTGCGGATCACGTCGTCGTTGAACACCGCGGCGCCCTCGATGTTGGCGCCCAGCGTACGGCCGTTCACCGTGAGGGCGGAGGCCTCGAGCAGGTCGGCGAGCCGGGCCAGCATGCCGCGCAAGCCCCCGGCGTAGAAGAAGTCTTCCATGAGGTAGCGACCCGCCGGGCGTACGTTGGCGATCACGGGCGTGCGGCGCGCGAGCGCATCGAAGCGGTCGAGGTCGAGCGGCACGCGCGCGCGGCGGGCGATCGCGATGAGGTGCACCACCGCGTTGGTCGAGCCGCCGAGGGCGAGCACGGTGGTCACCGCGTTGTGGATCGCGCGGGCATCGACCACGTCGCGGATGGCGAGGTCCTCCCACACCATGTCGACGATGCGCCGGCCCGATTGCGTGGCCATCTGCGCGTGCCGCGAGTCGGGCGCCGGGATGGAGGCCGCGCCAGGCAGTGTGAGGCCCATGGCTTCGGCCGCGCTCGTCATCGTGGAGGCCGTGCCCATCGTCATGCAATGGCCGGGCGAGCGGGCAATGCCGTCCTCGATTTCCCGCCAGTCGTCCTCGGTGATGTTGCCCGCGCGCAGCTCGGCCCAGTACTTCCATACGTCGCTGCCGCTGCCGAGGAACTCGCCCCGGTAATCGCCGCGCAGCATGGGGCCGGCCGGCACGAAGATGGACGGCAGGTTCATCGACAGCGCGCCCATCACGAGGGCGGGCGTGGTCTTGTCGCAGCCACCCATCAGCACCGCGCCGTCGGCGGGGTAGCTGCGCAGGAGCTCCTCGGTCTCCATCGCGAGCAGGTTGCGGTAGAGCATCGTGGTGGGCTTCTGGAACGGCTCGGACAGCGAGATCGCCGGCATCTCCACCGGGAAGCCGCCGGCTTCCCAGATTCCGCGTTTCACCTCCTCCGCCCGCTGGCGAAAGTGCGTGTGGCACGCATTGATGTCGCTCCACGTGTTGATGATGGCGATGACGGGCTTGCCCATGTAATCCAGGCGGGAGTAGCCCATCTGCGCCGTGCGCGAGCGATGGCCGAACGAGCGCAGAGTGTTCACCCCGTACCAGCGGTGACTGCGCAGCTCTTCCGGCGTCTTGCGTGGCTTGGTCATGGCGTCACACCGGATTGACGTACGTCGTCTTCACGGTGGTGTAGAACTCCTGCGCATACGTCCCCTGCTCGCGCGGGCCGTAGCTCGAGCCCTTGCGGCCGCCAAAGGGCACGTGATAGTCCACGCCGGCGGTAGGCAGGTTCACCATCACCATGCCGACCTGCGCGTTGCGCTTGAAGTGCGCGGCGTGCTTGAGCGAGCTCGTGGCGATGCCTGCGCACAGGCCGAACGGCGTGTCGTTGGCCACCGCGAGCGCCTCGTCGTAATCCTTCACGCGGATGACGCTCGCCACCGGGCCGAACACTTCCTCGCGGTTGATCCGCATGGCCGCCGTGGTCTCGGCGATGAGCGCGGGGGCGAGGTAGTAGCCTTCGGTGGCGCGCGTGAGGCGCTGCCCGCCGGTCACGAGCCTGCCGCCCTCGTCCTGGGCGATCTTCACGTAGTCGAGGTCCTGCTTGAGCTGCGACGGATCCACCACGGGACCGATGTCGGTGCCGGCCTTCAGCGCATCGTCGACGGTGAGCTTGCTCATGCGGGCGGCGAGCGCCTCGACGAAGCGGTCGTGGATGCCCGCGGTCACGATCACGCGGGAGGCCGCGGTGCAGCGCTGGCCCGTGGAGAAGAACGCGCTCTGCAGCACGACGTTCACGGCCACGTCGAGGTCGGCGTCGTCGAGTACCACCTGCGGATTCTTGCCGCCCATCTCGAGCTGCACCTTCTTCATCGATTCCGCGGCGGCGCGGGCGATGTTGCGACCGGTAGGCACCGAGCCGGTGAAGCTCAGCGCATCCACAAGCGGCGAGTGGACGATCGCGTCGCCCACCACGGAGCCGCGGCCCATGACGAGGTTGAACACGCCCGGTGGCAGGGCGGTGCGCGAGATGATCTCTGCGAGCGCCCAGGCCGATCCCGGGACGAGGTCGGCGGGCTTGATGACCACGCAGTTGCCGAAGGCCAGTGCCGGCGCGATCTTCCAGGCAGGGATCGCGATGGGGAAGTTCCACGGGGTGATCATGCCGATCACGCCGACCGGCTCGCGCGTGATCTCCACGTCGATGCCCGGGCGCACCGACGGCACGATCTCGCCATGGGCGCGCAGCGCTTCGGCCGCGAAGAACTTGAAAATGTAGCCGGCGCGCGCGGCTTCGCCGATGCCTTCGGGCTTGGTCTTGCCTTCCTCGCGCGAGAGGAGGGTGCCGAGCTCTTCCTTGCGGGCGATGATCTCGTTGCCGATCTGGTCGAGGATGTCGGCACGCAGCTGGATGCCCGACTGCGACCACTTGCCAAAGGCCTGGCGGGCCGCCGCGATCGCGTCCTCCGCCTGCTTGCGATCGGCCTGCGCGTAGTCGTCGATGACGTCGGCTGTGTTGGAGGGATTGACGTTGGGGGTGGCGGTGGCGCCGGCCACCCATTGGCCGTCGATGAGATTGAGCTTCTTCATGATCTTGCGTCCGTAGCGAAAGAGGGACCGGCATCGTAGCGCCCCGAGCGGCGGGCAGGCGCGAGCCACGCCACGACGACGCTCCGCACGGCTCGCCGACGGCTCGCTTCTTCTGCGTCGACGAGCGATGGTAGCGCTGTCATGCAAAGGCGTCAAGCCAGCTTAGGTCGGTCACCCGGAAGGGCGCGAGGCGGCGCAGGGGAGGGGGCTTCCGCGCGGAAGCCCCCCTGGGCGCGCTAGTTCTTGAGGTCGAGCGCGGGAATCGTCTGCTTGAACCATTCGCCCTGCCGCGCCAGCTCACGGGCGAAGTCGGGACCGTCCTGGTAGGCAGCGGTGAGGTTCTGCGTCCGCAGCACCTCGAGGAGCTTGGGATCCTGCATGACCTTCGCCGCCAGGCCGCGCAGCGTGCCCACGATGTCCTTCGCAGTATCCTTGGCCACGGCAATGCCGCGCCACACATCGATGGTGACATCGATCCCGCGCTCGCGCAGCGTGGGTGCCTTGTCCTGCGCGGGGAGGCGCTTGTCGGACATCACCGCGAGCACCTTGAGCTTTCCGGCCGCCACCTGCGGCGCGACCACGGCATAGTTCACCGCGGTGGCATCGACCTGGCCGCCCACGAGGCCCACTACCGCCGGACCGGATCCCTGGTAGGGAACATGCACGAATTGCGTCCCTGTCTTCTGTGCCAGGGCCGCGGCGGCGATGTGCGAGATGGAGGCGTTGCCCGCATTGGAGAACGTCACCTTGCCGGGGTTGGCCTTGGCATGCGCGATCAACTCCTCGACGCTGTTCCATGGCGCATCCGCACGCACCGTGACCGTGCCAGGATCGGAGGCGAGTCGCGCGATCGGCTCGAACTCGCTGCTGTTCACCTTGCCGATGCCCACCAGCGGGATGGTCAGCAGCTCCGCGAAGATCATCGCGACCTTGTAGCCGTCGGCGGGCGCGCTCGCCACATAGGTGAGGCCGATCGCGCCGCTCGCGCCGGGTTTGTTCACCACCACGAAGGGCTGCGGGAAGAGGGGACGCGCCGCTTCGGCGAACACGCGCGCCATCGAGTCCACGCCCCCGCCCGGCTGAAAGGCCACGACCAGCTCCACCGGCTTGGTCGGATAGGCCTGCCCGGACGCGGCAGGCGCGATGCACAGTGCGGCAAGTGCCGCACTCGCGACGATTGCAAGATCGAGCTTCTTCACGCTACGAATTCCCCTGGAGTTGCCACGCCTTCAAAGAAACCGCGCGCGGCGGTGGCGTGCCCTCTGCGCGTGGCGCCGGGCAGGCTGCGTTCACCTTCATATGGCCGCGGCGCGATGTGATGCGCGGCCGACACCTTCATGTCGTCCCGCGATCCACGATGATAAAGCCTACGTCGATCACGCTCGGCCCTTGCGCTATACCGTCGATGCGGGCGAGTACGAGTTCGGCCGCGCGGCGCCCGATGGAGGCGCGATCGACGTGGACCGTCGACAACGCGGGGTGGGTATGCTGCGCAAACTCGAGATCGCCGAAGCCCATGAGCGCCAGCGCCGACGGCACCGCGATCCCGCGCGCGCGCGCCTCTTCGAGCGCACCGTGCGCGAGAAGGTCGGAGCTGCAGAACACGGCGGTGGGCGTGCCGCGAGCGAGCAGGGTCGCAAGACCCTGGCGGCCGAGCGTCAAGGTCGACGGCGCGGGGACCGTGGCCACGTCCACTCGCACCGCAGGGGCTCCGCTCACCTCACGCATGAAGCCGCGCTGTCGCGCCAGTGCCCGCGCGTCGTCGGCCCACACGAGGCCGAAGGCACGGTGCCCGCGTGCAAGGAGGTGTCGCGCCACCGCCTGTCCCACGGCCTCGTGCGAAAAGCCTACCAGCATATCGATGGGCGTGGGCGTCATGTCCCACGTCTCGACGACGGGTATGCGCGCATTGAGAAGGAGCTTCCGCGTCGCGGCCGAGTGGTTGATGCCGGTGAGGTAGAGGGCATCCGGCCGGCGGCTCAATACCGCGGCGACCAGCGCATCCTCGCGCGTGGCGGGATAGCCGGACAGGCCCAGCAGCACCTGATAGCCGGCGTCCCAGAGGCGGTCCGTGAATGCCTGCACGGCTTCGACGAAGATGCCGTTGGTGATCGACGGCACCAGCGCTGCCACGAGTCGCGAGCGCTTCGAGGCGAGCCCCCCGGCCAGCAGATTGGGTACGTACCCCGTGCGCTCGATCACGTCCTGCACATGGGCCGCGGTGTCGGGCGAGACGAGCCCGGGACGGTTCACCACCCGCGATACGGTGATGGGCGACACGCCGGCCAGGCGCGCGACGTCGGTGAGGGTGACGCTGCCCGTGGCGCGCGGGGAGCGGCCGCGGTGACGCGGGGCGCCGGCGGCGGGGGACGCCGCCGGTGGCGGGGCGGATGGCTTGGGGGTCTTGCGAGACATGATACGCAGCTATGGTAGCGATACCAGAGGCGAGGGTCCATGGGCAGCGCGAATCGAGTCGGGCTGCCCCGGGGGGCGCCGTGCGGGATGACGGCCGCCGGCCCGGGTCACCGTGCTAGATTCGATGCATGTCGACCGCGCGGCGATCGGGGCCGCACCCGCAGTTCTCCCCTGCCTTTCGTCACTTCCTGTGGACCCGCCTGCTCGGGACCACGGCCAACCAGATGCTCATGGTGGCGCTGGCCTGGCAGATCTACGACCTGTCCGGCAGCGCGTGGGACCTGGGGCTCGTGGGCCTCATGCAGTTCATCCCCGCGCTGTTGCTCACGCTGCCCGCGGGCCAATGGGTCGATCGCGCCGATCGACGCGGCGTGCTGGCGCTGGCGCTCGCGCTCCAGGCCGTGGCCGCCGTCATCCTCGCCTGGGGCACCCTGCACGGCTGGGTCGACCGCCACCTCATCTTCGGCATGTGCATCGTAATGGGTGTGGCGCGCGCGCTGCAGATGCCCGCGCAGCAGGCGATCGTCCCGGCGCTCGTGAGCATCGCGGAGTTGCCGCGCGCCTTCGCGGCCACGTCGACGCTCCTGAAGCTCGCGGTGATCGGCGGTCCCGTGCTGGGAGGATTTCTCTACGTTTTCGGCGCGACCGTCGTCTACGCCACCTGCCTGGTGCTCCTCGTGGTGTCCACGGTCTACATCGCCGCGATCCCGCGAGTGCCCCGCAATGCGAACGCCGAGCCCCTGTCGCTGCAGTCGCTGTTCGCAGGCTTCGCGTTCATCTGGGGCAAGAAGCCCGTGCTTGGCGCCATCTCGCTCGATCTCTTCGCCGTGCTGCTGGGCGGGGCGACGGCGCTGCTGCCCATCTACGCCAAGGACATCCTCCACACGGGACCGTGGGGGCTCGGCTTCCTGCGCGCGGCGCCTGCCGTGGGGGCGCTCGCGATGGGGCTGCTGCTGGCGCGCCGCCCGCTCGCACGGCACGCGGGCCGGCGCATGTTCGTCGCGGTGGCGATCTACGGCGTGTCGATCGTGGTGTTCGGGCTGTCGCATG